>CACHDJ010000005.1 GCA_902578525.1 uncultured Pelagibacteraceae bacterium | reverse complement strand
GGCCTGAATGGATTAAAGCAAGTCTAGCTAGCAAAACTACTTATCAAAAAAAATATAGAGACTCAATAAAAAATAATGAGGGCTTTTGGAAAAAAGAAGGAAAAAGAATTACCTGGATAAAACCATATAAAAAAATTAAAGATATAAAATATAGTACCAAGGATGTCAAAATTAAATGGTTTTATGATGGCACATTAAATGCCTCTGCTAATTGTATAGATAGACATTTAAAAGATAAGAAAGATAAAACTGCAATAATTTGGGTTGGAGATGATCCAAAGGATAATCAAAAAATTTCTTATAAACAACTTCATCAAAAAGTTTCAAAGGCTGCAAATGGATTAAAAAAATTAGGAATTCAAAAAGGTGATCGTGTAACAATTTACTTAACAATGATACCTGAGCTAGCTATTCTTATGCTTGCATGTGCAAGAATTGGTGCTGTTCACTCCATAATTTTTGGAGGTTTTTCTGCTGACTCTATTTCGGGAAGAGTTAATGATTGTGAATCAGAATACATTATAACGGCTGATGAAGGTGTTAGAGGTGGAAAAACAATTCCATTAAAAAACACAACTGATGAAGCTTTATTAAGCTGTCCTAATGTAAAAAAATGTATTGTTGTAAAAAGAACTGGCAATGAGATAAGTTGGAATAGTGATAGAGATGTTTGGTACCATGATTTGATTAAAGATGTCTCTTCAAATTGTGATCCTGAAGAAATGAGTGCTGAAGACCCATTATTTATTCTTTACACTTCTGGATCAACAGGAAAGCCAAAAGGAGTTTTACATACTACCGGCGGATATATGGTCTATGCATCAATGACCCATCAATATATTTTTAACTATAAACCAAAAGATATTTATTGGTGTACTGCGGATATTGGATGGGTTACGGGTCACAGTTATATTATTTATGGTCCACTTGCTAACGGGGCAACTACAATAATGTTTGAAGGCATTCCAAACTATCCTGATTCTTCTAGGTGGTGGCAAATTATTGATAAATATAAAGTTAATACCTTTTACACTGCTCCTACTGCAATAAGAGCATTAATGAGAGAAGGAGATGGTCCAGTAAATAAAACTTCAAGAAAATCGTTAAAATTGCTTGGTACTGTTGGTGAACCAATTAACCCAGAAGCGTGGATGTGGTATTATAAAACCATTGGAAATTCAAAATGTCCTATAGTGGATACCTGGTGGCAGACTGAAACTGGTGGTATAATGATTTCACCCCAAACTGGAGCTATTCCTTTAAAACCCGGATCAGCAACAAAACCTTTTTATGGAATTAAGCCTGTTCTTTTAGATAAAAATGGCAAAGAGATAAGAGGTCCTGGTGAAGGAAGACTTTGCATTGCACAATCTTGGCCAGGTCAAATGAGAACAGTTTACGGAGACCATCAAAGATTTATAGACACATATTTTTCTCAATTTGAAGGAAAATATTTTACAGGTGATGGATGTAAAAGAGACAAAGACGGGTATTATTGGATTACGGGAAGAGTAGATGATGTAATTATAGTATCGGGTCACAATCTAGGTACAGCTGAAATTGAAAGTGCTTTTGTAGCACATCCAAAAGTAGCTGAGGCTGCAGTAGTAGGTTATCCACATGATATCAAAGGTAATGGTTTATATTGCTACGTGACTCTCAATGCTAATGAGACGGAAACTGGAGAACTTGAGAGAGATTTAAAACTTTGGGTCAGAAAACAAATAGGACCCTTGGCTACTCCTGATTTAATTCATTTTACTCCAGGATTACCAAAAACAAGATCTGGTAAAATTATGAGAAGAATTTTAAGAAAAATTGCAGCTAATGAACACGATCAATTAGGAGATACAACAACTTTAGCTGATCCTAATGTTGTTCAGAGTTTAGTAGATAACCGTAAAAATAATTAAAACTTGATTCTTTCTTTAAACTCTTTTTTAATTATATCCCATTTTAAAATTACTGAATTTAAAACTATTTTTCTGTCTAAATTTTTTAGCTCTTCAGAAATAGGTGCCCACTTAAACAATGATAGAGCGCTAGGATTAAAAGGAAGATCATTGTGATAAACTTCCCAATCTATATGTAGCAATCTTTCATCAAAACTTTTTTTAGCTTCATCTATAATATTGGGTGGCATTTTATTTGTAGTTTCATCATCTAAAATTTTTAAAAAAATTTCTTTTGCTTTATCAGTTTCTTGATAATTAAAATTTGCTTTTAGATATGAGAATGTAAAAAATGTTAGATCTTGAAGAGCAACTGCATAAATATTCCATTTAGCTAAATTTACAGAACCCATAAATTCATCATTTTCAAAATGGAGAACATATCTTGTCCCCATCCTAGTTTTAAGATAGCCATAGAGAGTTACTTGACTTACCCAAGCTGATTTTGTTTGAATAAAGATTTCGAGGTCATCTAAATTGCCAATTTTTCCCTTTGGAATAAAAGCTTTGAACATGGCAAAAAGATAAACTTTGAAATCATTCCAAGATAAATCCCTCCATGTTAGTTTGTATTTTCCCATAAAAAGCCCTATTTTTGACATTTATAGCAAAAAAACGCTACTATTTTTAACAATTTTAACACTTTAAATCTATTTCATAATGGTTATGGTTTTGGCCAGTTATAACTAAAAAGAGAGAGGTATAAATGTCAAAACAAGAACAACACTGGGAAAAAACCAGAGGTTTGCTATTCATGACATTAGCAATCTGGTTTGTATTCTCAATTGGCATCTTCTTATTTGGAGCTGAAATGAACAGTACTACGGGACCATTTGGTTATCCGTTAACTTATTGGTTCACTTGTCAAGGTTCTCTTGGAATTTTCGTAATCCTAATTTTCTGGTTTGCGAATAGGCAAGAAAAAATTGATGAAGAGTTCGGCTTTTCAGAAAGAGAGGACGACTAATGATTAAAGGTAATTTTATAGATAATTTGCCTAAAGTTTATGGAATCTACACAGGTGGATTTTTAGCTTTCATAATCTTAATGGCAATTGGTGAACAGATGGGTATGACTTCGAAGGCAATTGGAATTTGTTTTGTTGCCTTTACAGTATTCATCTACGCAATAATTGGTTATCTATCACGTACAGCTCAAGCAGATGCATATTATGTAGCTGGTAGGCAAGTCCCAACTGTATTCAATGGAATGGCGACAGCAGCAGACTGGATGTCTGGTGCTTCATTCGTTGCAATGGCAGGTGGTATTTACTTTAAAGGCTATGGATATATGGCATTACTTGTAGGTTGGACTGGTGGATATGTGTTAGTTGCAACTTTATTAGCACCATACTTGAGAAAATTTGGCTGTTACACAGTTCCAGATTTTATAGGTACAAGATACGGTGGTAATTTAACTAGGTTTCTTGCAGTAGTAGTTTTAACTGTTGCTTCATTTACCTATGTGACTGCACAAATTAATGCTACAGGTACTATTGCATCTGTTGCACTTGATATTCCATTTCAATACGCTGTATATGTTGGATTAGTAAGTATCTTACTATGTTCAATGTTAGGAGGTATGAGAGGAGTAACTTGGACACAGGTTGCACAATATATCGTACTAATTATAGCATACTTGCTTCCAGTATTCTGGATCAGTAACAAAATGGGTGCGGGTTTCTTCCCTCACTTCATGTTAGCTGATGAAGTAGCTAGAATTGGTGAATTAGAACAACAGTTTGGTTTTGTAAAAAATGCAGCTGCTGATCTAAAAACAGTACCTAAAGGATTAGCTGGAATAACTAAGGCTCACTCAGCGGTAAACGCTACGCCTTGGGCATTTATTTCATTAGCACTGGCTATGATGATGGGAACAGCATCATTACCTCACGTGATGATGAGATATTTCACTACTCCAAGTGTAAAAGCAGCTAGAAAATCGGTAGGTTGGTCTTTATTCTTTATCTTCCTACTTTATTCTTCTGCTCCAATGTTAGCGACACTGTCTAAATTGTCATTGATTGATCCAACATTACCAACAGGTATTATTGGTAAATCAATAGCTGAAGTTCAAGCAATAGACTGGTATCAAAACTGGAACCAAGCAAACTTGATGTTTGTGAGCGACTTTAACGGAAATGGAACTCTAGAGTTAAACGAGTTCTTCATGGGTGGTAAAGCCGTTGTGTTAGCAACTCCAGAAATTGCAGGATTACCATATGTAATTTCAGGTTTGGTTGCTGCTGGAGGTATGGCTGCTGCCATGTCAACAGCTGATGGTTTGATCCTAGCAATAGCTAATGCGATCTCACATGATGTTTATTATAAAATCATAGATCCAAAAGCTGAAACTGCAAAGAGACTAGTTGTTGCAAGGGTATTACTTGTAGTGATTGGTTTTGCTGGAGCAACTATTGCAGCAATGGAGATCCAAGGTATCTTAGGTTCAGTAATCTGGGCTTTTGACTTTGCGATGTCTGGATTGTTCTTCCCGCTAGTACTTGGTGTATGGTGGAAGAGAGCTAACAGAGAAGGTGCTATAGCTGGTATGGCTTTAGGATTACTTTCAGGAATGGGTTACCTAATTTGGGTACGAAATGGTGGAAGTGGATTCTTAGGTATTACACAGTTAACTTTTGGTATCTTTGGTTCAGCTGTCAGCTTAGTAGCTATGGTTGTAGTAAGTTTAATTACTTCAGAACCTAGTGCTGCTACACAAAAAATGGTTGATAATGTTAGAGTACCTGCGGGTAAATCTATTATCTAACTATTATTAAAATATTTAAAGGGGCGATTAATTTCGCCCCTTTTATTTTGTCTCTCAATAAATTATAAAATAAGTAATGTCTGCAAACTTTCATCCCTTAGTCTATATTATAGACTATGTTCTGGGAGTTATTATGTGGACTTTAATTGGAAGAGTGGCTATGAACATCTTTCAAAGAGAAGACTCTCAATTTTTTTTTATGAGAGTTTTTGTAAAATTTACTAATCCTCTGATAAAGGCATTTAAACCTATAACTCCAACTTTCATTATACAACCATTGGTACCAATTTATGTTGCTTGGTTTTTTTTTATGATTAGATTTTATTTAATGCCATATATACTAGGATACTCTGTAATGGGAATGCTTTCTTTTCCTTTAGAAAGTGAGATTTCGAGACAAATTTATCAATTTTTTAATTAAATAAAATTTTAAAAATTGGTATTAATAAAATTGAAACGTAATGAAAAAAATAAAAATTTCACCTTCAATTTTGGCAGCTGACTTCAGTCAATTAGGCCAAGAATTAAAAAGACTTGAAGATGGTGGTGCTGACTTAATTCATGTAGATGTAATGGATGGTCATTTCGTTCCTAACTTAACAATCGGCCCACCTGTCATTAAAGCACTTAAGAAAAATTGTACAATTAAATTTGATGTACATTTAATGATCTCACCAGTTCATAAGTACATTGATGCTTACGCAGAAGCAGGTGCAGATATCATTACTATTCATCCTGAAGCAACAGAGGATTTAAGTGCTTCAATTTCTAAAATTAAAAGTTTAAATAAAAAAGTAGGATTGTCTTTAAATCCGGAGACTGGAGTCGACATTATCAGAAAATATTTAGATAAAATAGATTTGATATTAATTATGAGTGTTAACCCAGGTTTTGGAGGACAAAAATTTATGCCAGAAGTTTTAGATAAAATTAAAGAATTAAAAAAAATTCAAACAGATCAAAATATAGATTTTGATATTGAAATAGATGGTGGAATTAACTTTGAAAATTCTAAAATTGCAATTAAAGCAGGTGCTAATATTTTAGTTTCAGGTACTACAATATTTAAAAGCAATAATGGAGATATAAAAAAGAATATTGATTTATTAAAATCTCTATAGTTAAATGATTTTTAGAAACCCCTTAAGTTTCATTAGTCAACTTCTCAATGCGTTCTCAAAACATTTGAGAAATATTTATCTTAATTCAAATTATTATGACAAGAAAATATCTAAGATAGGTAATAATAATTTAATATATAAACCAAGTCCTCATCTACTTTCCTCTTTAATTAAGTATCAAAAAAAAAAAATTAACGTTGAAGATGTTTCAATTGATAATTTGTGGGACAATAAAAATATAAATTCTGAAAACTTTAGAAGGTTAAATAATTTTTATTGGTTCTTTAGTTTAGATTTGAAATCGTCTAAAAAAAATACCCAAAAAATTGTGTCTGACTGGATTAAAAAAAATTTTAAATATAATTCTAAAAGTTGGGAGTTGGATTTAACCTCAAAAAGAATCATAGCTTGGCTTTCAAATCATAATTTAACAATCAAAGAAGATGATGAAAAATATCAAAATCAATTTGACAAAATGATACAAAAACAAACTAACCACTTAATTAATGAAATTAGCAAATCAGAAATATTAGATGATAAAATGATTGGATGTGCAGCAATAATATTAGTTGGTCTAAGTTACAAGGACAAAAAAAACTATCTAACATATGGATTAAATCTTTTAAAAAAGATATCTAAATTTTCATTTGATAATTATGGATTTCCAAAATCGAGAAATATAAAACAATTAGTTTTTTATTTAAAATATTTTATTTTAATAAGAGAATGGTTTAAAGAATCTCAGGTTGAGATACCTGAAGATATTAACGAGACTATTTATTACCTTGGACAAGGATACGCATTTATATGGCAAAATATAGAATTTGATATTTTAATGAATGGAAATAATGTTTCTAATAATTCTGAATTTGATCACTACCTTAAAAGATTAAGTTATAAATTTAAAAATGAAAATAAAGAATTTGGTGGGTATGCAATTTTACGTAACAAAAAAGTATCTATTGTTATGGACGTGGGCTCTTCACCATCCTCTAAATTTTCTACGAATTATCAATCTGGAGCTTTATCTTTTGAGATAAATTCAAATGGAAAAAAATTGATAAGTAATTGTGGTTACTATAATAAAGAAAATATCAAGCTAGCTGAATTATCAAGATCAACCGCAACACATAGCACTTTGATTATTGATGACAATTCTTCTTGTCTTTACAAAAGAATTAATAAAAAAAAATTTTTTATCAAAAATAATCTAAAAATATTAAAAAAAAATATTATTTTTGAAAAAAATTATTGGAAGATAAACTCTGCTCATGATGGTTATCAAAAAAAATATAGCACAATTCATGAAAGGGTAATTGAGTTTTACCCTGAACAATTTAAATTTATAGGTACTGATAAAATTCTTAGTAAAAAGAAAAATTTAAATATTAGATTTGAAATAAGATTTCATCTCGAGCCAGACGTAAAATTAATGAAAACTCAGGATAATAAATCAATTTTAATTGAGCTTGGGGATGAGGGTTGGAAATTTAATTGTGAAAATTATGATATAAATATTGATAATGGGTTATATTTCGGTAATAAAAATTCTTATATTCAAAATCAAAATATTTTTATTTCTGGAATTATTAATAATCAAAATGAAAATATTATTTGGCAACTAAATAAGATTTAATGAAAAAAATTAAAAGAGCACTAATTTCTGTATCAGATAAAAAAAATTTAAAGCCTTTATTAAATATTTTGAAAAAGCAAAAAGTTGAAATCATTGCCTCTGATGGAACTTTCAAAGAAATAAAGAAGTTAAAATTTAAATGTACCGAAGTTTCACAATACACTAATTCACCAGAAATTTTAGAAGGAAGAGTTAAAACACTTCACCCAAAAATTCACGCAGGAATTTTAAATCAAAGGAAAAAAAAATCTCACTTTCAAGATCTAATAAAAAATAATTTCAAAAATATAGATCTTGTAATTGTAAATTTTTATCCCTTTGAAAAAACATTAGAAAAAACAACTAACAATAAAAAAATTATAGAAAATATTGATATAGGTGGTCCAGCAATGGTTAGAGCTGCTGCTAAGAATTATCATGATGTCACAGTCATAACTTCAAATAAACAGTACAACGAACTTATTAATGAAATGATAAAATACAAAGGATCAACTTCAGAAATTTTTAGAAAAAAGATGTCTCAAATAGCATTTACTGAGACGGCCTATTATGATGCTCTAATTTCAGATTACTTTAACAAAATTACTAAAAATTCTTTTCCAGAAAAGAAAATAATTTTTGGTAGCTTAATTGAAAAACTTAGATATGGCGAAAATCCACATCAAGAGAGTGCTTTATACTCTAAAAGTAATATACTTAAAATAAATCAACTCCATGGAAAAAAATTAAGTTATAATAACTATAATGATATTTTTGCTGGTTTGATTATTTCTAAATCTCTACCAAAAAATGTAGGCACAGTTATTATAAAACATGCCAATCCATGCGGCGTATCTGCTATTAAAAATAAAGTTGAAAGTTATAGATCTGCCTTTTCATGTGATCCTATAAGTGCTTTTGGAGGAGTAGTGTCTTGTAATTTTAGTATCAATAAAAAACTGGCCTTAGAATTAAATAATACATTTCTTGAAGTTATAATTGCAAATGGCTTTGAAAAATCTGCCTTAAAGTTATTAAAAAAGAAAAAAAATATAAGATTAATTGATGCTTCAGAATTTATGATAACAGACAGTTTAAAATTTCATTCAATTAATGAAAATTTTTTAATACAATCTGAAGATAACAAAGTTTTTACAAAAAAAGATTTTAAAATAGTCTCAAAAAAGAGACCAACACAAGCTCAGTTTAACGATTTAATTTTTGCTTTTAATGTTTGTAGATATGTAAAATCAAATGCAATAGTGCTAGCAAATAATAAAACAACAATAGGAATTGGCTCAGGTCAACCTAGCAGATTAGATAGTTGTAAAATTGCTATCGATAAAATGAAAAAATTTTTTGAATATAATTCAGATATTGTTGCGGCTTCGGATGCTTTTTTTCCATTTGTTGATGGAATTGAAAAGTTAGTTCAATTTGGTGTAAAGGCTATAGTTCAACCAGCTGGATCTATTAAAGATAAGGATGTAATCAAATTTGCTAATGAAACAAATACCGTCTTATTATTTTCAAAAACAAGACATTTTAGACATTAGAAATTAGATCAATTTTAGCAGCTAAAATAAAGTCATTTTCAGATAAACCTTCTATGGCATGTGTTGTTATATTAATTCTAGCATATCCCCAACCAAAAAAAATATCTGGATGATGCCCCTCTTCCTCAGAAATTTTTCCAACATTATTTACAAAGTTTTGACTTTCTAAAAAATTTTTAAATCTAAATTCTTTTTCTAAAAGAAAAATATTTTTTTCATTTTTTATGATATTCCAATCATTAACTTTTTTTTGATATTTGTGAATTTCAGAAATATCAAAAGGAACAGCTCCACCTTCACAAGGAACACATTTTTTATCTTTTAATTCATTCATATTTAAACTCCCTTAATTCATCTAAAAATTTATCTTTAATTTTATCAGATACTTCTTTTGGTAAAATTTTTTCCCATTTATTTTTAAATCCAAGATTAAAAAAATTTATCTCCTCTCCCTTTTTAGAAATTGCTTTTTCTCCAAAACCGTACAATTTTTCTTTATTTTTTAAATTAGAAAAACTAGTTGAATTTATAGAGTTAATTAATTTTTTTTCATTAATTTTATTATTTGTTCCTTTTAATTCCTCTATAAAATTAATAATTTTTGTAAATTCATTATAAGCATTGTCTTGTAAATCCTCATATTTTATAAACAAAGTTTTAAAATTCACATTATTTTTCCATGATTTATAATGGTCTGACCATGTCCCTAAAAAAGTAAAATTACTATAATCGCCATCAGCAGTTTTAAAAGATAAAGAAGATTTAGAATCTATCATTTTATTAAATGCAGTTTCTAAATCTAATGAATAATGATTACACATGGAGGTAATTACATTTCTCGGATCTCTAATTATATAAATTGCTCCAGCGGTTTCGGATGAAGTTGTAAATTTATTACCAAAATATTCTTCTAAAGAATTATGAGTTTTTAAAAAATAATATTGATCCTTTTTAAAAAATTTTTTTTGATTATTTATCCAATTATTTGCTGCATCTAAAAATGTATACGATTTTATATTTGAGTAACTCAAAGCAGGAAATTGCTTAATATTTAACAATAAATCAAATTCAAATTTTCCCTTCTTGGAAAAATAATAGGATGATAAAAAAGATCTAACATAAGTGTTTCCACTTTTTGGGTAAGATGCAATCCAAATTATCATAATTTTAATCTTTAATGGAGCGGGCAAAGGGGGTCGAACCCTCGACCTTCTCGTTGGCAACGAGACGCTCTACCACTGAGCTATGCCCGCATAAAAAAACATTATATTTCTCAATTATATAATTGCAAGAAATATGAAAAATAAATTAAGAATATTTTAGTTCTTTTAAACTTTCTTTAAAAATAATATTAAGTCTATTTGAAAATTCAGGATCAAAAATTTTTTTCCAATTATTTTCTGGCCCAAGATGAAAAAATGGAATTTTATCATGTTTATTTTTTGATTTTATAGACTCAGAAAATCCTTCCCTCTTCTCAATTTTTTTTAAATTTTCAAAAGAAGTTGTTTGAATTGCATTTTGAGCTTTTAATTTGTTAAATGTATTATTTATTTTACAAGTTTTATTTATAAAATTAATTAAATCTTTTACTACGAAAAATGTCTCATTCATTAAATTTTCATATTTAATCAATTTAATTGGAAAATCTTTATTATTAATCCATGATTTATAATTTTTTTCCCATGAACTAATGAATTGAAAATCACTATAATCATTTTTTTTAAAATAGTCATATGTAAACTTTTTTTCATTTAACATAAATTTTAATGATTCTTCTTGACTCATTTCAAAATGATTCATTAAAGAAGTTAGCACATTTCTCGGGTCTCTAATTATATAAATTGCTCCAATAGTATTAGATTTATTAGAAAATTTATTATTGTCTACTGAGCCATAAATGTTATGTGTTTTGAAAAATCTTACTTTTTTGTCTTCGTTAATTATTTCTTGAGCTTCAATCCAATGCTTTGAGGTAGAGATTGGATTACCTTTGTCATACTCAAAACTGCTAAAATATTTCTTTTCTGGAAATTGAGGTATATTTTTAAGAATTTTATCATTTATAAAAACACCGTCTTTAGAGTAATAATATGCACTAAGAAGCGACCTCAGCCATGTATTTCCGTTTTTAGGGTAAGAGGCAATCCAAAAAATCATTTATTAATAATATTTTTAAAGGTATATTTTAATTTTAAAATTAATATATTTAATAATGAAACTACCAAATGAAATAGCTGTTTTTCCACTAAGTAATTTTATAATATTTCCAAAAACTACTGTACCACTTCAAATTTTTGAGCCAAGATATATCGACATGGTCAATAACTCTATGAAATCAGAGAAGCTAATAGGAATTGTTCAACCAAAAAATAAAAATAAAATTGAAGTTGAAAAGCCTGAACTTTATGAAATTGGTTGTTTAGGAAAAATAACAAGTTTTAAAGAGACCGACGATGGTAGATACCTAATTGATTTAAAGGGAATTATTAGATTTAAGATTTTAAGTGAGTTAAAGACTATAGAAAAATATAGGAAATGTGCAGTTGATTATGAAAATTATTTTAATGATTTAAATGAAAAAAGCGAAGATTTAAAATTCTCAGATTTAGAATTAATTTTTAAAGATTTAAAAACATTATTTGATAAAAGAGGATTTATTATTAATTGGAAAGCTTTAGAAAAACAAAGTTTAGATGAAACAATAAATGCTTTAGCGATGGCATCTCCATTTAGTTTAGAAGAAAAGCAAGTATTGCTAGAAGCAAAAAATTTAGATATCAGAAAAGATAAAATAGCAGAAATACTCTCTACTTATACTCATGATGAATATTATAATACAACTTTACAATAATTTTAAATTCTCAACCCACTATCTGCGAACTTTTTAAAAAAGGAATTTATAAATTTATTTTTACCAATAATATTTATTGATCTACCTATTAACTTAGATTTCAATTTAGACTCGAAATGAAATAATTCATAAATCAAATCAACTCCCGTTGAAAAAATATAATTTTTATCTTGTGCACTATTTGCAAATTCTTTGCAAAGAGAACTATCCAGATCTAAACCAATCTTAATTCTTTGATCTATTAAATCTGATAAAAGTTTAATATCTCTAATAGACATATTAAATCCTTGTCCTGCTAAAGGATGAATTTTATGAAGCAAATCTCCAAAAGCTAGAATATTATCCTCATAATATTTTCTTAAATTTGAAGAATTTAATTCCATACTGTTAGGATCGTGAATCTTTAAGATCGAATATTTGGGATTATATTTTTTAATTAAATTTTTAATATTGAAATTGCTATCATAATTTTTTTTTCTAAAAGAATAAACTACTGAAGTTTGACTATTAGAAACAGGTAAAAAAGCAATTGGACCGTGATTTGTAAAATTTTGATATGCAATATCATTTTTAGGAATTTTTTTATGATTAATAATAGTTGTATAAGCATAACTATGATAATCTTTTTCAATTTTATTTGAAAAAAATCTTTTAGTTATTTTATTTTCGGAGTCACAATCAATAATTAATTTATATTTATCTTTTTTGATAAACTCATAATTAATAAAATCTCTAAACTTCACGAGTTTATTCTTTTTCAAATTTTTATTTAAAATTTCATATAACTTGTAATTTTTAATAATAGAAAAAATTTGTTCTTCATTATTTTGAAAATCTAAAATTTCTTTATTAGAAGATTTCTCTGTAAAAATTTTTATCTTTTTAATTTTCCATAAATTTTTTTCAATATTTATTATTTCTTTATTGAAATAATCAATATTTGATTTTGAGATTCCAAGAGTTCTTATTTTGTCGTATCTATTACTTTTTCTATTAAACAAAATATCCACTGATATTTCTTTTTTAATAAGAACACTAGCTAGCGCCAAACTAATTAGTCCATCACCTATAATACAAACTTTCATAACAAATTAATTTTAACAATAAAAATTAGATGATACAAAGTGTATAATTTGATTCATCAAAATGAATATTAAAAAAATAGCCAATACTGTCTTACTATTTACAATTAACAGATTGATTGAAATTATAGCTATAGGTATTTTGATCGCAGGAATATTGTTGCTAATAGCTTTATTATCTTATTCTCCAGATGATCCTAATTTTATTTTCCCAGAAAATACAGAAATAAAAAATTTATTAGGATTTTATGGAAGCTATGTTTCAGATCTTTTTTTTCAATCAATAGGACTTGTTTCTTATTTAATATCTTTAACTTTTATTTTAACAGGTATTAACATTTTTATAAGAAAAGATTTTTTTTTGGTAATAGAAAATTTATTTTTTTCTGTATTGTATTCTGTTGTTGGAACATTGTTTTTAAGCTTTTTTTATAAAAATACATTTTCCTTATATATTAATGGAAATGGTGGATTTATAGGAAATTACTTAAACGAAAATTTTTTAGGCAACTTAATTAAATTACAAACTCAAGTATCATATTATTTTTTATTATTTTTAATCACAGTATTGTTTCTAATAAGTATTAATTTTAATCCAAAAAAATTTTGGAACTTTTTAAAAAAAATTATTAGTTATGTTAATAAGAAAAATAATAAACACTATACAAATAAAAATGAAATTATAAGTGAATATATTCCACAAGAAGAAATTAAAAATCTAATCCAAGAAGATCTCCCTTTTATAAAAGCAGAAAAGATTAAAGAAAATGAAAAAAATAATTTTAAACTCCCAGATTTGAATTTATTAAAAATTCCTTCAAAAAATGAAAAAAAAAATTTTATTAAGAATGAAGCAAATGAGCCAAAATTTCTTGAAAAAATATTATTAGATTTTGGTGTAAATGGTAACATAAAAAAAGTAAGTCATGGTCCAGTTGTTACATTAAACGAGTTCGAACCAGCTGCTGGTGTTAAAGTTTCAAAAATTATCAATTTGTCAGATGACATAGCAAGAAATACAAGTTCTGAATCTGCTAGAATAGCAACTATACCTGGAAGTAATACTGTTGGTATAGAGTTGCCAAATTCATCAAGAGAGAACGTCTATTTAAGCGAAATTTTAAATAACGCTGAGTTTAAAAAAAAAGAAATCAAATTACCAATAGCTTTAGGTAAGAGTATATCTGGCCTACCTATAGTTGGTGATTTAACTTCAATGCCTCATTTACTTATCGCCGGAACTACTGGTTCAGGCAAATCTGTTTGTATTAACACAATTATTTTATCTCTTCTTTACAGACATACCCCAGATAAATGTAAATTTATATTGATAGATCCAAAAATGTTAGAACTCTCGGCTTATGAAGGAATTCCTCATCTTTTATGTCCTGTTATTACAGAGGCGAAAAAAGCAACGTCTGTCCTTGGATGGGTAGTTAAAGAAATGGAAAATAGATACAAATTAATGACAAAAGAAGGAGTAAGAAATATTGATGGTTATAATGCAAAACATAAATTAGCTATGCCTTATATAGTTGTTGTTGTAGACGAAATGTCTGATTTAATGCTTGTGTCAGGTAAAGAAATAGAAAATTATATTCAAAAATTGTCTCAAATGGCTAGAGCAGCTGGTATTCATATTATTATGGCAACTCAGAGACCTAGTGTTGATGTCATAACTGGCACAATTAAAGCCAATTTTCCAACACGAATTTCATTTCAGGTAACTTCTAAAATTGATAGTAGAACAATCTTAGGAGAACAAGGAGCCGAACAATTATTAGGGAAAGGTGACATGCTTTATATGTCTTCAGCAAATAGAATAATTAGAATTCATGCTCCTTTTGTTTCCGATAATGAAATAGAAAAAATAAATAATTTTTTGAGATTACAGGCAGAACCTGACTACGTAGATGAAATATTAAATTTTGCAGACGAAAAAGAACTTGGAGATAATTTAAAAAATAATGGTGATAAAGATGAGCTTTATGAGGCTGCTTTAGAAATTATAAAATCAGAGGGTAAAGCATCTACATCATTTTTACAGAGAAAATTACAAATAGGATACAATAGAGCTGCAAGAATAATTGATATGATGGAGGATGAGGGGATTGTAAGCAAAGCAAATCATGTTGGAAAGAGAGATGTTCTTTAATGAAAAAAGTTATAATTATTTTTTTATTTTTTATAACCTCTTCGACAGCTTTTGGAAATATGAAAAACAATATAATCAATAATTTAGTAAGCACTCAAAATTTAAGTTTTGATTTTGAACAAAATATCAATGGAAAAATAGAATCTGGAACTTGTGTTATGGAATATCCAAAAAAAATTTATTGTGCTTATAACCTTAAGAATAAAAAAAAATTAATATCTAATGGAAAATCTTTAGTTATTAAAACAAGTAGTGGAAGTTACTATAGGTACCCTATTTCAAAAACTCCATTAGATTATATTTTAGATAAAAAAATTTTAATAGCTGAAATAAAAAAATCCAAAGAAAGAATAATTAATGATGCGTTTATTAATTTTACAATTTTTAAAGAAGGAAATGAAATTAATATTTTTTTTGATAAAAATAACTTTAATCTTATAGGATGGCAAACTCTCGATATATATCAAAATTTAAATATTACTTTTCTTTCATCAATTGAAAAAAATCAGAAACTTTCTAAAAATTTATTTAAACTTCCTTCTCAAAACTAAATTTTAACTATTTCAGTCTTAAAAACTTTCATGCCTCTTGCTAAATAATTTTTTAAAGCATTTTTATGATCCAATGTACATGTATGTACCCAAACTCTTTTAATATCTTTTTTCTCAAAAGATCTTTTTATTGCTGTAGATAATAAGTACCCTCCTAATTTCTTATTATGATATTCCTCTAACAAACCAAAATAGGCGATTTCAATTTCTTGTGATTCTAAATGCATAATTAGTTCAAAATAACCAGCAAGATCTTCTTTAACCTTCAAGATATATGTTTCAACTTTTGAGTCAGAGGAATATTTAATCCAATCTGCTTCTGTCCAAACTAAACGGTCTGTCCATCTATGTTTTTTACCAATATTTTTATAAAAGAATTTATTAATTTGAAAATCAACTGGTTTTACAATTTTTATTGAATACTCTATTTTAGGAGGCGTGCTTTCAACTAAAGCATTTATGGACTTAATCTCTAAATAGTTTCTATCTATACTCTCTTTCACTCGACCATTTTTCCAACTTTTTCACCACCAAACAAATGAAAATGTAAATGTGGAACTTCTTGTCCTCCATGGTCACTTATATTTGCTAATGCCCTATAGCCCTTGCCGGTATCAACAGATATACCTAGTTTTTTTGCTACGATATTTATTCCTTTCAATAAACCAACCATTTCATCAGAAGAAGCATTTAAACTGAAATCATCCAAATCAATATATTTTCCTTTTGGTATTACTAGGGCATGTATCTTTTTTTGAGGGTTAATGTCATGAAATGATAAAACAAAATTATCCTCATAAATTTTTTTACAAGGTATTTCACCTCTTAAAATTTTTGCAAAAATATTGTTATCATCGTAACTCATTTTTTTCTTTTATTAAGTTCTGTCATAACTTCCTCTATTTTTATATTGTTCGCCTCAAGATACATTATTAAATGATAAAATACATCTGCTGCCTCATGAATTTTATTTGAATTATTTTCAACTGCTTCAATAAGTTCATTTATTTCCTCCACTACTTTATCTTTGCTTAGAGACTTATCGCTAAGCAATTTATTTGTGTAAGAACCCTCTACAGGAGATTTTTTTCGTTCTCTTGCAAGATTAAATAAACTTTCTAAAGTATTCAGCATATCAAATTCTAACAGGTATTCCTTTTGAGTCCAAATAATCCTTAGCCTCTTTTATAGAATGTTTTCCATAATGAAATATGGAGGCTGCTAAAACTGCACTAGCTTTTCCCAATTTAATTCCATCAACAAGGTGATCTAAATTACCAACTCCACCAGATGCAATAACCGGAATATTTACTTTAGATGAAATTTTCAACATTAGATCAATATCATAACCAACTTGTGTTCCGTCTCTATCCATGGAAGTTACCAACAATTCACCTGCACCACTTTCTTCCATTTGTTTTGCATAGTCTAAAGCATCAATACCGCTATTATTTCTTCCTCCATGAGTAAATATTTCCCATTTATCTCCATTCTTCTTTGCATCAATTGCAACTACAATACATTGAGATCCGAATTTTTTTGAACTATCTATAACGACTTTTGAATTTTCAACTGCTGCTGTGTTTATGGAAACTTTATCAGCCCCACAATTTAGTAATTTGTTTATATCCTCAATACTTCTTACACCGCCTCCAACGGTCAAAGGAACAAAACATCTTTTTGAAGTTTTCTCTACAACATCATAAATAGTGTCTCTATTTTCATTTGAAGCAGTAATATCTAGAAAACAAATTTCATCTGCTCCACCATCGCTATAAAATTTGGCTTGCTCTACTGGATCTCCTGCATCTTTTAAATTAACAAAGTTAATACCCTTTACAACTCTACCGTTTTTAACATCTAGGCAAGGTATTATTCTATTTTTAAGCATCTTCTTTCACCAGTTCTTCTAATTTTATATCACCATCATAAATAGCCTTTCCAACTATTATACCTTCAACATTTTTTAAATTCTTCGCTTTTTTAATATCATCTATTGAAGAAACACCGCCAGATATAATTACAGGACAATTTGATATCTCTGCAACTTTTGATGTCTCATCAAAATTTGGACTTTGTTTCATCCCATCTCTATCAATATCAGTATAAATCAATCTACTAACACCATAGTCATTTACTTTTTTTAAATAGTCTAAAGTGAATTGATTAGAATTTTCTTTCCACCCAGATACTGACAAATATCCATCTTTAGCATCTAAACCTAGAGCAATTTTATTTGGAAATTTCTCACACGATTCTTTTAAAAAGTTCTCATCTTTAATAGCGGCACTTCCTAAAATAATTTTTTCAACACCAATATCAGCATACTTTTCAATACTATTAAGATTTCTAATACCACCACCTACCTCAACGTTTAAATTAAATTTATCAACTATATCCTGAATGACATCTAGATTTACTGTTTCACCAGTTAAAGCTCCATCTAAATCAACTATATGTAAGTTTTTAAAACCATGATTATAATATTCACCTGCTTGTTCAATTGGAGACACTTCATATTCAGTTTTATTGTCAAAATCTCCTTTAACTAACCTCACACACTTTTTGTCTTTTATATCTATTGCTGGGAATATTTTCATAAACTTAGTGCCCATATAAGTCCCGCAACAATAACCAAGCCTAAAATTAAAACTCTAATAATATCTGGAACAAAAGCTATAACTGTATCTCTTCCAAACAACATTATTAAAACAATTACTAATAATAAAAAAGCTATTACTGATAATAAAATAGTCATTATAAATTAATAAAATTATCAATTATTTTAAGTCCAATTTTATCACTTTTCTCAGGGTGAAATTGGGTTCCAAAGATATTTTCTTTTTCAACAGAGCAAACAATATTTGAAGAATAATCTGTTGTTGCTGAAATTACATTTTTATCTTCTGGAACAAATTCATAACTATGAACAAAATACATATGAGAATTATTTGCTACATCTTTAAAAATTTTACTCTCTTTAACAATGTTAATTTGGTTCCAACCGATATGAGGAAGTTTATATTTTCCATTTTGATTATCTATTTTTGATACTTTGCCTGATATCCAACCAAGACCCCTAGTTTCAGTTTCTTCATAACCAACATCTGCAAACATCTGCAAACCAACACAAATTCCAAGTAGAGGTTTTTTATTATTTATTGCAAATTCATTTAAAGTATCTGTGAGACCTTTAATTTTATTCAAGGCATCCACACAGCTTTTAAATGAGCCCTGCCCTGGTAAAACTACTTTATCACTTGATTTTATTTTATTTAAATTTGAGGTAACCTCGATAGTTACTTTATCTTTTGCAACCTCTTTAAAAGAGTTTATTACCGAGCTTATATTGCCCGAATTATAATCAACAATTGTGACGTTCATTAAACTTATAATGAGCCTTTAGTGGATGGTATACTCTTCTTATTTCTTGGATCCATCTCTAATGCAGCTCTTAAAGATCTTGCTAAGCCTTTATAACAAGACTCAATAATATGATGACTATTATCACCATAAATATTTTCAATATGCAAAGTAATGCCAGCCGATTGTGAAAAGGCTTGAAACCACTCTTTAAATAACTCGGTATCCATCTCTCCAAGTTTCTCAACCTTCAATTTTACTTTCCATATTAAATAAGGTCTATTTGAAACATCAACTGCTACTCGAGATAATGTTTCGTCCATTGGTATCATTGCATGTGCATATCTCTTGATGCCTACAAATTTTTTAGCTGCCTTTTTTAAAGCTTCTCCTATAGCGATACCTGTATCTTCAGTGGTGTGATGAAAATCAATATGAGTATCTCCTTTTGCTTTTACTTTTAAATCAATTAAAGAGTGCTTTGATAGTTGTTCAAGCATGTGATCTAAAAATCCTATGCCAGTATCAATTTGATATTTTCCTTTACCATCAATGTTAACTTCTACATTGATGCTGGTTTCTTTCGTTTTTCTGGATACTTTTCCTTTTCTAGCCATATATTTTTAATGGTATACATACATAATCTATCTATATCAATATTAGTATCTAGACTTGAAGTATCAAAAAAAGTTACCATTTATTAGATATGACAACAATTGTGTTAGTAAGAAAAAATAACGAAGTAGTAGTTGCTGGTGATGGACAAGTAAGTATGGGAAATACCGTTGTCAAAAGTACAGCTTCAAAAGTAAGAAAAATTGAAAAAAGAGATGTTGTTGCTGGTTTTGCAGGATCAACTGCAGATGCTTTAACTTTATTTGAAAGATTAGAGGGTAAACTTGAAAAGCATGCGGGCAACTTATCTAGAGCTGCAGTCGAATTAGCTAAAGATTGGAGAACTGATAAATACCTAAGAAGATTGGAAGCATTAATGGCCGTAGGTGATAAAAGTAACAGCTACATAATTTCAGGCACTGGAGATGTTTTAGAACCTGAGGGAGATGTTATTGGAATTGGTTCAGGTGGCAATTATGCTTTAGCTGCAGGAAAAGTTTTAATGGAAGGAAATATATCAGCAGAAGAAGTTGCAAAAAAAGCAATTAAAGTTGCTGCTGATATTTGCGTATTTACAAATGATAACGTAAAGATTGAGAAAATATAATGGACAAAACAAATGTAACACCTTTACACCCTAAAGAAAAAAATCAAAAAGAAGAAACATCTTTAGTAAGTTCTCTTTCACCAAGAGAAATAGTTTCAGAATTAGATAGATTTGTTGTGGGTCAAAATAAGGCTAAAAAAGCTGTTGCTGTTGCTTTAAGAAATAGATGGAGAAGACAAGCGCTTAAAGGTGAAATGAAAAATGAAGTTTTGCCTAAAAATATTTTGATGATTGGACCAACTGGAGTTGGAAAAACAGAAATTTCTAGACGACTTTCAAAACTTGCTGAAGCACCATTTGTTAAAGTTGAGGCTACAAGATTTACAGAAGTTGGTTATGTTGGAAGAGATGTAGAACAAATAGTAAGAGATTTAATTGAAATTGCTATCTCAATGGAAAAAGTAAAAAAAAGAAAAGAAGTTTTCGCTAAAGCACAAAAAGCAGCTGAAGAAAAAGTTTTAGATGCTCTGGTAGGTAAAAAAGCTAGTTTGGCAACAAGAGAAAGTTTTAGAAAAAGATTAAGAAATGGTGATTTAGATGATAATGAAATAGAAATTGCTGTAAGTGATACCGGTTCAAGCGGGACGTCCTTCGAAATTCCAGGCATGCCTGGAGCTAATGTAGGAATGATTAACATTGGAGAAATGCTTGGGAAATCCATGGGTGCTAAAGAAAAAAAGAAAAAAATGAGTGTAAAAGAGTCTCACGAGATATTAATCAATGATGAGTCTGATAAATTAATCGAACAAGATAAGATAGTAAAAGCTGCTAAATTATCTACAGAAAATAATGGAATCGTATTCCTAGACGAAATAGATAAAATCTCAGCTAGAACTGATAGAGTTGGTGGTGACGTCTCAAGGGAAGGTGTTCAAAGAGATTTATTACCATTAATCGAAGGTACAACCGTAAATACTAAACATGGTCCTATTAAAACAGATCACATATTATTTATTGCTTCAGGTGCATTCCAGCTTGCTAAGCCATCAGATTTACTTCCTGAACTACAAGGTAGATTGCCCATTAGAGTGGAATTAGAAGCTTTAACAAGTGAAGATTTCAAAAGAATCCTTAAAGAACCTGATTATAGTTTAATTAAGCAGTACGTTGCTCTACTTAAAACTGAAAATGTTGATCTTGAATTTTCTGCAGATGGAATAGACACTATTGCTAAAATTGCATCTGAGGTAAATGCAACTGTTGAAAATATTGGTGCTAGAAGACTTCATACTATTATTGAAAAAATATTAGATGACATAAGTTTTACTGCTACAGATAGGGCAGGAGAAAAAATAGTAATTGATAAAGAATATATTAATAAGAATTTAGATAATTTAGTGAAAGATACTGATTTATCTAAATTTATTTTATAATTTTTTTTTTAGAAGAATATAAAAAGCTCCACTTCCACCATCTTCTATTTTAGCTTCATTTATACCAATAATTTTTTTCATTAAATCCTCATTTTTTTTTATAAATTCTGGAACTGAATGCTTTAATATGCTCAAATCTTTAGAAACGTAAGGATCCTTTTCAACACTAGAATGAATACCTTTCCCAGTTACAACAATAATTTTTGATACCTTATTTTCGTATGAGTCGTTGATAAATTTTTCGATAACCATATTAGCTTTTTCTAATGTGAAACCATGCAGATCTATATTTTTGATTTTTTCAGTTTTTTTTTTTGATAATTCAAAATCTTTATTAGGCAATTTTTCATTACTAGATAAAAATTCTTCCCAAACTTTTTTATCTTTATCTGAAATTTTATCGTTCAATTATGAGAGTGTTTCAACTAATTGCCAATTAGGATTTTTAGATCTTGTATCTCTTGAAAAAACCCATGTATCATAAATCTTTTTAATTTTTTCAGAGTCACCTGAAATAATCTTTTTTTCTTTATCTCTAATACAAGTGATTACCTCAGCTACAAAATCAACAGTAACATTTAAAATTTTATCTATCTTTTTATGTTCTTTAATTTTTGACGAATTTACTCCTATAAAAGTTATTTCTGCATAATGGCCTCTTTTACTTCTATCTTTTAAAGCTTCGTTAAATTGATCAAATACTTTTTTGCTTAGAAGTGGCTTGCTAGCAATTAATTTATTATCATTATCACTAAAATCAGTTATTATGGTTTCGTAAGCTATCTCAGCTCCTTTTAAAAATTCTTTTTGAGCCTTTTCATCGAAATTTTCTTTTTGAAAAATTTTTTTTTCTGTTTGGATATTGTTTATTACATTTTCAAACTGAGTTGGTGCTTTTCCTTCAAATCCTGTTCTTTTTCCTAAGATACCTCTTAATCTTAAAAAAATAAAACCAGCTATCATGGCAAGTAAAATAATGTCTATATATTCAAAGCTGTAATTCATGATCTAAATGTAATTACTATGTTGATTAATTTCAACTAACAATTACATTAAAGACAAATGAACCCACTTTTATTATTAATAATATTAGTTCCAATTCTAGAAATTTATCTATTTATCAAAATAGGAGCTCAAATAGGGGCTTTTAGTACAATTTTACTAATATTTATTACAGCAGTCATTGGAGTTTATTACGCTAAATATGAAGGATTGAATACTATTAGGTCAGGATTTATGCAAATAGTAAAAAATCAAATTCCTGCATATGAAATAATTTCAGGAGCAGCAATAGCTTTTGCCGCAATTCTTTTAATCTTACCGGGATTTGCAACAGATCTATTAGGTTTTTTGTTAGTTTTTCCATTAACTAGAAAATTAATTTTTGGAAAATTTTCAAATAAACTTAAAAAAAATAAACCCAAAAAAGAAAATTTTATTGATGGAGAATTTGAAGATATAGAAGAAGACGATGACAGAAAAGTTTAAAATTTTAGCAAAATACATAAAAGATATGTCAAGTGAGACACCCAATATAGAAACTTATATATTCGTTAAAACAAATATTTCAAAATATCAATTAGGTATAGATATTACTTCTAATCCATTAAAAAATAAATTGGTTGAAGTAAATACAACTTTAAAATTTGAAGACAAAGAGCAAAATGAGAAAAAATCTCATTATGAAATGGTTTACACTGCAGTTATAAAAATTGATGATGATGTCAAAGACAAAAAAGATCTTGAAAAAATCATTTTATGTGACCTCCCTACTAAAATATATCCTGATCTTGAAAAATCTTTTCTTAATTTAATTCACAACTCTGGTCATCCGTCAATTAAATTTGAAAAAAAAATAGATTTTTATAAACTTTATAATGAAAGATTTAATTAAAAAAATTTTTTTTTAAACTTGTTTTTAAAAATTCTTCATGTTTTTTTAAATCTTCAGCAGTAGGTTTAACTATTTTTTTAAAATATAATATATTCTTTCTTTCTAAATCTTGGTATTTGTCATCCTGATTTTTAAAATCTAAAGTTGGCTCTCTTTGTCCAGTTAAATTAATATAAACTTTTGCCAATAATTCACAGTCAATAAGAGCTGTATGTTGAACTCTTTTAGAATTATCAATTCTGTATCTTTTGCACAAAGCATCCAGGCTTATAGAGGAACCTGGAAATTTTTCTTTTGCCAATAAAAGAGTATCTACTATTTCATTATCAATTTTAGCTTTCCCAAGTATTTTAAGTTCATTATTTATATGCGATAAATCAAAATCAGCATTGTGTATAATTAATCTTTTACCATCAATAAAATTTAAAAACTCATCAACAACTTCTTTAAACTTATTTTGTTTAGACAAAAAATCATCAGAATATCCATGAACCTCAAATGCTTTTTCGGAAACTTTTCTTTCTGGATTAAGATAACAATGAAATTTATTTTGTGTAGGAATTAAATTATCTAACTCAATACATCCTATCTCGACTATCCTATGTCCGTCTTTTACTGATATACCAGTTGTCTCTGTATCTAATATTACTTCTTTCATTTATAAAATTTTTTTTAAAATATTCTTAATACTTTTCTTAACAGATTTATCAGTAAATTGGTTGTTTATTATAAATTGAGATTTTTTCTTTTTATAATTAGGGGATAACTGAATATCTCTGAATCTATTAAGTAATTGCTGATTAAAATTACTCCTTTTTTTTAATCTTTTTAAAATATCTGTTTTTCTAGCCTCAACAAAAACTAAAATATCATTTTTATTATTAATTTTATTTTCTAACAATAGAGGTATATCTAAAATTACAATCTTTTTATTTTTGTTTTTTTTTAAAAACGTACCCATTCTTTTTCTTACTTCTAAATGCACAATCTTAACTATTTTTTGAAGATTAGATTTATTTGCTAATATTGCTTTAGTAATTTCATTTTTTTTTATTGGGAACGAATAAACATGTTCTGATAAAACTTTTTTTAATTTCTTAAAAACTTTTTTATCTTTTTTATATAATTTACTAACCTCAAGATCTGCATTGAATACCGGATAGCCAAACTTCTTTGCTACATAACTTTTCCCAGATCCAATGCTTCCTAAAATGCCAATTTTAATCATTAGTCTAAAAGTTCAATTACCTCATTATTAATTTGAGGTTTAATTCCGTGCCAAATATTAAATGCTTCAAGAGCCTGAGAAATAAACATTAACTTACCATTTTCTGTTTTATTTCCTAACTTTTTACCAATTTTTAGAAACTTTGTTTCACCAGGATTGTAAATTACATCGTAAAAAAATTTATTTGAACCTACTCTTGAAAAGTCTAAATTTATTTCATCATCCTTTTTTAAGCCTAGACTAGTCGCATTTATGATTATATCAAATTCTGGAATAACACCCCAATTTACTATTTTCAAATCTTTAAATAAATCTTTTAAATTTTCTGCTTTATCTTGAGTCCTATTACTAATTAAAATTTCAGACACTTTCATTTTATTTAAAGCAAAAATTATCGATGGCACGACTCCCCCAGCTCCAAGTATAAGAATTTTTTTTTTTGATAAATCTATTTTCAAATTTTTAATACCTAATTCAAATCCATATATATCTGTATTATGACCAATTGTTTTATTGTTATCTAAATAAACTGTATTTACTGATTGAGTTTTCTCTGATTCGAAACTTAATTCATCAACATAAGGAATTATAGCTTTTTTGAAAGGTACAGTAACATTAATACCATGTATTTTTTTTTCTTTAATATCCCGGATTAAAGATTCAAGCTCATCCTCATTTATTTTTTTCTTTTCGTAAATCGCATCAATGCCATTATTTTTAAACCAATAGTTATGAAGCTTGGGAGACAATGAATGTTCAATAGGATTTCCAACTACTAAATATTTTTTCATTTTATAGTTTCTAAATATTCTTTAATTTGTTTAATAGGCAAACCCATTATTGTATTTTTATCTCCATCAATTTGGGAAAATAATTTCCTACCCTCGCCCTCTATTTGATAAACATTATACGCATATAAAGCTTCATCTGTAATTTTAGACAGGTAAAGTTTAAGATTATTATCTGAAAAATTTTTCATTTTTAATGTTGCTTTTCCAGTATAATTCCAAATCATAGAACCATTTTTAGAAATACAAACAGAGCTTACTAAATAATGTTTTTTACCATTTAACTTTTTTAGAATGTCAAAAGCTTCTTTTCTACTTTCTGGTTTTGATATTAATTCACCCTCCAAATCAATTACGCTATCCGCTCCTAAAACCATCTGATTTGTTTGTTTTAAACTTACCTTATTGGCTTTTAGCTCGGCTAAGTTTTTAGAAATCATGTCTGGGCTCGCTTTTTCTTTAATTAAACTTTCTTTTACAACATCCTCATCCACATTAGATGGTTCAACTTCATTAGGTATATTATTTTCATCTAAAATTTGCTTCCTGACCTTGCTTTTTGACGCAAGTATAATTTTATTTAGCATTATTTGAATATATTTCGTGTATTTTTATAATAGAAGCAGCAGCTTCTTCAACTGATTTTCTAGTAACATCAATAGAAGGCCATTTATATTTTTGAAAAGTTTTTTTAGCATCAGCAACTTCTTTTTTAATATTTTCTATACTTGTATAATTTTTGTTTTCAGTTTCTTTTAAAGAATTCATTCTATTTTTTCTTAAATCTACTAATCTTTCAGGCTCAGTATTTAAACCAACGACACATGTTAATCTAGGATTGTCTCTTAATTTTTTTGGTAAAGAATTTTCGTTAACAAGAGGTATGTTAGAAGTTTTAAAACCTCTGTTTGCTAAATAAATTGATGTAGGAGTTTTACTGGTTCTACTAACACCAATTAAAACAATATCTGATTTATCAAAATCATTAATTAAATTTCCGTCATCATGATTCATTGTAAATTGTATTGCTTCAATTCTTTCATAATATTCATCATTAAGAACGTGTTGTCCGCTTGGTTCATGAGATGCTTTTTGATTAAGAATTTTTGAAAAATTTAAAATTAAATTTCCTAATACACCGAAACATGGAATTTTTTTATCATCACTAGCGTTAGCTAAATATTTTGCTAAATTATTATCTACAATTGTATAAAGTATTACTGAATTTTTTTTAATTTCTGCATCTTCTAATATTTTCATAATTTGATTTTCTGTTCTAGTAAAAGAATAAGAATGAATTTTATAATCAATATTCTTAAATTGTGCTTTTAAAGCTAGAAAGATTCTATCTAGAGTTTCACCTGTTGAGTCAGAAATAAGATAAATTTCATATGTATTATTCATGAACTTTAAGTTAATAAAATTGTATTATTTTAATAAATTTATAAAATTTAGATATTGTTTAATTATCCTTGTAAAATAAGAGTTTTATTAACAATAATAAACATATCTTACAAGTTTTACATTAAACTTGATAAAATTCTAAAAAGCTTCAATTTAAACAATATAATTAAAGTTAAGATGTTATTAAACTGTTAATATTATGTTAATAAAAATTAATCATCGTAATTCACAATACATAATACTAATACAATAATTAATATGTAATATTTTAATATGACACCATTAAACAAAGTAATAGTTAATAAGGATACAAGTATAAATCCTATATGGATAATGAGACAAGCAGGCAGATATTTGCCTGAATTCAGAGAAATTAGATCTAAAAATACTGATTTTATAAAACTGTGTTTAAACCCGACTTTATCTACTGAAATTACTCTTCAGCCATTGAGAAGATTTGACTTTGACGCTGCCATTATTTTTTCAGATATATTAATGTTACCATATGGTTTAAAGCAAAAAGTAGAATTTAAAAAAAATTTTGGTCCTATATTAGGCAAACTTAATTTAGAAGAAATTTCTGGAGTGAAAGAAACTGATTTTACAAAAAGAGTTCAAGAAATTTATGAAGCAATAAAAAATGTAAGTAATAACGATATTTTAAAAGATAAAAGCACTATCGGGTTTGTTGGTGCGCCTTGGACTATATTGGTTTATATGATAAATCAACAATCTCCCAAAAAACAACTAAAAAAAAATTTTTTTAGAGATGAAAATCTGATAAATAAAATTTTAATTGTTATAGAAAAATTTTTAAAAATTCATATTAAAAATCAAATAGATAATGGTGCAAACGCAATTCAAATATTTGATAGTTGGGCAGGATTATTAGAAAATAAAGACATACCAAATTATATATATAACCCAACACTAAACTTGGTAAAATTTGTACAATCTCTAAATACACCTGTTATATGTTTTCCGAGAAATATTAAGGATTATAAAAAATATTGTGATTTTGTAAAGCCCGATGCAATTTGTATCGATTATGAAGTTGATCCATTCACAATTAGAAAAAAAATTAAAATACCGGTTCAGGGAGGAATGGATCCCAAGGTTTTATTGTCTGACAAAGAAACTATAAAAAAAGAAGCAAAAAAATACTTAGATATATTTAAAGATCATCCTTATATTTTTAATTTAGGACACGGAGTTTTACCAGAAACAGATCCAAATATGATGGATTATTTAGTAAAAACAGTAAAAGATTATTAATGAAAAGAAAATCAGAACATCCTCTTATTAATTTTGGAAAAACTGGAGTTTTGATAATAAACTTAGGAACCCCCGATTCTACAAATTGGTTTGATATAAGAAAATATTTAAAAGAATTTTTATCTGATAGAAGGGTAATAGAAATTAATCCTTTAATATGGCAAATTATTCTGAATGTTTTTATATTAAATTTAAGACCATCAAAAACTGCAAAAGCTTACAAAGAAATATGGATGAAAGATGAAAATATTTCACCACTTTTATATTATACAAAAAAACAGGCAGAAAAATTATCAAACTCAATATCAAAAGAAAATTTAGTAGTAGATTATGCTATGAGGTATGGAAACCCAAGTATAAGAAGCAAAATAAAAACCCTTCATAAAATAGGATGTGAAAACTTAGTTATACTCCCATTGTATCCTCAGTATGCAGCTGCTACTACCGCCACTGTTTGTGACGAGGTATACAGAACATTAATGCAAATGAGGTGGCAACCATCGTTAAAAATAATACCACATTATGAATCAGATCCTTTATACATAGAAGCATTAACAAATTCTTTAAATAAAAAGATAAAAGAAATTAATTGGAAACCAGACTTAATATTAGCATCCTATCATGGAATTCCTCAAAAATATTTTGATAAAGGAGATCCATATCATTGCTATTGTCATAAAACGACAAGACTTTTATCAGAAAAATTCAATTCAATTGAAATAAAGACAACATTTCAGTCTAGGTTTGGCCCGCAAAAATGGCTTCAACCTTATACTGATAAGACTTTAGAAAGTTTGCCAGCTGAAGGAAAAAAGAATGTTTTAGCTATATGTCCTGGTTTTTCATCAGATTGTGTTGAAACTTTGGAAGAAATACTAATTCAAGGCAAAGAAAGCTTTTTAGATTCTGGTGGTGAAAATTTTGACATGGTGCCATGCTTGAACGATAGTGAAGATCATATTAGGCTATTAGAATCTTTAATTCAAAAAAGCATATAATCAATGAACACTTATTTACTTTTTAAATCATTACATTTAATAGCCGTTATTTCTTGGATGGCTGGGCTATTGTATCTTCCAAGAATTTTTGTTTATCATTCTCAAAATAATGCTCAACCAATTGTTTCAGAAGTATTTAAAGTGATGGAAAAAAAACTTTTCTACTACATTATGACTCCAGCGATGATTTTATCATGGGTATTTGGTCTAATATTAATACATGAAATTGGATTTGATAAATTGGGGCAAACATGGATGATTTTAAAATTGCTTTTTGTAGGTTTATTAACTCTCTATCATTTTTATCTAGGTAAAATTCTTGGGCAATTCAAATTAGACTCAAACAAATATTCACATAAATTTTATCGATTTATAAATGAAATACCCACATTATTGCTTATTTTAATCATTTTTGTTGTAATATTTAAGCCTATCTGGGGTTGAATAATTATAAATTGCATATATATTAAGCCTATTATTAAGTCCTTAATAATTTTTATTCATGAACATTCAAGAACTAAAACTCAAATCATCTGAACAGCTTATCACTCAGGCAGAAGAGCTTGGTATCGAAAATGCTAGTACATTAAGAAAACAAGAAATTCTTTTTGCAATACTAAAAAAAGTTGCTGAAAAAGAGGAAATTACTGGCGCAGGAGTTTTGCAACTTTTACAAGATGGCTTTGGTTTTCTTAGAGCAATGGAATCTAACTATTTACCTGGACCAGATGATATCTATGTTAGTCCAAGTCAGATTAGAAAATTTGGATTAAGGACAGGCGACACTGTAGAGGGTCCAGTTAGAGCACCGAAAGAAGGTGAGAGATATTTTGCTCTACTTCAAGTAAGTAAAATTAATTTTGAAGAACCTGAAAAATCAAGACATAAAATAGCATTTGATAACTTAACACCTCTTTATCCTGACAAGCAGTTGGTAATGGAAGTCGAAATGCTTAAAACTGAGAAAAAACCAGACTTAACCCCAAGACTAATAGATTTAGTTAGTCCAATTGGAAAAGGACAAAGATCAATTATTATTTCACCACCAAAAGCTGGAAAAACAATGATTTTGCAAAGTATTGCAAACTCAATAGCAAAAAATTATCCCGAATGTTATTTAATAGTACTTCTAATTGATGAAAGACCTGAAGAAGTTACAGACATGCAGAGGACTGTTAAAGGAGAGGTTATAAGCTCAACCTTTGATGAACCAGCTCAAAGACATGTTGCTGTTGCCGAAATGGTTATAGAAAAAGCAAAAAGATTAACAGAGCATAAAAAAGATGTAGTTATACTTTTAGATTCAATAACGAGACTAGGAAGAGCTTATAATGCGGTTATTCCAAGTTCTGGTAAAGTTTTAACAGGTGGTGTTGATGCTAACGCTCTTCAAAGACCAAAAAGATTTTTTGGTGCAGCTAGAAATATTGAAGAAGGTGGATCTTTGACAATTATCTCAACTGCATTAATTGATACTGGTAGTAGAATGGATGAAGTAATTTTTGAAGAATTTAAAGGAACAGGTAACAGCGAAACAGTTCTAGACAGAAAAATTGCAGATAAAAGAATCTATCCAGCGATAGATATAACTAAATCAGGCACTAGAAGAGAGGAACTATTGTTTGATAAGAATGATCTTCAAAAAATGAATGTATTAAGGAGAATTATAGCCCCTATGGGAACAATGGATGCAATAGAATTCATAAGTTCTAAATTAAAGGATACAAAAAATAATGCAGAATTCTTTAATTCAATGAATAAACCTGCTTAAAATAAAATTTAAAAATATTATTGTATGGATTTAGAAGTAAAAATTAAATCAATACACAGTCATATTCAGAATAGAAAATTTTTAAAAGCCAAAGAATTATTAAATAAATTATTAAAGAAATTTCCAAATAATTCTTACTTGTTGAATTTAAATGGTATGACTCATCAATTCTTGGATGATCATATTTCAGCAATTAATTTCTTTGAACTAGCAATTGAAAATGAAGAAAAAAATATTGCAGCAATGAATAATTTAGCCAATTCCCACAAAAAACTATTAAATTATTTTGAAGCAGACTCAATTTATAAAAAGATATTGGATATTGATCCTAATTATATTCATGGATTAAATAATTATGCTAATCTTAAAGTTGAAATAAATAATTATAATGATGCAATTAGTTTATTAAAAAAAGCATTATTAATAGCCGGTCAAAAAAACGTCCAGGCATTAAATATTATGCTTTCTTTAGCTGGTATATATCAAAGTATTAACGATCTTAAAAATTTAAGAAATATTTTAAATGAAATATTCAAAATTGATTCAAAATGTGCTCGAGCCCATAAAATATTGAGCGAAATTACAAAATATTCAACAGATAATTCTATTTCCATGAGCCATATAGATGAAATGATTAAAATCCAAAAAGATCCAATTTTGGATATTGATGATAAAATTATATTATCTTTCTCTATAGGAAAATCATTCGAAGATTTGAAAAATTATAAAGATTCGTTCGATTATTTACAATTAGCAAACGACTCAAAAAAAAAGAAAAATGGTTCAAATTTAAGTGATGAAATAAGACTTTTTAATAATATAAGTAAATCTTTTAAAAATATTAGTTTTGATAATATCAATTTAAAGCCGAATACAAAAAAAATTATATTTGTTTGTGGAATGCCTCGTTCTGGCACTACCTTGGTAGAACAAATACTTTCAGCTCATCCAGATGTTTTTGGAGCTGGTGAATTATTATATTTAGAAGAGGCAGTAAAAAAAAATTTTATTATAGACAATAAGTTAAATAATCAAAAAATTATTGATTATCAAAATGATAGACAAGATTTGCTATTTTCTGAATATTTAGAATTTTTTAAAATATATAATCTTAAAGAAAATATTATTGTTGATAAAACACCTCAAAATTTTAAATGGATTGGGTTTATAAAACTATTTTTTCCTAATTCAAAAATTATAAATTGTAATAGGAATCCAAAAGATAATTGTATTTCGCTTTTTAAAAATGATTTTGCATCATCAATGATGAATTGGGCATTTGATCAAGTAGAAATTTCCGATTATTATAATCATTATCACCAACTCATTAATTTTTGGAAAAATAAAATTCCGAATTCAATTTATGATTTAAATTATGAAAAGTTGGTGAACAATAGTAAAAATGAAATAGATAAATTATTGAATTTTTGTAATTTGGATTTAAATGAAAAATGTTATAATTTCACTAAATTTAGTAAAACCCCCGTTAAAACTGTAAGTGTTTCTCAAGCCAATAACCCAATTTATAAAGATTCAATAAATTCTCATAACTCCTACGAAAATTTTTTGAAAAATATGTATGATAAATTAAATATAATTTAATATTAATTTTTTATTATTTTAATATGATAAAGTTATGACAATTTATGCTTTATCAAGTGGACCAGGAGTTTCTGGTGTAGCTATAGTTAGAATTTCAGGACCTGAAGCATCAAATATTATCAAATCTCTTACTGGCAAAGAAATTCCTAAGCCTAGAATGGCAACTCTTCGAAAAATAAACAATATCAACACTTCTGAGCTTATTGATGAAGGGATTATAATATGGTTTCCAGGCCCTCAGAGTTACACAGGCGAGGATATGGCCGAAATCCATGTGCATGGAGGGAAAGCTGTAGTTTTGGCAGTTCAAAACGAGATTTCAAAAATCAAAAATTGTAGATTAGCCGAGCCAGGAGAATTTACAAAGATTGCTTTTCAAAACGGGAAAATAAATTTACTTAAAGCTGAGAGTATAGCAGACCTGATATCTGCTGAAACTGAAATTCAAAGATTACAAGCTGTAAAAATCATGAGAGGAAAAACTTCAGAGAAATTTAATGAGTTAAGAGAAAAATTATTGAAAATTTTATCATTTGTTGAGGCTAAAATAGATTTTCCTGATGAAGATTTACCAGAAGATAATTTAAAAAAAATAAGACAAGAGTCTGCAGATGTATTAAATGAGATTAATAAAATATTGAATGATCAAAAAGTTGGAGAGATAATCCGTGAAGGTTTTAAAATTGCAATCGTAGGACCAACTAATGCAGGTAAATCAAGTTTATTAAATAATTTATCTAACAGAGAGGTTGCTATAGTTTCTGAGATAGCTGGCACAACGAGAGATGTTGTAGAAACCCATCTAAATATAGATGGGTATCCTGTTATTATTTCTGACACAGCCGGTATAAGAGAGTCAAAAGATGAAATCGAAAAAAAGGGAATAAGATTATCTCTAAAAAAAGCTGAAAATGCTGACTTAAAATTAGTAGTAGTTGATGCTAAAAGTATTGATTTAAGCGGTTTTTTGAATGATTTGTTAAAAAATGATGCAATTCTTGTTGTTAATAAATCTGACCTAATAAAAGATAAGTTAGACCCAGAAATTCTTAAACTTAATCACGTTTTAATTTCATTAAAAGACAACTCAAACATTGATGAGTTGATCCAAAAAATTAAAAACTATTTAAAAGATAAATTCATAACTGAGGAAGATATTTTAATAACTCGAGAAAGACATAGACAACATTTGGTTCAGTGCGTAGATCATCTGAAAAATTTTTTCGATAAAAATAGTAAAAAAGATTTTGATAAAGCAGCTGAAGATTTAAGGTTAGCAACTAGACATTTGGGTATGATTGTCGGAAAAGTTGATGTAGAGGAGATATTAGGTAGTATTTTCAACGATTTTTGCATTGGGAAATAAAAGCAATTTTGCTGTATTTTTAGGCCTTTTTTTTCGATTTTCGTTGGTAAATATAGCTTATTTAAGAAAAAAAACTGAAATCTTGTAAATATTCTAATCGAATATAAATTTAGATCATGAAAAAAGATTTATCATATGATGTGGTAGTAATTGGTGGGGGTCATGCAGGATGTGAGGCAGCAGCTGCATCAGCTCGACTTGGAATTAACACTGCCCTATTCACTCACAATAAAAATACCATAGGAGAAATGTCATGTAATCCTGCTATTGGCGGTTTAGGTAAAGGTCATTTAGTAAGAGAAATTGATGCTTTAGATGGGGTCATGGGTGAAGTTGCCGATAAGTCTGGGATACAGTTTAGACTGTTAAATAGAAGTAGAGGTCCAGCGGTAAGAGGACCACGTACTCAAACTGATAGATCATTATATCGAAAATTTATGCAGGAAAAACTTGTAAACTACTGTAATTTAAGCATTTTTTCTGATCCTGTAGTTAAGTTTATTTTTAATAATAATGAAATAAGTGGATTTTTAACATTAAAAGGTAATAAAGTAAATTGTAACAAGTTAATACTTACAACTGGCACATTTTTAAACGGCTTGATACATATTGGTGATGAAAGAACTCCTGCTGGTAGATTTAATGAAAAGCCAAGCACTGGTTTGAGTGAACAGTTAGAGAAATATAACTTTAAAATAGGTAGACTAAAAACTGGGACACCACCAAGGTTAGATTCTAGAACTATTAATTTTGAAAAATTGGAAAAACAATTTGCAGATGATGATCCTTATTTTTTTTCTTTTTTAACAAAAAAAAATCTAAACAAACAAGTATCGTGCTCTATGACCTATACCAATGAAAAGGTTCATAAGATTATAGAAAAGAATTTATCTAAAAGTGCAATGTACTCTGGTAGCATTCAAGGTGTTGGTCCAAGATATTGTCCTTCAATAGAAGATAAGATAGTAAAATTTGCAGATAAGACTAAACATCAAATATTTTTAGAGCCAGAGGGCCTGAATGATAATACAATCTACCCAAATGGCATATCAACATCTCTACCTGAGGTTGTACAACATGAAATACTCAATAATATCAATGGTTTAGAAAATGTTAAAGTGATTAGGCCAGGATATGCTATAGAATATGATTACGTAGACCCTAGAGAACTCTTTTTAACATTGGAGACTAAGAAAATAAAGAATCTATACCTTGCAGGTCAAATTAATGGAACCACAGGATACGAAGAGGCTGCAGCCCAAGGTCTTATAGCTGGGATTAATGCTGCTCTGTCACTTAAAAAAATGGAGCCTTTTATCCTTGATAGATCAGATGCTTATATTGGAGTAATGATTGATGATTTAGTAACTAAGGGTGTTGCTGAGCCCTATAGAATGTTTACATCTAGAGCTGAATATAGATTAAGTCTCAGATCAGATAATGCTGACTTAAGACTTACTCACAAAGGAATTAATATTGGATTAATTGCAAATAATAGAAAAGAGATATTTGAGGATAAATTTCAAAAATTGAGCAAAATATCATTGCAGATGTCTAATTTGAATATTTCTCCCTCTAAAGCTTCTAAATTTGGAATTAAAATTGCTAAAGATGGTGTTTTTAGAACAGCTGAAGAAATATTAACTCAAAAAGACGTTAATATGAGTAAAATTAGAGATATTTGGCCTGAAATTCTTAATCATGGTGGTGAGATTGATGAACAGATAGAGATTAACTCTCATTACAGAGGTTATTTGAAAAAGCAAAAAGCTGATATTCTTGCCTTTAAAAGAGATGAGAATTTATCTATCCCTGACAATATTGATTATGATCAATTTTCAGGCCTTTCTAACGAAGTTAAAGCTAAATTTAAAGAAATAAGACCCAAAACAATGGGTCAAGCCTTGAGAATCGATGGAATTACTCCTGCTGCTGTATATATTTTGTTGTCACATGTCAAAAGAAAGTCTATTAAGCATATAGCTTAATGGATCATGAAATTTTAAATAATTACTCAACACTCAATGACTTAAATGTTTCACGTGAAACATTTTTAGATTTCGAAAACTACATATCTATGATTCTTGAAAAAAATAAAAAAATTAACATAATTAGCCAAAAAACAGCATCAAAAAAGACCATAATTGACCGTCATATAATAGATTCCGCACAAATTATTGATTTTGTTGATTTAAATAGCAATACAACCACAGATTTAGGATCTGGAGGGGGCATGCCAGGAATTATAGTGGCAATTATACTAAAAAACATGAAAAATAACATGAAGGTACACCTTTATGAAAAAAGCTACCATAAAAGCCATTTTTTGAAAGAAGTGTCAAAAAAATTGAATTTAAAAACAAAAGTTTTTCAAAAAAATATTTTTGAAATAAAAAATTTAGAAACAGGAACGATTATGTCAAGAGCATTCAAACCAATGCCAGTTGTTTTAGATTTAGTATATGAAAATTTTTCTAAATATAAAAATTTAATTTTCTTTATGGGGAAGAATGGAAAAATAATTTTTGAAAATTCAAAAAAAAAATGGAAATTGGATTATACAGAAAAAAAAAGTTTAACTAATAAAGATTCATTTTTAATAAATATAAAAAAAATAGATAAAAAAAATTAAATGCAAATTATTTCTGTCATAAATCAAAAGGGTGGGGTTGGAAAAACAACAACAGCTATAAATTTAGCAGCTGGTTTATCACAACAGGATAAAAAAGTTCTTGTAATAGACCTAGATCCCCAAGGAAATGCAACAACAGGATTAGGATTATCTAATATGGAAAATTCAAGTAATACAATTTATGGTGTTTTAAATGGAACTAAAGAAATTTCTGAGGTAATTAAAAAATCTAAATTTAAAAACTTGGACATTATAACTTCAAATGTTGATTTGTCTGGATTAGAGGTAGAAACAGCTGAAGATGCTCAAAGAGCCTTTATATTGAAGCGTAAATTAACCGCTTATTTAAATGATTCTAGAGGATTATATGATTTTGCCTTAATTGATTGCCCCCCTTCGCTCAGTTTATTGACTGTTATGGCCCTAGTAAGCTCTAATTCACTATTGGTACCTCTTCAGACTGAATTTTTTGCTTTAGAAGGGCTAACACAGCTCATGAAAACAATTGAAAGAATTAAAGTAAACTTAAACCCAGAATTAGAAATAAGAGGAATACTTTTGACCATGTATGATAAGAGAAATAAACTTTCATCACAAGTTGAAAAAGAAGCGAGAGACTATTTTAAAGAAAAAGTTTATACAACAGTTATTCCTAGAAATGTTAGATTGTCTGAGGCGCCATCACATGGCATGCCAGTTTTAATTTATGATAAATCTTGTCCAGGGAGTAAGTCATACTTCAGTTTTACTGATGAATTTATTAATCAAAAATCGACTTTAGGAAGTGCAGCTTAATGGATTCAAATAAAATAAGAAAAGGCTTAGGACGAGGCTTATCTTCACTAATTGGAGAAACAAAAATTGAAGAAAATAAAAATCAACTTTTAATTTCAGAAATTACCCCAAACAAATATCAACCTAGAAAAGATTTTGATGAAGATAACTTAAAAGATTTGACGAATTCAATTATTGAAAGGGGGATCCTCCAGCCAATTATTGTGAGAAAGCTTGATGATGATAAATCAAAATTTGAAATTATTGCTGGAGAAAGAAGATGGCTTGCTGCTCAAAAAGCAGGTCTGCATAAAGTGCCAGTTATCATAACGGAGGCAGATGATCTTAAATCACTTGAATTTGCAATTGTAGAAAATGTTCAAAGGCATGATTTAAATCCACTAGAAGAAGCTCAAGGTTATAAAAGATTAATTGATGAGTTTAAATATGATCAAGGAAAAGTTTCAAAATTTATTGGTAAAAGTAGAGCTTATATATCAAATTGTCTCAGACTTCTAACCTTACCAGAAGATGTTATAAAACTTATAGAGAAAAAAAAATTAACCGCTGGCCATGCTAAAATTCTAGTAGGTCTAGAAAATGTAAGTTTTGTAGCTAATAAAATTGTTGAAAAAAAACTTTCCGTTAGACAATCAGAGAATTTTGTTAAACTATTTAAGGGAAAAAAACAAAAGTCATCTATTCCAAAAGATTCAAATATTAAAGATCTAGAAAGAGTAATTTCGGAAAAAATTGGGCTTAATGTATTTATTAAGAATAATAAAAGAAATAAAGGATCTATAACTTTTTTATATAAAGATATTGAACAATTAAATAAGATAATCGAAATTATAAAATCTAACTATTAGGTTATTCAAGTCTTTCCAAAATAAAATTATTTATTATTTGGTTACTAATTTTTGAATTTTTCTTTATTAAAGTTTCGGTATTATTAATTTTTTTTATTAGAGATCGTATTTGAGATAAAGACCATAATTCTAATTGTTGCTTAACTAAATCTTTATCTTTCCAAAAAATAGGTGGTTTAAAAGTCGATATAGATTCATCATAACTTTTTGTAATTTTTAAATCCATTTTTAATTTTTTTAATCTTTTCAATTTATATAAAAAAGTTTTTAGGACTAATATATTGTCTTCTGAAGAAACATTATTTTCGTTAAGAATATTCAATGTTTTTTTTTTATTTTTTGCTAAACATTGATCTGCTAGTTCCGAAATATTATAATTTTCAGATAAATTTGTAAGTTTTAAAATTTCATCTAATTCAATAGATAATTTTTTTTGACTATAGCTTTCAATTTTTTCTAATTCATTATTTAGATTTATTCTGTTTCCTTTTGATCTCTCAATAATATAATTAATATTTTGAGATGAAATTTTAATTTTTCTTTGTTTAAAAAAATTTTGAGCTATGCTCATTAGTGATTGATGATTATCTTCATAAAATGGAATAGTGAAAGTATTCTTATCTTTTTCAAAAAAATTTCTTAATTTTGATTTTTTTTCTAAGGCACCAGATTTTATTATAATTACTGTTTCTGATATACCTTTATCAATAACATCTTTTATTATATTTAGAATCTTATCAGAGGCTCTATTTATTATAATTAATTTATCATTTTCAAAAAAAGATTTGTTAAAAATGCTTTGTTTAAATTCGTCAATATTTGCAATGATTTCGCTTTCATCATAATTAAAAATATTTTTAGAAAAAATTGGTTTAAAAGTGTTATTAATCGTCTCTTCAATCAGACCTGTATTTAATCCATATAATAAATAGAAATTTATATTTTCAGTAATTTTTTTTTTTAGATCAAAATATTTAATTATCATTCTAGGTTTAAATATAAAATTATTTCTTCAATAGACCTATTTATAAGACTGGATATTAATTCATTTTGGTATTCTACTAATTCAAATTTATTTTCTTTATTGCTGTATGAAACGTCTTTAGTAAATAGTTTATTTTTAACAATTGTCTCACTTTTCTTAATTGTAAAATCTATATTAATTTTAGTTCTATATGTGAGAATCTTTCCTTTGGTGTCTTTAGAAGTTTCAGTTGTTGCCAAATTACTTTTTATCAAAAGTTCGTTTAAATTTTTATTTGATCTATTTTCTTTTAATGAAATGGAATTAATTATTTTTCCGTTGATTTCTTTATTTCCCTCTAGAGTAATTTTAGAAAATTCGTATTCTTTTAAATTTTTATTTAAATATATTGGTTGATATCCACAACTATAAGTGAATAAAATAATTAGTATAAAAATTTTTTTCATTATTTAATGATATAGTTAATTAGTTTATTTTTAATATATATTGTCTTAAGCAAGTTTCCATTATTTAAATAATTTTTAATTAATTCTTTGTCTTTTATTACTTTTATTAGATCATTTTCTTCAATATTTTTTTGAACTGAAACCAAACCTCTTTTTTTGCCATTTACTTGAATTACAATATTATTATTTTCATTTTGCAAATATTTAAGATCTACTTCAGGCCAACGAAAGTTTTCATTATAATTTAATTTATCTAAACATTCACTAGATATATGGGGAATTATAGGCATCATAACCAATAAAATTTTTTCAAAATTTTTTTTTAAGTTTTTATAATTCTTTTTATTTTCTGATATTTTTTTAAAAAAGGAGTAAATTTCATGACATGTAGCGATGATTACATTATAACGAAATTTGTCTAAAGCTTGATTAATCTTATAAATTGATTGATTTGTAAAAATATCTATTTCTTTCTCTTTATCATCTGAATGTGATTTTTTTTTTGTAATTTCTAAAATTTGTTCATTTAGTAGCCAAAATTTTTGTATAAATTTATAAGCTGATATCATTCCCTCATCTGACCATTGAACATCTCTCTCAGGAGGACTATCTGCTAGAATAAAAAATCTTACAGCATCAGCACCATATAAATTGATTATATTTTGAGGATCAATAGTATTTCTTTTAGATTTTGACATAGACTCTGACGGTCCAATTCTTACTTTTTGTTTTGGATCTTTTTTTAAAAAATATTCCCTTCCATTTTCCGAAAATATTTCATCAGGACTTAACCAATTATCGTTACTATCTTTATACGTCTCATGACACACCATACCTTGTGTAAAAAGTCCTTTAAATGGCTCTACTATTTTTACACCAGGGTTATTCAGATTGATGGCCCTCATAAAAAACCTTGAATATAAAAGATGCAAAATTGCATGCTCTACACCACCTATGTATTGGTCTACAGGCATCCAGTAATCTAAATCAGACTTATCAAATGCTAGCGACTTATTATTTGCAGAACAAAATCTCAAGAAATACCAAGAAGAGTCAACAAATGTATCTAAAGTATCTGTTTCTCTAGAACATATTTTTCCATTAATCGTTACTTTTTTCCAATCATCTTGAGTATCTAAAGGATTTCCATTTACATTAATATTAACATTTTCTGGCAATTTCACAGGAAGTTGATTTTCTGGAATTTTTATAATGTCGTTATTCTCATCATAAGCTATTGGAATTGGACATCCCCAATACCTTTGTCTAGAAACACCCCAATCTTTAAGACGGTAATTAATTTTTTTTTCTCCTAAATTTTTATTTTCTAAAAATTTTATAGTTTCTCTTATTGATTGGTCAGGAGCTTTAAGACCATCTAAAAATTTTGAATTTATTAAAGTACCAGGCCCTGAATAGGCCTCATCTTTTACAGTAAAATTATCATCTTCATTATCTGGTTTAACTACAGTTTTAATCTTAAGTTTATATTTTTTTGCAAAATCGAAATCTCGTTGATCGTGAGCTGGACAACCAAAAACTGCTCCAAACCCATAATCCATTAATACAAAATTTGCAAAATAAACTGGTACTTTTATTAAATTATCTAGAGGATTAATTGCTAATAGATCAGTTTTAAATCCAATTTTTGTTGCTTGAGCTATAGACTCTTCAGTTGTCCCTGTTTTAGAACATTCTTTTTTAAAATTTTTAAATTCGGCATTATCTTCGTAATATTTAGATAAAGGATGATCTATTGAAACTGCTAAAAAAGAAAAACCAAAAAGGGTATCTGGTCTTGTAGTAAAACATCTTATAAGATCAATTTCTTTTGATCCTTCAATTTTAAAATTTATTTCACAACCTAAAGATTTTCCAATCCAATTTTTTTGCATTGTCTTTACTTTTTCGGGCCATTCATTTAAAGAATCTAAATCTCTAAGTAATTCATCTGAAAATTTTGAAATTTTGAAAAACCATTGATTTAATTTTTTTCTTTCAACTACTGCTCCAGATCTCCATCCTTTTCCATCTATTACTTGTTCATTAGCAAGAACAGTTTTGTCTATAGGGTCCCAATTAACATAGCTTTCTTTTCTATAAACAAGTCCTTTATCATAAAGTTCTAAAAAAAGTTTTTGTTGATGTTTATAATAATCTGCAGAACATGTAGAAATTTCTCTATCCCAATCAATTGAAAGTCCAAGCTGTTTTAACTGAGACTTCATGGTCTTAATATTACTTTCCGTCCAAGTTTTTGGATTTAAATTGTTTTGCTTAGCAGCATTTTCAGCAGGCATTCCAAATGAGTCCCAACCCATTGGATGTAAAACGTTATAACCTTTAAGAGTCTTGTATCTGGATAATACATCACCTATCGTATAGTTTCTTACGTGACCCATGTGTATTTTGCCTGAGGGATATGGAAACATTTCGAGACAATAAAATTTTTTTTTATTAGTATCTTTTTTAGAAATGTGAACTTTTTTTTGTTCCCACAACTTCTGCCATTTATTTTCTATATCTTTAAAATTAAATCTATTCACAAAAAATTAATATATTAAAATTGATTAATTTAATTTTTTTTCTTTTTTTTGTTTTGTTTGTATTTTGAGGCTTTTTTTAAAATACTCTCTTTTAATTTTGTTTCTATTTCTGAATTATTCTGAGTTATTTTGCAATTATTTGTATCCCCAATACATTCTTTTGTATAAATTTGTATTTTTAAAGCATCCGCTCTAATTTCATTTGTTAAAAAACGAATAGAAATTTTTATAAAATCATTTTTCTGATTTTCTTCGCTATACCAATCAGTTATTATTAGACCTCCACCATAATCGGCAGAAATTAGTGGCATAAAATCTAAAGTGTCTAAACTCGCTCTCCATAATTCATTCGAAGTTGCAAAATCGAAAACTCCTCCAGTTTTTTCATCTTTGAACAACTGAAATCCTCTTCCTTCCTCAATATTTTTTGCCACTCTTTTTTCAGGTTCAGGTGGGAAATCTTTTGCAGAAGTACCTGGTTTGTATATCCCGCAAGACTGTAAGGTTGCTAGTATCAGTATAAAAATTGAATATTTGTAGATTAAGGCCATTTTTTAAGATTAATATTTAATTAAATTATACAATTTTGATTAGAAAAATAGATATTTTAATACGAGAATATATTCAAATGTGTTGTATTTTTGCAACAAAAGGATTTTAAAATGCTTTTTACTCATTTAAATTGGTTATTTGTACTTATAAATTGATAATTTGAGCTGTTTATAATTATAAAACAAACAAATAAGGAGACTTATGAACAATTTAAAAAAACTAGGACTTACTGCACTTGCAGGGTCTTTAGTTGCAACTTCTGCAGTAGCAGGTGCATTAGATGTATCTGGTACAGCTAAAGTTAAATATCAGTCTAAAGGTTCAGAAAGAGTAACTGCGAACCCATGGTCTGATACAACTACAATTACATTTTCTGGATCAGGAGATTTAGATAATGGAATGTCTATAGCTTATGGTTACACAATGGCTAATGCTATTTTCTCAAGTTCTAAACTTGTTTTAGATATGGGAGATAACGGTAAAGTTTCATTTGGTAACGTTTCACACCAAGCTGGTATTAGTAAATATTCAGACGTGATGCCAACTGCTGGTGAGCAAGTTTGGGATGACGTTGACGGTAACGATGAAGGTGTTACTGACTTAGGTGGTGATAACACTTTAGGTTACGAAGGTTCTTTCAGTGGTGTAACAGTTTCTGCTAGTTATGCTAGAATGGGTCTAGGTACTGATAACTCTGTAGTTATTATTGCTGATGAACTTATGGATGGACTAAGCGTAGGTTATGGTGCTGGTACTAACGTAATCAGTGGTACATCTGAAGATGACATGTCAACTGCTTGGGTTAAATACACAAGTGGTGCTTTCACTATGGGTGTTCAATTATCTGAAATCGACAAAACTGCAGCTAGCAGCGATGTTGACAGAGAAGCAGCTGCGATATCAATGGCTGTTAATGACAACCTAAGTGTTTCATATGGTGTTTCAAATGTAGAGTATGAAGATGCAACTAAAACTGATGAAGAAAGTTCAGGTGTATCAGCTTCTTACACAATGGGATCTATGACACTTGGAGCTGTTATGAACAAAACAGACTCAATTCAAGGTACAGCTGGAACAGACTACTCGTTCACAGAAGTATCTCTTGCGTTTGCATTCTAATTTAATTTAGAAAATAATTCTTAAAGGCCCCTTTTTAGGGGCCTTTTTTTTATTCAAAAAAAGATATTCCTGCAAATCCAAAACATTTAACTAAACTGAGTTTTTTTAAATTTGTATTTGAAACTCCACCAAGTGCTATAATTTTAGCCTTAGTTAATTTTGATAATAGTTTAAATTTATTAATACCTAAATAATTTTTATTCTTTTTGAAAATTGAAGATATAAATAAAATTCTTACTCGCTGTTTAATCTTAGTTTTAATTTCTTTATTATTATGAGCAGAACCAATAATTAAAAAATTTTTGTTATAAGAGAATGAAAGGTGCCGTGTATCTTTATTGAAGGATGGAATATAAGCTCCATCTAGCTTTAAATTAATAGCTAATTTAACATTATTTGATAAGAAAAATTTAAAACCTTTTTTTTTACAATAATTTTTTATTTTTAAAAGTGAACTAGGATTATTTTTTGAATTATAGTTCCTATAAATAATAGCAGTATTTTTGTCTTGTTTATCAATATAATTTGTATCAAATTTATTAATAAAGTAATATTTATTAGGAATCTTATTATGCATATTTCAATTCAAAAATATAAAGATATCATTAGTGCAATTAAATTAAAATTAGAAGATCAAAAAATAGATAAATTTCCAAAAATAATTGCAGTTACTAAAACATTTCATATAGAAAAAATTCTTCCTTTAATAGAATATGGCCATTTAGATTATGGCGAGAATAAAGTCCAAGAAGCCTTAGATAAATGGAAGCAAATAAAACTGAAAAATTCCGATATCAAACTTCATTTAATAGGTAAACTTCAAACTAATAAAGTAAAATTTGCATTAAGTATCTTTGATTATATTCACTCAGTTGATAGTAAAAAACTTGCAAAAAAAATTGCTGATGAAGAAATAAAGCAAAATAAAAAAATAAAATTATTTTTGCAGGTAAATATTGGAAATGAAGATCAAAAATCTGGAGTAGGTAAAGATTACTTAAATGATCTATATAGTTATTGTAGAGAATTAAATTTAGATGTTATTGGATTAATGTGTATACCTCCAATAAATGATAAACCAGATCAATACTTTCAAGAAACAAAATTACTAAACAAAAAGTTAAATTTACAAGAATTAAGCATGGGAATGTCTTCAGATTATTTAAAGGCGATAGAAAATTCATCTACTTTTCTTAGGATAGGTTCAAGTATCTTTGGCAAAAGGAGCTAGTAAATTTTTATTTTTGTATTTTTATTAATTATTTTAAGCATAATTAAAAAATCTTTTTTCTTTAATGCAATACATCCTGCGGTAGGCTTATAGTTTTTTGTTAAATGAATAAAAATACAACTTCCTTTACCAGGAATTCTTTTAAAAAAATTATATTTTATCGGAATTAAAAGATCATATTTGCTATCTTTTCTAAAAAGTTTTTCATGGTGAATGTCACTATCAATATTAATTAATTTATTATATTTTTTTGGCTGGTTTACATCATCACACCAGCTCATTCTTTTTTTAATTTGTATGCACTTTAAATTTGTTTGTGGGTGGCCGATTCTGTCTTTTCTATAATATAAGTGCTGAATTTTAAAAGTTCCGATTGGCGTTTTTTTATCTCCCTCAACTTTTTTTGCTGTTAAGCCATTCTTTCCTATACAACATTGAAAAAAAAATCATCTATTTGAAGAGTATGTTTATTTTTCAAAAAAATTAACATATCTTCATTATATATGGATTATCAAAATTTAATAATATTCAAATTTAAATCTTTATATGAAATTATTAAAGAATTAGAAGAAAATATTAATTTTAAAATTTTTGAAGCAGCTAACGAAAAAAATTTAAATGAAAAACTAAATAGTTTGGAGAATTATTTAATAATTACTCAAAAAAAATTGGATGGAGTAAATAACCAATTTATTTTAAGCCAAGTTCCTATTAAAATTTCAAAATTGATTGAAAAATTAAATGTTGAATTTCTTAAAGTTCAATTTAATGAAAAATCAGAGATAAGTATTGGAAAATATAAAATATATTTAAACTCAAGGGAATTAATAGCAAATGATGAAGTATTAAAATTAACTGAAAAAGAGACAAACACAATTGTTTACTTACACAAATCAAATAATCCTGTTGGAATTGATCAATTACAATCTGAAGTTTGGGGTTATCATTCTAAACTCGAAACTCATACTGTAGAAACTCATATTTATAGGTTGCGAAAAAAAATACTAAAAACTTTTAATGATAGTAATTTTATAGTTAGTCTTAAAGATGGTTATCAAATTAATTAAACGTAAAAATATAATTGCAAAAGATCTATTTTCAAAAAAATATAAGCCAAAAGTAGTTAAACCTAAAAAAGGCAAAGGAAGTTTTAAAAGAAAAAAAAATATTAAATTCTAGCGCCTATTTTTTGAATTATCGTAGATGATAGCTCTGTTCCTTTTTCTAAACATTTTTTTATTGAAAGTTTATTTATATGACCATGCAAATAACCAGCTGCAAACAAATCTCCAGCCCCTGTAAGATCTATAATTTTTAGATTTTTTTGTGCCGAACACTCAAAAACTTCATTACCATTAATTGCAATTGCACCATTTTCACCCCTTGTTATTATAATATTTTTTTTCAAATTTTTTGAAAAAGATATTACATCTTCAAATGATTTACTATTTATTAGCGACAACACTTCTTGTTCATTTGCAAATATTATGTCTAATTTATTTTTCACAAGATCTAAAAATTGATCTTTATGTCTTTCGACACAAAATAAATCAGATAATGACATTGCAACTTTGTTAGAATTATTTATTGCTTTTTCGAAAGCTTTCTTGGGTTCTCCTTCATCCCACAAGTAACCTTCCAAGAAAGTTATTTCTGCATTTTTTACTACATTAGCATCGATGTCTTGATCATTAATTTTTCCTGCTGTACCTAAAAAAGTGCACATTGTTCTTTCAGAGTCAGGTGTAATTAATACTAAACAACTACCTGTAGAAATAGGTTCATCTTTTTTCGTATATAAAAAATTAACATTTTCTTTTTTTAATCCATCCTCATACTTTTGTCCCAATTCATCATTTTTTATTTTTCCAATAAATCCAACTTCATTTTTTAATTGAGACAAGCCAACTATAGAATTTGCTACTGAACCACCTGAAATAGTTTCTTCTATAGTTAAATTTTTAAGTAAATTCTTAAATTCTTTTTCATCAATTAATTTCATGGTACTTTTTGTGAGAGAATTTTTTATTAAAAATTTATCATCGACTCTACAAAGTACATCTACTATAGCATTACCAATTCCTAAGATTTTCATTTTAAGCTTTTTTTGTGATTATGGGTTTTTTTCTATTAGGATAACAAGAAGTGCATATTTTACAAGTTAAACCATAACATTCCCTTGCTCCGCAGTATTCTCTTCCATAAAAAATTATTTGGAGATGAAGTTTAGACCATGTATTTTTAGGAAAAATCTTTTTTAGATCATTTTCAGTTTGAGTTACATTTTTTCCACTTGTTAATCCCCATCTTTGGGCGAGTCTATGAATATGTGTATCAACAGCAAAAGCTGGGTATCCAAAACCTTGAGACATCACTACACTAGCTGTCTTGTGGCCTACACCGGGTAGTTTTTCAAGTTCTTCAAATGTTTTAGGTACTCTACCGTTATGCTTTTCTATTAATTGCTTTGACATTAAATAAATACTTTTTGCTTTAATTCTAAAAATACCAATTTTTTTTATTAATTTTTCAATTCTTTTTCTCCCTAATCTTACAAAGTGTTCTGGCTTATAGTACTTTGGATATATATCTTTTGTTACATTATTTACATTAATATCTGTACATTGTGCTGAAAGAAGTACAGAAATTAATAGTGTGAAAGTATTTTTACTTTTTAATGGAACTAATTTTTTTGGATAAATTCTATTAAGAGTTTTAATAATTATTTTCGCTTTTTGTTTTTCATTCATTAAGAAAAGTTAAGCAAATCTCTCATAGAATACAAACCTGGTCTTTTTTTCATTATCCATTTGGAAGCAGATAATGCACCATCAGAGTATAAAGCTCTATCAAAAGCCTCATGGTTTAAGGTAATAATTTCTTTTCCACTTGAGAATTTTACCTCATGTTCCCCAATTATTTCACCTTTTCTGACTGAATTAAAATTAATTTTTTTTCCAAAAGGAAAGGTTTTTTTATTTAAAAATTTTTTACCAATCAAATCATATAAATTTTTATTTTTTCCAACTGCTATACCTTTCCCCAACATTAATGCTGTTCCAGATGGATGGTCTTTTTTATGTTTATGATGAACTTCAAATATTTTACTTAAATACTCATCATTTAATGATTTTGATGTAATCTCAGTTAAATACATTAATAAATTTACGCCAAGACTCATATTACCAGCTTTTAAAATTGCAATTTTTTTTGAATGTTTTTTGATTTGGTTTTCTTCGCTTCTATTAAAACCTGTAGTACCAATTACAACTTTTTTTTTTAGTTTTGAGGCTATTTTTAATATCTCAAGTGTACAATTAGGGACTGTAAAATCAATAATTACGTCAGCTTTTTTAAAAGCTTTATCAGAGTTGAATTGTGGTTTAATTCCATTAAATTTTTTATTTACTAATCTATTTTCTGTAAGTGAAATTAATTTAAAATTTTTATTTTTATTGGATGATTTGATAAGTTGCTGACCCATTCTTCCCATACAACCAGTAATAGCTAAATTAATTTTTTTCATTAAAAGACAAAATATAGAAGTATCATAAGAACTAAAACAATAACAGCCCAAATACTTAAATTTTTGAAAAATCTTTTTTTTTTCAAGTTTGATTTAATGAAGCCAGGGAGAATTAGGATGAGTATTAATATTAAAGCTATTGAAGGAATAATTTCTTCTAACTCCATATTTTAATTTTTCCAGAAATTTTTTGCTTTTTGAAAAAACTTTTTAATACTAGGATTAGACTTTTCGTTTTCTATTTCTCTAAATTGCTCTAACAATTCTTTTTGTTTTTTATTTAAATATACTGGTACTTCTGTTTTAACTTGAACGTATAAATCTCCAAAATCACCTCTCCTCATGAATGGCATCCCTTTCCCTTTTAATCTAAATTGTTTGCCATTTTGAGTCCCGTCAGGAATTTTTATTTTAGCTTTTCCTCCATTTATCGTTGGTATCTCTATAGTAGTACCCAATGCAGCATCTGCTAAAGAAATTGGAAATTCGAAAAATAAATTCTCATCTGATCTTTTAAATAAGTCATGAGAATTAACATTTATAAACAAGTACAAATCACCTGTTGCACCACCCCTGCTTCCAGCTTCTCCTTTTCCTGCAAGTCTGATTCTTGTTCCATCATCTACACCTTTCGGAATTGTAACTGATATTTTTTTGGATGTTTGTTTTTTGCCTTGACCGTTACAATCATTACAGGGATTAGTAATTTCTTCACCATTTCCGTTACACTGAGGACAAGTCTGTTGAACAGTGAAAAATCCTTGATTTGATCTAATTCTGCCATTACCTCCGCAATACGAACATCTATCTGGCGAATAGCCAGGTTTGGATCCATTGCCTTTACAGGTTGCACATTGCTCTGTTGTAGAAAATTTGATGTCTTGTTTTTTTCCGTTGTAAGCTTCTTCCAATGTGATTGATAAATCATACCTTAAGTCTGATCCTCGATTATTTGATTTTCTATTTCTTGATCGTCCACCGCCTCCAAAATCTCCAAAGAAATCCTCAAAAATATCTGAAAAATCTGCTCCACTGAAACCACTAAAACCTCCACCTGATCTTCCACCACCATTTTCAAATGCAGCATGACCAAAATTGTCGTAATTTTGTTTTTTTTCTTTATCTGAGAGAATTCCATAAGCCTCACTTGCTTCTTTAAATTTTTCTTCAGCTTTAGAGTCTCCAGGATTTTTATCTGGATGATATTTTACAGCTAATTTTCTATATGCAGATTTTAATTCTTCAGGACTCGCGCTTTTATTAACGCCTAAGACATCATAATAGTCTCTTTTAGCCATCAAATTACCCCAGACAATTAAATGTCAGTTTAAGCGCTTTTTTCTTTATTTTCGTCTTTTACTTCTTCGAAATCAGCATCAACAACATTTTCGTCTTTTTTATCTTTGTTATCACCACCATCATCTTTTCCAGTTTCTGGTTTAGCATTTTGTTGTGATTTGTAGATTGCTTCTCCAAGTTTCATTGAAGCTTGAACCAAAGCTTCGATTTTTTTCTTAATATCTTCGGTATTTTCGCTTTTTAAAGCTTCTTTTAAAGACGTTGATGCATCTTCAATTACTTTTTTTTCTGCATCAGAAACTTTTGTTCCATGTTCTTTAAGATTTTTTTCTGTTGAATGGATTAAAGTATCTGCTTGATTTCTAGCATCAACTGACTCTCTTTTCTTTTTATCACTTTCTTTATTAGCCTCAGCATCTTTAACCATTTTTTCAATTTCTTCATCACTTAGTCCACCAGAAGCTTGGATTTGAATTTTTTGTTCTTTACCAGTCCCTTTGTCTTTTGCAGAGACATTAACGATTCCATTCGCATCAATATCAAAAGTTACTTCAATTTGAGGAACTCCTCTAGGAGCAGGTGCAATACCCACCAATTCAAAGTTACCTAATGCTTTATTATCAGTAGCCATTTCTCTCTCACCTTGTAAGACTCGAATAGAAACAGCTGGCTGGTTATCTTCTGCAGTTGAAAATACCTGACTTTTTTTAGTTGGTATTGTTGTATTTTTATCAATTAATTTTGTAGAAACCCCACCAAGTGTTTCGATACCAAGTGAAAGTGGAGTCACATCCAATAGAAGCACATCTTTGACATCTCCTTGAAGTACACCAGCCTGAATAGCAGCACCCATCGCCACAACTTCATCGGGATTGACACTTTTATTTGCATCTTTTCCAAAAAAGTTTTTAACTTCATCTATTACTTTAGGCATCCTAGTCATACCCCCAACCATAACAACTTCATTAATTTCACTTGCAGAAATACCAGCATCTTTTAGTGCTGTTTTACAAGGTGGAAGTGTTTTAGCTATTAAATCTTCTACTAAAGCTTCTAGCTTAGCTCTAGTCATTTTTAAATTAATATGTTTTGGACCAGTTTTATCTGCAGTGATAAATGGTAAATTAATATCTGTTTGTTCTGCTGATGAAAGTTCAATTTTTGCTTTCTCAGCAGCCTCTTTTAATCTTTGAAGAGCAAGTTTGTCAGATGTTAGATCAATGCCATTATCTTTTTTAAATTCAGCAACTAAATAATCTACAATTGCATTATCAAAATCTTCACCTCCTAGGAAAGTATCACCATTAGTTGACTTAACTTCAAATACACCATCGCCTAATTCAAGAATAGAAACATCAAATGTTCCACCACCTAAATCATAAACTGCAATTTTTTTATTTTGTTTTTTATCTAAACCGTAAGCTAATGAAGCTGCAGTTGGTTCGTTAATAATTCTT
>CACHDJ010000004.1 GCA_902578525.1 uncultured Pelagibacteraceae bacterium | reverse complement strand
AGTCTAACCCAGCTATTTCTACTTCACGAGGGATACGTAATTTACCCATTCCGTTCAGTACTTTAGCTATGATATAGCCTGGTATCAGTCCAAGAACGAAGAACATAATAATCGCTCCTAGAAATTGTCCTAATGGATTAATTGTTGCGTAAGTTGATCCATCAAACATAGCTCCTACACTGTAACCAGATGAAGGATAACCATTTAAAACAAATCCACAAATTACTAGACCAACAAAACCAGCATAACCATGTACAGCTACAGCACCAACAGCATCATCAATTTTGAACTTTCGTTCAACCCAGTAATGAAGTTTGTAAGCAATAACAACACCAATCATACCAATAATTAAAGCTTGAATTGGATGATATAAGTCATTTCCTGCAGAGGCACATATAATACCTGCTAGTCCGCTTGAGTAAGTCCAGAAGGGATCTCCTTTAGCAATAACATATCCAGCTAATAAACCACCCGATAAAGACATTAAGAAGTTCATTGTTATTCCACTTAATGTAGTAGGTGTTAAATAGATGTTAGTCGCTGTCCAGAATGTTACGCCTTCCATTCCATACTCTGGTCCAAGGTCATATATTGGTACGTTACAAGCAGCATAAAATCCCCAAAAACCTGTATAAATCAAAAATAACCCAATTGTAACAAGCCAAGGATTTCTTGGTCCAATATTTCTTGGTTCACCACTAGATGAAAATTTACCAATTCTAGGTCCTAAAACCATAAGTACCCCTAAAGCAAATCCACCAGCAATAGCGTGAATTACTCCAGAAGCATAAGCATCATGATATCCTAAAATTTTAAGCATCCATCCATCAAAGTGCCATCCCCACGAAGCATCTATTGACCAAAAAACGGATCCAATCGCAATTGCTAAAACTCCAAAAGCGAAAGTTGTTATTCTTTCAATAATTGCTCCTGAAACAATAGAAGCAGCGGTCCACGAAAATAATAGGAATGCTGCCCAGAAAACACCCATTATATGGTCATTAAGGTTAATTGCCATAAGAGCATTAGTAGGATTAGCGAGATCATTTCCTCCAAATCCTCCTCCTAAAACAAGCCCAGTGCTTTCCGTCATAATTGATGGTGCTATTCCAGGTCCTGTAGGAAAAGCCCAATAAATCCACCAACCAAATAAAAACCAAGTTACCGTTACTAATGGTATCAGCATCGTGTTTTTCATTAGAGTATGTTGATGGTGTTTGTATCTTGAAGCTCCAACTTCATACATACAGAAACCGACGTGAATTAAAAACATCAGCACTACAGTTACCCAGTAGTAAAATTCTGTAAATATAGTAGTAAGAGCACCTAACTGATCAGTCATATTCTCTCTCCATATTAATTTACAAAACCCTATAAAATTTATGAGGACGTGACAAATGAAACAATTTTTTAAAACCTAGTATTGGCACTAGATTTTAAAAAAAAAATCAACTTTAGATTGAGGAATTAAAATTTTAAGTATGCTTTTTTTAGATCAACTAAAGGATGTTTTGGAGACATTTGAAATTTCACTAGTAACTCTCTAGCTATCATATCTCTATCTTGTTGATTGTTTGGTAGTTTAATAGACTTAGGAATTGTAACCCAACCATTAGCATTTCTACAAAATACAGCAGGTCTTCCTTCCTCATAACCCATGTGAACATCTTCTAACCAGTTTAAGTCATCCCAACCCATAGCTTCTACATATTTTTTAAGAAATGGCGTTATTTTTTTATAATCTGGAAGCAAATTTACATCATATCTATAACCTATATGTTGACCTATCATTTTTTCTCTTGCAGTTTCTTTAAAAGTACCAAGTTTCATCTTCTTTTCTTTTTTTAATTTATTTTTATTTTTTTTTTTAGCCATGAAAAAATCTATATTTTGTGAAAGTTATCAACTCCAACTGTATAATTAGTTCCTGCTAAAGGAACTTTAGCTAAAGCAGATGCTTCAGAAGTTAATGCAGCTAAATCTTCAGGCTCTAAAGAGTGAATATTAGTTTTACCACAAGCTCTTGCTAACAGTTGAGCTTCTAAAGTCATAGAGTGTAAATAATTATATACTCTTAATGCTGCATCATCTGGATTTAATCTTGCTCTTAATTTTGGATCTTGTGTTGCAACACCAACTGGACATCTTCCAGTGTGACAGTGGTAACATTCACCAGCTTTAACACCCATTTCTTTTTCAAAATTTGCTTCAGGGATATCTTTATTGCAATTTAAAGCAATCATTGATCCAGTACCAATAGCGATAGCATCCGCACCCAATGCCAGTGCTTTTGCCATGTCTGCACCATCCCTTACTCCACCAGCATAAATTAGAGTAACTTTTCCAGTTTTACCTACATCATCCAAAGCTCTTCTTGCCTCTCTAATAGCTGCTATTCCAGGAATACCTGTATTTGCTGCTGCAATATGAGGTCCTGCACCAGTAGAACCTTCCATTCCATCTAAATAAATTGAGTCGGGGTCACATTTAGCAGCCATTCGAACATCATCATAAACCTTAGATGCACCAAGTTTTAATTGAATGGGCACTCTATTTTTTGTTAACTGTCTTAACTCTTCCACTTTAAGAGCTAAATCGTCAGGACCTAGCCAGTCTGGATGCCTAGCAGGGGATCTTTGATCAATACCCGATGGTAAAGATCTCATTTCAGCTACTTGATCAGTAACTTTTTGACCCATTAAGTGTCCACCCATTCCTACTTTTTGACCTTGTCCAATAAAAACTTCTATTCCATCAGCTAACTGAGCATGATGTGGGTTAAATCCATATCTTGATTGAATACATTGATAAAACCATTTTTCAGAATATCTTCTTTCATCAGGTATCATTCCACCTTCGCCAGAACATGTAGCACTCCCAGCCATTGTTGCACCTCTAGCTAAGGCTGTTTTAGCTTCATATGAAAGAGCTCCAAAACTCATGCCAGTAATATAAACAGGAATATCTAATTCAATTGGGTTTTCACACCTTGGACCAATCACAGTTTTAGTCTCACATTTTTCTCTATAACCCTCAATTACAAATCTTGTTAGGGTACCCGGTAGAAAAACTAAATCATCAAATGTTGGAATTTTTTTCATTAATGCCATTCCACGCATTCTATATCTTCCTAATTGTGATTTAATATGAATATCGTCTATTACTTCAGGAGTAAAAATAGCATTATGCCCTAATAAACTTTTGTTTCTCTTTCCATCTTCAAGTGCATGCACATCAGCTTTTCCACCAACACCTTTTCCATTTTTTTTAATTTTTTTATTTCTTTTTTTAGCCATTAAATAGCTCCCTTCTTCTCTGTAGGTTCTAAATTGTCATAATTCCAAAGTTTTTTACCTGCTACAATTTTTTTCATTTTATTTAAATCAAAATTTTCACCAATTTCAGCGACCTTTAGTTTTCTTCTTAACCAATCTTTGTCACTTGATGTCAATTCTGCATCTACAGCATCACTACCATATGATCCAATTTCTCCACCTACGAAAATTGTCCCATCATACATAGAGTCACCTAAATTTATTCCAACATCACCAAGTATAATTATTCTTCCTCTTTGCATCATAAAACCAGTAAATGCTCCTGCATCCCCACCAATAATGATAGTTCCACCTTTCATATCAATCCCAGTTCTTGCACCAACACTACCTTTACAGATCAAATCTCCACCCCTGATTGCAGCACCAAAACATGAGCCAGCATTTTTTTCTATAACCACTTTTCCAGCCATTAAATTTTCTGCACATGACCAACCAACTCTTCCATTAATTCTAACAATAGGACCATCACATGAACCCATTCCAAAATATCCTAAACTTCCTTCAAAAATTAGGTTAAGTTTATTTAAAATTCCAACTCCCAAGCTATGTTTTCCTTGGGGATTTTTAATTACAATAGTCCCGTATCCTTGACTCATTAAATTATCTATTTCTTTATTAGCTTCAGGTGCAGTCATATCTTTAACATCTAAATCTGTTCTTTTATTGAAATCGACATCATATGTTCCAAAATAATAAAAATTTTCAGCCTCATCGGGGTTAAAGAATTTTTGCTGAGTTCTTCCAGTTAAAACCTCTGTATGCATGCCCATAGCTTGGGCTTTTGTTTTTTTTTCAGTATTTTTTAAATTTGCCATACTTTAACCTCTCCATCGAATGGATCATAAGTATCAATCTCTTGTGGTAAAACTGACCTAATAGCGATTTCCTCAGAACCCATTGCAACCAAATCATCCGACTCATATAAAACTAATGGTTTTGCTGCCATGGTATCTTTTGCCATACCTAAAGAGTCTTTAGTTGCTACGAAGTAAGTAAAAACACCATCTAAACCCGATAAAGATTCTTTCATTCCCTCAGCGAGAGTTGCTCCTTCTCTCATTTTTTGTGCAATATAAACCGCAATTAATTCTGAGTCACATTCAGACATAAATCTCATGCCTTTATTTTCTAAAACTCTTCTATTATTCCAATAATTTGTTAACTGCCCGTTATGAACAACTGACACATCACTAAAGGGATAGCCCCAAAAAGGGTGAGCAGACTTAATATCTACACCTGACTCAGTTGCCATTCTAGCATGACCAATTGCGTGTGTTCCCACAAGTTTATCTAAATTATATCTGTCACATACCATTTTTGCATTTCCAAGATCTTTAATTACCTCTAAAGATTTACCCATAGATAAAATTTCTACTCCAGGAATATTTTCAATTCTTTGTGAAAATTCGAGTAAGTCTTTTGTATTATAGTCAATTTCATATCTAAGAGAATATGGAAGAGTTCTCTCTTCTTTAACAATTTTTGCACCCATTTCACTAAGAGTTTGATCAACTATTTTTTTTCTTTCATCATAAACTGAAACATCTTCCATCACTGAAGAACTACCTTCTCCAACATTTTCTCCAACTTTAAAACGCATAATAAAATTTTTACCATCAGTATCACCATATAATGCGTAACCTGTTGAGTCTTCTCCTCTATGCTTTAGTGCTTGAAGCATACCTTGAAGTTCGCTTCCAACATTAGAAGATTTTCCTCTATGAATTAAACCAGCTATTCCGCACATAAATTTTACCCCTCCAAAATTTATTAAGACCTATGGTAAGCAATCAAGATAAGTATCCAGATCCCACTGAGTTGTTGCTCCTAAAAATCTTTCCCATTCATCATTTTTATACCAATGGAAAACTTTATACATTTCATCTGGCATTGCAGATTTAATCACATCATCCTCTGCCAGTCTTTCTAAAGCTTCACCTAAACTCAAAGGAAGCTTTTTTACATCTTTGCCTGCCTTTTGAGCTTCATAAATATTTCTAGATTCAGGTGCAGCAGGTTTCATCTTTTTAGTAATACCTTCATCACAAGCTTTTAATAAAGCAGCACCTAATAAATATGGATTATGCATTGAGTCTACAGATCTATATTCAAATCTTCCTGGAGCTGAAACTCTAAGACCACAAGTTCTATTTTGATATCCCCAGTCTGCATAAACTGGAGCCCAAAAACCTTGATCCCATAATCTTCTGTAAGAATTTACAGTCGAAGATCCTAATGCTGTTAAAGCTGGTAAATGTTTCATAATACCTGCAATAGATTGTAAACCTATTTTACCTGGTAATTGCATGTCCTTAGTATCAGGCATAAACGTATTTGTTCCACCTTCAACATAACCAAAAACTTCTTCAACACCTGGTAATTTTTTATGTCCAAGTCTATTTGTCTTAATTTTTCCACCTTTCCACAAAGACATATTAGTATGACATCCACTTGCAGATACCCCCATAAAAGGCTTAGTCATAAAACAGGCAATTAAACCATGTTCTCTAGCAACTTGAGCACATATTTGCCTATAAGTTGAGAGTCTATCAGCGTTTCTTAAAACATTATCATAAGTCCAGTTAAGCTCTAATTGACCAGGTGCATCCTCATGATCTCCCTGAATCATATCTAAACCCATTGCTTTTGCGTACTCAATAACTTTCATAAATACTGGTCTTAATGACTCAAATTGATCTATATGATAGCAAAATGGTTTTGAAAAACCTTTTCCTGTTGGCGTACCATCTTCATTTTTGGTAAGCCACATCATTTCTGGTTCTGTTCCAACTCTTAATTCAAGACCATGTTTTTTTTGAAATTCATTCATGAATATTCTTAAATTACCTCTACAATCTGATGTTAAGTGACCACCAGGATTTTTTCTTTCTTCTCTATTTCTAAAACAAGTTACAAAAACTCTTCCAACTCTTTTGTCCCACGGTAATTGACAGAATGTTTCTGGATCTGGAATACCTACTAGCTCCATAGCTTCAGGTCCATATCCAATATAATTATTATGACGATCTAAAAACAAATTAGCTGTAGCTCCGTAAACCAATTGAAAACCTTTTTCGGCTGTTCTTTCCCAATGATCTGCTGGAATTCCTTTACCCACAACTCTTCCAGTCACTGAGATAAATTGGTAGTAAATATATGTTATTCCTAATTCATTAATTTTTTCTCTTACATTTTTTACTAGTTTTGCTCTTCCTGGTTGGTTTACATGTTTTTCAAGATCAGTCATTTATTACACCCCTCAATGAATTATAATTTATTCAAACGTAGCTGAAAAATTTATTTGTGTCTAGGCTTGAAGTTTAACTCCAAGGGAAAGGACTGTTCGAAGTAGGGTGAAGTTCTCCCTTCTCGTAACGGTTGAATCTAAACGGCTTTAATAAATTGCTCTCAGTACCAAGAATTTCTTTTGCAACAAGCTCTCCAACACCAATCATTTTGTATCCGTGGTTAGCGTCTGCAATCATATAAACATTTTCTAAAAACCTATCAAAAATTGGAAAAGAGTCTGGCGTCATACACCCAAGACCACCTGAAGGTCCTTTTCTATACAAATGAGATTTACCTTCAAATCTTTTTTGACAATGAGCTAAAGCAGAGCACCACATTTCATTAAATGCTTCAGTAGTTTGATACTCAGGTGATTTAATTCCATATGGATCTACATTTACTTTATCAAAATGTTTATCAACCATGTAAGGTGATGTTCCTCCTTGAACTCCTAAACCTTCTATATCCGGCTTATAGTAAATTCCCCAAATTTTATCTGTAATTAATTTTTTTGTTGCATCAGAGTATAAAGGAGCAGTAGAGTCAACGTGTACTACAGGTGGTTGTTTACCATCATTTGTTTTTAAAAAATCTGCTTCTACTCCTATAATTCCTTCTTGAAGCATCCAGTATTTCCACATGTCAGTTTCATGGAACCTTCCATCTTCATCTTTTATCCAAGCTGTTTTTGGAAGTTCTAACATATTCCAAAAATCTCTAACCCATGGACCTGCTCCAACAACAACTTGTTCACAATCTATTATACCTTTATCAGTTTCAACACCTGTTACAGCTTTACTATTACTACCTCTTTTAAATCCTGTAACTTTGACGCCTTTAATAACATTAACCCCATTTGATAATGATTTTTTCTCAAGAGCTTTAATTGAATCTTTATTGAATGCATAACCACCTTTTTTTTCATGAAGGATAGATGTTATTTCTTTTGCCTGCCAATCATCAAACATTCCTTTCATATATTTTGTACAATCTTTTTCACCTTCTATAAATTCTGATTCATAACCAATAGCTTTTTGTTGTTCGTATATTGAAGCAACATCTTCATGCATTACTTCTGGAGATATTTGAAGATAACCCACAGCGTTATATTTAAATGCTTTTGGATCGCTTTCCCAAACTGATACAGAGTGAGCCATTAATTCTCTCATTGCTGGTTGGAAATAATTATTTCTTACAACACCACATGCTATTCCACTTGCGCCTGCGGCTGTATTTTCTTTTTCTAAAACGACTATTTCGCCTGGATTTTTATATGTCTCTGAAAGTTTCCATGCAGTACTTAATCCATGGATACCTCCACCTATAATTACTACTTTTGCTTTTGTCGGTAATGACATTTAACAACCTTATTTTGAGGGTCAGTAAAGTATATAATTTTTTATATATATAAAAAATATAAGTAATAAATTAATTTACAGTAATTTGCCTAGAAACTAAGATTTTTTAGGGTTAGAAGATATTGATTAAATTCATCTATGAAAGATTTACTAGGTTTTATAAACTTTTTTCTTTGATCTTCTGATGCTTTTTCTAAGAAAAAGAATCCTTTTTCACATGCTTCATTGATCATCAAAGCTGATTTAGGTCTAGATGTTTTAAATAATCTTGTTTTAAGTTCCTCTACTGTTAGATGTTCCTTATACTTAAAAGCATGCATAACTAAAAGCATCATATGGTAATGAGAAGGCGATTTTCTAAAAAAATAATTGCTAGATATATGAGGAAGTTTCATTTGATCTTCCCAGAATTCTAATAAATCTTTTGTAGTTTTAGCCATTAAGATCTAACACGAGTTTTTCCAGGATCGAAGTGTGGAAAGGCAACTATTTTAGCGGGTATTCTTTTTTGATGTCCATCAATTTTTCCAATTTCAACATCACTACCTATTTCTGAATGTCCAATATCAATTCTACATAAAGCAATGTTTTTTCCTAAAGTTGGAGATAAGCATCCACTCGTAACAATACCCACCTGAGCTCTACCAACATGAACACAATCTCCATGACCCGCTGGCTCTTTACCTATTAGCTCTAATCCAACAAGTTTTTTTTGTGGAGTTGCTTTTCTATCTTTTAAAATATTCTTACCTATAAAATCATCTTCTTTAGTTTTTAAAGGAACGGAAAAACCAATTCCAGCCTCGAAAGGATCTTGTTCTCCATCAAATTCATTACCAAATAAAATTAAACCTGCCTCAATTCTAAGTTTATCTAGTGCAGCGAATCCTGCTGGTATTAATCCTTCATCCTTTCCGTATTCCATTAATTTATCCCAAACCTTAGGTGCATGATTGGGATGGCACCAAATTTCATATCCTAGTTCACCGGTATAACCTGTTCTTGAAACAATTAAGGGTATACCTTGTAATGTTTCAATTCTACATATTGTAAATCTAAACCATCCAAGCTCATCTATTGAAGGTTGAGTAGGAGGGGTAAAAATAAATTTTTTTAAAATTTCTCTACTTCTTGGTCCTTGCAATGAAACATTGCTAATTTGATCAGTTGAGTTTTTAATATTTACATTAAAATTTTTCTTTTGAGCTATTTCTTTTAACCATTGACCTCCGTACTCATCACCACAAATCCATCTAAACCCAGTATCACTTAATTTAAAAAGCGTTCCATCGTCAAACATCATTCCATTCTCATAACACATGGCAGAGTAAACAATTTGTCCAACAGACAGTTTTTTTACATTTCTTGTAAGTGTATAGTTTAATAATTCTTCAGCATCGGGGCCTATAATTTCAAATTTTCTGAGGGAAGATAGATCGATAAGAACTGCTTTATTTCTACATGCATTGTATTCGTTAATCAAACCATGTTTGGTGTAATCATTTGGAAGCCAAAAACCTCTAGCATCTATAAAGTTTCTTGTTAATTTTGATGTTCTCTCGTAGAAACCAGAATTTCTTGTAAGTTTTTTTTCAGAGTCTGTTTTCATTCTAAATGCAAATGATTTACTAAATTCTTTATTTTTATCATAAGTTCTAACAAAAATGTCAGTTGGATTCCATGAATTACATGCATCTATATCACTAGGACATGCGGTGGTACCGATTGTTAAATCTTTTAAAGCTCTAAACATTACATAATCACCTGGTCTAGAATATGATTCGTCAGATATAACTGAATTTAATCCTGCCGCTGAAGTGTTAAAGAATAAATTTATTGCATGCCATCCTTTTTGTTTCTGAACTCCAAATTTTGACATGCTTTCAGTTAAATTATCAGAACAATTTGGATGGCCAAAATAACCTGCATCCTCATAGTACTTTGAAGTACACGCAAGATTAAAAGTATCATGTTTTCCAACTGTGTCTCTTATTACCTCAACTAATGGTTCATGATCCGTATCATAAAATTTAGAGTGCAAACCAGGTCCTGGAAATGTATTTCCCATAAAAGTTCTTGTTGTTTGCCAGTCTAATCCTTTTTCAATTCCTTTATCTAATTTTTTAGTATCAAATGCCACAAAATCTGAGCATTGTCTTCCAGTCGGACTGATTACTTGAATATAATCTCCTTCTTTGACTTGGTATGATATTGAAGTTTGTCTGTTTATATTTTCTTCATAAAGTGGTTCAAATATTGGGTCGGGAACAACATTTAATTCTTTGTCGTTTATAACTTTTGATCTTTTGATAAAAATCGTTAATTCACTTGGGGGATTCTGGTCTGCAATATTCATATCTTGTGCTGGTGCAGCAAATATTCCGTAGCATTTATCTTTTGATTTTAATTTTACTTTTTCTCCAGCATCAGTATCTTTATCAAAAACTATGGATGATTTAGACTTAGAAATATTCAAGTTTCTTTTTTTTAATTGATAATTAGTAGCTAATATTGTTTCATCTTTTTTATTAAGAATATCTCTGATATAATTTTTTTTACTGTTTGATTGAAGATTTAAAATCCCAACATCAGAGTTACCATTTTTATCAAAACAAATTATTTCACAAATTTGATTGCCCTCATTATTAATTATTTCTAATTCATCATCTGGATAAATTTGAAATGCAGTTAGACCACCACCATTTATGAGATGTCTTTCAACTCCAGGTGGTAAAATATTTAAACCGGGATATTTAATTTGTTTACTCGAGCTTATCATTTTTACTTTTTTAATTTAGCTAGGACCATATTACACCCAAAACGAGTTGACTATAACTTTAAATGAGAACATACTTAAACATTAATATATTAATTATAGAGGGGAAAATATGAAAAAAATAATATCATTATTGTCTGCTCTAGTTATTTCTGTTGTCAGTTTTGCGGGAATATCTAATGCTGATAGTAAAAAACCTATTGTTATCCCAACACATAACTGGTCAAGCCAAATTGTAATGGCTTACGTTATAGGTGGAATTATGGAAGACATGGGTAACAATGTAAAATATGTAAATGCAGATTCACAGGCGGTATATGAGTCAATCAGAATTGGTGACGTAACTATATCTCACGAAGTATGGGAGTCCGCTTTCGGTAAATCTTTCACAACTGCACTTGATAAAGGTGGTTTGCTTGATTGGGGAGATCATGAGGCTAGAACTCTTGAAGATATGGGTTATCCAAACTGGGTTGCTGAAAAAGGATTATGTCCTGGTCTACCAGATTGGACAGCTCTAAAAAACCCTGACTGTGCAAAAAACTTTACAACACCTGACTCTCCAGATGGAAAAGGAAGAATGTTGGAAGGTCCACAAACTTGGCACGGTGACTTAATTCCACAAAGGGTTGACGCTTTAGGTTTAGGAGATCTATGGTGGGTTAAATTTGCTGGAAGTGCAGATGCACTTTGGGCAGAATTAGCAGCTGCTAAAAAAGAAGGTAGAGGAACAATTATCTTTAATTGGACACCTAATTTTACAGATGGTGCTGGTTTTACATTTATCGACTTTCCTCCATACACAGCTGGTTGTAGACCAGAAGATGGTGGAGATGGAAAATGTGGTTCGCCAGATGGTTATTTGAAAAAAGCAGTAAATGCTGATTTTCCAAAAACTCATCCAAAAGCAGCAGCGATGTTTAAAAAACTTTCTTTCTCAACAAGTCAAATTGGTGCAATGGCAGCTTTAGTTGACATTGATAAAATGACTCACGAAGATGCAGCTAAAAAATGGCTGAAAGATAATAAGAAAGTTTGGAAAGCTTTTACTAAATAAGTCAAAAAGCTATTAAATCTTTAAATCTCTCCCAACAATGTTGGGGGAGATTTTTTTTTAAAATAAAATTTAATGATTAAATATTTTTTAAGTATATTTATTAGTTTGCTATTTTTTAATCAATCTTTAGCAAAAGATATTAATATAAATGAAGATATTGATCTTGAATTTAAGTGTAATTTAGAGAAAAAAATAATTAAAAATTCTAAATATAATTATCAAACTTTTTTAGCTGAGGATTTAAATGGGAAAGGGTTAGATAAATTTAAAATTCAATCGAAAAAGCCAGAGTCACTTTTGGTAAAAGGATTAACTTTATTTCTTTCAGATCCAGCAAAGCTTAATGTAAAAATAGTAAATCGAGATGTAGTTTTATTTAAATCAATTGATAAAGAAAAAAATTATTCAGAGTCAGGCATCATCACAAGGAAAACTGGAGAATTAATCCATGAAATTACAAAAAATATTAAAAGTGAAAATACAGAAAAATATATTTCTATTTATTCATGCATTAAACATAACAAAAAAGTCTGATTTTTTTTTGGTTAATTTTGTGTAAAATATAAATATGAAAAAATATCTATTCAGCATCATTTTAAGTTTATTAATTTCATCAATTGCTTTAGCACGAAGTACAGGATGTAAAGAAGGAAATTGTGAAAATGGTTTTGGTAAGTGGGTTTATACAGACAAAACTACTTATGAAGGAGAATGGGTAGGAACTAAAAAAAATGGCAAAGGAGTTGAAACTTGGCCTAATGGTTACATTTATAAAGGTGAATTTAAAAATAGTGAGTGGAGCGGAACAGGTGTTTTAACTTTTCCTGATGGTTCAACCTATGAAGGTGAATGGGTAAAAGGTTTTATGAATGGAAAAGGAACTTTTACTTGGTCTGATGGAACTCAAAAAACAGGAACATGGAAAAATGGAAAGTTGCAAGAGTAAATGTTGAAAGAAAATTTTTTAAGTAAAATAAAATATTTACCAGAGACTGCAAAACAGTTTGGTGGCCTGGTATTAATAATTTTGATTATTTCATTATCTTTTTTTGTTTTAAATATAAAGTTTGGTGGTGGCGACGAACTTGTTAGAAAAATGAAGTTAGAGGAGGAGAGAATTGCTAAAGAAAAGAAATTAAGTGAATTAATTTCTAAATTGCCTTCAGGAATATTGGTAACTTTTGATGGCACAGATCACTATAAGTTAACAGATGAAGTTTATGAGCAAGTTTGTAAAGCTACAAAATTAATTCCTCAACGTGCAATTATGGGGGCAAATTTTCTTAATTTTAGGGCACATGAAATTTACACAATTAATGGGAATAAAATTGATGAAACATTTGTTAAATGGGATGAGGAAAAAAATAAGTGTTTTGCTGGTTTTACAGTGAGTGGAAATAATGTTGGTGTTGATGAGTCAATAACTGTAAGCGGTGAGGCATTAAGTTTTTTAAGCACAGGAATTGATACCAGAGTTTATTATATTAAAAATTTTTAGGGAGAAAGTAACAATATTATGGATTTAATTTTATCATAATTTCATATAACTTGACTAAAATTTATGTCTAAGCCGGTAATTAAATGTGAAAACGTATATAAAATTTTTGGAGCAAATGCTGAAAAAATGCTTCAAGACTCTAATGGCAATGTTGACGCTAAAACCTTCCAAGAAAATGGATGTATTGTAGGAGTGAACAATGCTTCCTTTGAAGTTTCAAAAGGAGAAATGTTGGTTGTTATGGGTTTATCAGGCTCAGGTAAATCAACTCTATTAAGATGCATCTCAAGATTAACAGACGCAACAGGCGGTAAAATTTTTATAGAAGGTCAGGACCTCTTACAACTAAATAATAGAGATCTAATAGATCTTAGAAGAAACAAGATGGGAATGGTTTTTCAAAGCTTTGCTTTACTTCCACATAAAACTGTTGTTGAAAATATAGCTTTCCCACTTCAGATTAAAGGAATCAAGACTGAAGATAGTATTAGTAAAGCAATGGATATGGTTAAATTAGTTGGTCTTGATGGTAGAGAAAATTATTTTCCTAGAGAACTTTCAGGAGGACAACAACAAAGAGTAGGTATTGCAAGATCTTTAGCAGTCGAGCCTGATATTTGGTTTTTAGATGAGCCTTTTTCAGCTTTAGATCCATTAATTAGAAAAGAGATGCAAGATGAGTTTTTAAGACTTCAAGACAAGTTACAAAAAACAATCATGTTTATTACACATGATTTTGATGAGGCTTTAAAACTTGCAGACCGTATTGCGATTATGAAAGATGGTATAATTGAGCAGTTAGATACACCAGCTAATATTGTTTTAAATCCAGCCACTGAATATGTCAGAAAATTTACTGAAGAAGTACCAAGAGAAAAGGTTTTATTGATTAAGGATGTCATGGAGGTGTCTAAAGATAATTTAGGTGATTTAAAAGTCTCAAAAGATGAAATCATAGAAAATGTTGCTGAAAAAATTCTTACTCAAGAAAAACCAGTTGCCGTAGTCGATGAAAATAATGAAGTTATAGGCTCTATTAATCCAACTAAAATAATCAATACAGTTTTTGGAGGAAGAAAAAATAATAATTAAATTATGGAACTTTTAAAGAAATATCCAAAAACTTTTCAATGGTTATTTTTATTAATCGTATTTTTTGCTTTATGTTTTGCGATCGATGTCCCAGAAACATATAAGTTCATAAGGGGCCAAGCAGAATTTGTGAAAGACCCTAATCAAAGTAGTTATGTATTTTTAGGAAAAGAAGTAAGATATTATGCTTTCGACGTCTTCTGGAGACTGCCTCCATTGCTTGGATGGTTGCCTATTTGGATTAATGACTCATTATTTTTCCTAATGAACGATTGGATGCCAATTGAAGTTTGGAACGAAGATACTCAAGAATTTAAAAGTCGTCCGATAGTTTTACAAATAAGCAGAAATTTGACTGCCTTCATGACTTTTTTGATAGAATTAATAAGAGAGATATTGTTAGGGGGTCTTGAAACTATAGTTGCGTTTACTAGTTGGGATTGGATAGATAAAAATCCATGGGCTGAATTACCAGGATTACCTTGGACAATTGTTGCAGCAGGTGCAGCGCTTCTTTCATATAAGCTTAGTGGTAAAGGTCTAGCTTTATTTGCGGGCTTAACTATGGTTTACATTTCTGTATTTGGTCAATGGAAACCTTCTATGCAAACACTTTCTTTTATATTAGTTGCTGCTCCATTATCGTTTATTTTTGGTTTAGGATTGGGGATAGCAGCTTTTAAAAGTAAACGTGTAGAAAAAGCTTTATATCCAATATTACTAGTAATGCAGACAATGCCACAATACGCTGTATTGGTCCCTGCATTAGTTCTTTTTGGAGTAGGTGATCATGCTGCAGTAATTATTACTATGGTTGTAGCAATACCGCCCATGATATTATTAACTCTACTAGGTTTAAGAGCGGTGCCTCCAGAAGTTATTGAAGCAGGGAGAATGAGTGGATGCAATAATTTTCAATTAATGTTTAAAGTATTAATTCCAACCGCTAGAAGAGATATTTTAATTGGGGTAAACCAAGTAATCATGGTGTGCTTTTCAATGGCAGTTATTTCAGCATTTATTGGAGCAAAAGGTTTAGGATTCAATTTATTATTAGCACTAAACCAATTAAACATTGGATTAGCTTTAGAGGCTGGTTTGTGTATTAGTTTAATTGCAATTCTTTTAGATAAGATGTCTTTGGCATGGGCCAATAAACAAACAGATTATTTTGGTAATCTTAACTTCTACCAAAGAAACAAAAATCTTTTATTTTTCGGTGCTATATTTGTTATTGGAATAGTACTAGCTTATATTGGAACTTATTTATTTAAAGATACTTTCAATTATTTATTTGAAATTCCGCATAACAAAGGGATATCGACTGCTGATTTTTGGAATAAAGGAGTAGATTGGATTTTTGATACTTTCTTTATTTATATAAAAGCTTTCAATACATGGTTGATACAAGATGTGCTTCAACCTATGAGAGCTTTGTATTTAAGAATGCCTGCAATTGCTACAATAGTTTTGGTTGTTGGTGCGGGATATTTAATTGGTGGTTTACGTTCAGCATTAGTAGTTTGTGCTTTAACTTTATTTATCGCATTCAGCCCTTGGTGGGATAGAGCTTTGGTCACAGCATATATGGCAACTTTCGGAGTTATAGTCTCTTGTATCATTGGATTCACAGTTGGAACTTTATGTTTCCAAAATAAACACTCAGCAAACTTTATGTTAGGCGTTTGTGATATTTTTCAAACATTCCCATCTTTTGTATATTTAATTCCAGTAATGATGTTATTTGGTATAACAGATACATCTGTGCTTATAGCAGTTATAGTTTATGCAACGATACCAGCCACGAGATATACAATTGAGGGACTTAGAAGTGTTCCGGCTGGATTGCATGACGCAGCAACTATGTCAGGTGTGAATAAATTTCAAAGATTAACTAAAATAGAATTTCCTTTGGCATTCCCACATATGATGCTAGGTATAAATCAGACGATTGTGTTTGCTTTATTTATGGTGATCATAGGAGCATTTATTGGAACAGAGGACTTAGGTCAATATATATTAAAAGCATTATCAGATAAAAAAGGCGCAGGAATTGGATTAACTCTTGGAATCTGTGTTGCTTTCATAGCTTTAATATTTGACAATTTAATTAGAGCTTATGTTCAAAAAAGAAAAAAACATCTTGGGATAGACTAATAAAAATATTCAACTTCAGAAAAAGTATCAGTTGGAAATATCCAATAAAATTTTAAAGTTTCTTTTCCATTATTTTTAAGTGCGTGTTTCGAATTTTTAGATATATAAACTACATCACCTTTCTTAATTTCTTGAAGTTCACCAGATTTGTTTAATGTACCATTTCCGTCAGTAATCACATATAATTCTGCTGGTGAATGATAATGTAGAATTAAATCTCCACCTGGAGCAATTTCAGCATAACCAAGTGAAAGTTCTGAGCTTTGAGTAAAATCTGCATCAATTAAAAATTTCCACCTTACACCAGGATACTTATCTGTAGTTGACCATTTTTGGTTGGTAATAGACTCAAGATTTTTTACAAGTATCATGTAAATTCCTTACAACAAATTATTTTGTAGGTTGATCTAAAAACGTTTTCATTGAGTCATCCATCGCTTTATCCCACTGAGTATGATGTATTGGAGCAACAGACCCCGTAACTGGTGATGAAAATGATTTATTTCTGTAAGTAAGAATATCCTCAACTTTATGATGCTCCCATTCTTTAAAATGCTTTCTAATCAATTCGAAATCAATTTTGGGGTAATCAGACATTTCATGAAGTTCTTTTGTATATTCTGTTTGAAAGTCTATCATTTGGTCTGGATTTTCTAATTTTTCCTCCATTGCGACCCATTTATTGATATCTTCATCTACTTGTTTACCATTAGGTATTTTAATCTTATTCATTATTACATCTCTTGCGTACCAAGCTTGGCAATCAAACATATTAAAAGTATGAAATTGATCCTGCATACCCAAATAAAAAAGTTTATGATTATCTTGCCACACAACCCCTTTGTATAATTTTGGTGGATATAATCTGTTATGAGTTTTTAATTTTAAACTTTCTTCTAAAAAGGGAAAATGATGTAAATACCCAGTACATAAAATTATTACATCCGCATTTTGCTCTGTTCCATCTTTAAAGATTGCTTTTTTTCCTTCAAGTCTGTCTAAATAATGAACTTCTTTCATACCTTTTGGCCATTTAAATCCCATAGGGTTATGTCGGTATCCAATAGTAACACTTTGAGCTCCATACTTGTTACATTGTAAAGCAACATCCTCAGCAGAGTAGCTACTTCCAAGTACGATAACATCTTTACCTCTGAATTCTTCAGCATCTCTAAAATCATGTGAATGCATTATTCTTCCAGGAAAAGAATTCATACCTTTGTACTCAGGGATAAACGGTACAGAAAAATGACCTGAAGAAACAACTATATAATCAAAACTTTCTGTTAAAATTTTATTGTTAGCTTTATCCTGATAGCTAACTTCAAATTTATTATTTTTATAAATTGTATTAGTAACTCTAGTGTTAAACTTAATTTTATCTTTTAAATTTCCTTTGCTTACTCTTCCAACAATATAATCGTAAAGAACTTCCCTTGGAGGAAAAGAAGGAATTGGTTTTCCAAAATGTTCATCAAAAGAGTAGTCTGCAAATTCCAAACATTCTTTTGGTCCATTAGACCATAAATATCGATACATACTATTGTGAACTGGATCTCCATATTGATCAGAGCCTGTTCTCCAGCTATAATTCCAAAGCCCTCCCCAATCTTCTTGTTTTTCAAAACAAACTATTTCTGGTATTTTTTCTCCCTTTTTTTCAGCCTGTTCAAAAGACCTCAAGATTGATAAACCACACGGGCCAGCACCAATAATTCCTACTTTTGTCATAAAATCGTATCCATCAATTAATTTTTTTAAAGTATTTTACTAACAAAATCATGACAATTACAATAAAATAATTTCTATTATGAAAAATATTTTAATTATTGGTGGTGGGGCAATGGGCTCAGCATTTACAATCCCAAGTTTAGAAAATAAAAATAATGTGACAATTACTGAGCCTTACAGCAAAAGATTTATTAAAGACTTATCCTCTAAAAAAAAATTTCATTCTGCTCTTAAGATAAAATTACCAAAACAATTAAAATTTAGAAAATTTTCCAAAAATTTATTGAAAGAAAATTTTGACTTAATAGTAATAGCCTTAAGTCTATCAGGTGTTGATTTTATTGGTAAAGAATTAAAAGATTTAAGAATTAAAACACCAATTTTGGTTTTGACTAAAGGATTAAAATTTCAGAAAAAAAAGAATAAGATTCTAACAATTTCAGAACAGCTCCAAAAAAACTATAATTTAAAAAATATTTCAGTCCTAAAAGGACCTTGCTTGGCAAAGGAATTAGCTAGAAAAAATCAAACTAGTGTAATTATAGCAAATAAAAATATTAGTATTGCAAAATCTATTGGAAAAAAAATTTCTACAAAATATTATTTAACGGAATACTCCAAAGATGTAGTCGGAGTAGAGGTATGTTCAGCAATAAAGAACATATATTCGATGATAATTGGAGCTGGTCAAAGCCTCAATTCCTCATCTAATCTATTTCAAAAAGCAGTCCTTGAAATGAAATATTTAAATAAATATTTCAAAGGTAAAGATGAAACAATCTTAGGGCTTGCTGGGGTGGGTGATTTATATGTCAGTGCTGCTGGTGGAAGAAATAGTAAAATGGGTAGTTTCTTGGGAAAAGGATTTACATTTAAAAATGCAAAAAAAAGATTTATGCCTAAAGAAACTGTTGAAGGAGAAGAACTTGCAAAAGAGATTGCACCATTTATTTTGAAAAAAATTAATAAGAAGAAAATTCCATTAATGATTAATCTACTTAAAACAATTAAAGAAAATAAAAAACTTAAACTAAAAGTTTAAAATAGACCTTCTATATCGCCAGCTTTATTTAGCTTAATGGAGTCAGCTGCTGGCACCCTAGGAAGTCCTGGCATTGTCATGATTGCTCCACAAACAACAACAATAAATTCTGCACCAGATGAAAGCCTAATCTCCCTAATTTGTAATGAATGACCTGTCGGAGCACCTTTTAAACTTGGATCTGTAGAGAAACTATACTGAGTTTTAGCAATACATATAGGTAATTCACCATAACCAGTTTCTTCAAAGTTTTTAAGTTGATCTCTGATTTTAGTATCTGCGATAACTTCATCTGCTCTATAAATTTCTTTTGCTATAATTTCTATTTTTTTGAAAAGTGGAGTTTTACTTTCATATAAAAATTTAAATTTAGCCTCATTCTTTTCACACAAATCTATTACATGTTTAGCTAAATCTTTTGTTCCTTCGCCACCATCGGCCCAATGCTTACAAATACTTGCTTTAACCTCTAGCTTTTTACAAAACTCAACTAAAGCATTTACCTCTTTATCAGTGTCTTTTATAAAGTGATTTATAGCTACTGCTACAGGTAAACCAAATTTTTTTACATTTTCAATATGCCTTTCAAGATTTATTAATCCTTTCTTAAGTGCATCTACATTCTCGTTTTTTAAATCATCTTTTGCAACACCACCATGCATCTTCAAGGCTCTTATGGTTGCTACTATAACAACACAACTTGGTTTTAAACTTGATTTCCTACATTTGATGTCTAAAAATTTTTCAGCTCCTAAATCTGCGCCAAAACCCGCTTCAGTAACTACATAATCAGCAAGTTTTAATCCAGCTTTAGTTGCAATTACAGAATTACATCCATGTGCAATATTTGCAAATGGCCCACCATGAATTATTGCAGGATTATTTTCCAGTGTTTGTGCAATATTAGGTCTAATTGCCTCTTTGAGTAGAACAGTCATTGGTCCATGAGCATTTAAATCTTTGGCATAGATGGGTTTTTTTTCTCGGGTGTATGCTACTGTAATATTTCCTATCCTTTTTTCTAAATCTTCAAGATTATTAGCAAGACAAAAGATAGCCATTATCTCAGAAGCAACCGTAATATCAAAACCATCTTCCCTTGGGAAACCATTGGCAACACCACCGAGATTAATATTTATTGATCTTAGAGCTCTGTCGTTCATATCCATAACTCTTTTCCAAACAATTCTTCTTAAATCTATGTTTAATTTATTTCCCCAGTAGATGTGATTATCAATTAATGCCGATAAAAGATTATGAGCAGATGTTATTGCATGAAAATCTCCAGTGAAGTGAAGATTAATTTGCTCCATCGGGACTACTTGCGCATATCCTCCACCTGCAGCACCACCTTTCATTCCAAAGGATGGACCAAGACTTGGTTCTCTCAAGCAAACAATAGTTTTTTTTCCAATTTTGTTTAACCCATCGTTTAGGCCTACAGAAGTAGTTGTTTTACCTTCTCCAGCTGGAGTTGGAGTTATTGCCGTAACTAAAATTAATTTACCATCTGGCTTATCTTTTAATGTATTCAAATATTCTAAGTTTACTTTTGCAATATGCCTACCCATTGGACTAAAAGCCGAACTCTCGTCTGGAACATTTATCTTTGCTAAAACATCCTTAATTGGAAGCATTTTTGCTTCACGAGCAATTTGAATATCTGATTTTATGTCGCTCATCGAATATTATAAAAATATAAAAAACTGGTCGATTAGTATCTCTTTTTAGAGCCTTTGGAAATATCTAAAAATTATATATAAAAAAAATATGAACTATTTATACTGATTATTATAAAATTTTATTATGCAAAAATATTCAGTTTTTAGTCTTATTAAAAATGCCCTTTCAAATCATAAAAATTGGGATTTAGCCTGGAAAGATCCAACGCCAAAAAAAGAGTATGATGTTGTTATTATTGGTGGCGGCGGTCACGGTTTAGCAACTGCATATTACTTAGCAAAAGAACACAATATTACTAATGTTGCTATAATCGAAAAAGGTTGGATTGGTGGAGGTAACGTCGGTCGAAACACTACAATTATTAGATCAAATTATATGCATGATGACAATGCATTGTTTAGTGAATTTGGAATGGATCTTTGGAGAAGAATGAGTCAAGATTTAAACTACAATGTAATGTTTTCTCCAAGAGGAATAATAAATCTTGCTCACTCAGATGCACAAATGAACACTTATGCTCGAAGAGGGAATTCGATGAGATTAAATGGAATTGATGCAGTACTTTTGAATAGGGAAGAGGTGAAAGAAATTATTCCTATGGCTGATTTTTCTGAGAATGTCAGATTCCCAATCTTCGGAGGACTAATGCAGCCTAGTGCAGGAACGGCTAGACACGATGCAGTTGCATGGGGTTATGCACGTCAAGCAGATGATATGGGTGTAGACATAATTCAAAATTGTGAAGTAATTGGTTTTGATGTGTCTGCAGGAAAAATTAATGGAGTAAGAACTTCTCGAGGAGACATCAAAGCAAAAAAAATAGGATTATGTGTTGCAGGCAGTACAAATATTTTAGCTGAAAAATTAAATATGACATTACCAATTGAGACTCATCTACTACAAGCATGTGTATCTGAGCCAGTAAAACCAGTTTTAGATAAAGTAGTTACTTTTGGTGCTGGACATTTTTATATAAGCCAGTCCGATAAAGGAGAAATGGTTATGGGTGGTGATCTGGACGGCTACAATAGTTATGCACAAAGAGGTAATCTTCCAACACTTCAACATGTTCTTACTGAAGGAATTGCAATGATGCCGTTCTTGAGTAAATTAAAAATGTTAAGAACTTGGGGAGGAATAATGGATATGTCAATGGATGGTTCTCCAATAATAGACAAAACTCACATTGAAGGTTTGTATTTGAACTGTGGTTGGTGTTATGGTGGATTTAAAGCGACACCTGCATCTGGATGGACATTTGCTCATACTATTGCTCAAGATAGAGTTCATGAATTAAATTCAGGATATAGTTTAAATAGATTTAATACTGGTCACTTACTTGATGAAAAGGGACTCGGCACGAAAACTTGGATTTCATAAATGCTCTATATAAAATGTCCACATTGTGGAATGAGATCGCAAAATGAATTTTCATATGGGGGTGATGCCAGCATTAAAAGACCAGAATTAGGTAAAGATGTATCCGATAAAGACTGGGATAATTTTGTTTACAATAGAAAAAGTTTAAGAGGAAAACATTGGGAGTTATGGCAACACGTGTCAGGTTGTAGACAATGGATAAAAGTTGAACGAGACACTTCTACTCACGAAATTTTCAACACTCTTAAAGCAAACGAAGAAATCTCATTATGACGCAAAGCTTCAGATTAGAGAGTGGTGGATTAATAAATAGAGATAAAAAAATTTCTTTTAAATTTAATGGTAAAAATTATTTTGGTTTTGAGGGAGATACTCTTGCATCTGCATTAATAGCAAATGGAGTTCATCTAATTGGAAGAAGTTTTAAATATCATAGACCAAGAGGTTTTTTTGGAGCTGGAGTTGATGAGCCTTATGCAATAGTTCAATTATATAGAAATGGTGAAACAGAACCGAATATAAAAGCTACTGAACAAGAACTTTTTGAGGGTCTAGAAGCAAAAAGCGTTAATTGTTGGCCGAGTGTAAATTTTGATGTGGGAGCTATAAACAATTTATTAAAGATATTTCTTCCAGCTGGTTTTTATTACAAGACTTTTATGTGGCCAAAAAGTTTTTGGTATAAAATTTATGAACCGTTTATAAGAAAAGCTGCTGGTTTAGGTACAGCATCTATAAAACACGATAAAGAAAGATATGAGCATAAATATGAATATTGTGATCTGTTAATCACAGGCTCAGGTCCTTCGGGATTAGCAAGCGCTTACTCAGCTGCAAAAAATGGTGCCAAAGTTATTCTGGCAGAGGATAAATCACGATTTGGAGGAACTTTATTAACAAGCGAAGTAAATATTGGTAATCAATCAGGTAAAGAGTGGGCAGATAGTATCATTTCAGAACTAAAAGAAATGCCTAATGTTACTGTAAAAAACAGATCACAAGTTTTTGGTTATTATGATCATAATATGTTGGTGATGTCTGAAAGAATAAGTGACCATTTACCAAAAACAAAAAAATTTCATCCAAAGCAGAGACTTTGGTATATTAGAGCAAAAGAAGTATTAATTTCATCAGGGTCAATAGAAAGACCGATTGTATTTGGCAATAATGATACTCCAGGTGTAATGTTGTCTTCAGCTGCCAAGGAATACCTAAAAGTTTATGGAGTATTAGTTGGAAAAAAACCACTTGTCTTTACAAATAATGATAGTGGTTATGAAACAGCAATTGAATTTAAAAAGAATGGTATTGATCCAATAATTTTAGATACAAGAAAAGAGCCCCAATCAGAAATTATTGAAGAAGCAAAAAATATGAATATCAATATTAAAAATTCATACGTGGTTGTAGCTGCTAAGGGATATAAAAAAGTAAAATCAGCTGACATTGCTAAAATTTCAGATGACAAAGAGAAACTTGGATCAATTGAAAATATAGAGTGTGATTGTATTTGTGTCTCTGGCTTTTGGACACCTACAATTCATTTGGCATCCCAATCTGGAAATAAAACAAAGTTCAACAAAGATATTGATGCATTTGTTCCTGGTATATCCAAACAAAATGAAAAAACTTTGGGTGCTGCAAATGGGATTTACACTTTAGAAGAAACTTTAAAAGACTCATTTGAGAAGGGAAATCTATTATCAAAAAAAATTACAAATAATGAGAATAAAGTTTCTTTTCCTAATGTTGTTGAGAAGAAGTCTGCAGTACATGATAAGTTTTGGTGTGTACCATTACCAAAGGGAAAAAATTATAAGCGATTTTTAGACTTTCAAAATGACGTTGCAGTTTCCGATATAGAGATTGCTCTTAAAGAGGGATATAGGTCTATTGAACATGTGAAAAGATATACTACTCTTGGTATGGCTACTGATCAAGGTAAGACAAGTAATCTTAATGGTTTACAATTAGTATCAAAAATTGAAAATAAAGTCGTCCCAGCTGTAGGCCACACTACTTTTAGACCACCATATTCACCAATTTCAATTGGTGCAATTGTTGGAAGAGAAGTTGGAAAGCACTCAAAACCAACAAGAAAATCTCCTATGCACTCTTGGCATGAAAAAAACAACGCAGTTTTTGTTGATGCTGGTGTGTGGTTGAGACCCAGGTATTATAAACAAGGTAAAGAAAATTTATTTGAAGCATCAAAAAGAGAGGCCAAAAATGTGAGAACAAATGTAGGAGTTTGTGATGTAACTACATTAGGCAAAATAGATATTAAAGGACCTGATGCTGCTGAATTACTAAACAGGGTTTACACAAATGCATGGTTAAAATTACCTGTAGGTAAAGCTAGATATGGTGTGATGTTGAGAGAAGATGGAATTGTTTTGGATGATGGAACGACCACAAGAATTTCTGAAAATCATTATCATATGACAACTACTACTGCTCAAGCTGCGAATGTTTTATCGCATTTGGAATATTATTTACAATTAGTATGGCCAGAGTTAAATGTAAATGTAGTTTCAACAACAGAACAATGGGCAGGGGCAGCAATTGCTGGACCTAAGTCTAGAGATTTGTTACAAAAATTGTTTCCAAATTCTGACGTATCAAATGAAGGCTTACCTTTTATGGGTTATTTGGAAGGAGATTTATTTGGAGTCAAAGCTAGAATTTTTAGAATTTCCTTCTCTGGCGAACTTGCATATGAAGTGAATGTTGAGTCTGATAATGGAAACTTTATGTGGGAAAAGATTATTGAATTTGGTCAAGAATTTAAGATTCAGCCTTATGGAACAGAAGCACTATCAACACTTAGAATTGAAATGGGACATGTTGCAGGATCAGAACTTGATGGAAGAACAATACCTTATGACAATTCTCTAGAGGGTTTGTTAAGTAAAAAGAAAGATTTTATAGGCAAGAGATCATTAACTAGAGAAGCATTTACTGCGGAAGATAGACAAAAAATTGTTGGTGTTGTTCCTTTAGATAAAAAAACAAGTATTCCTGAAGGATCTCATTTAGTTAAAGATTCAAATGCACCATTACCAAATCCAAAATTAGGCTATATTTCAGCTTCTTGTTGGAGTGTTGAACATGATAATCCATTTTCTTTAGCAATATTAAAAGATGGAAAAAACATGATTGGTGAAAAATTATTTGTAATGTCACCCCTTAAGAACAAAGTAATTCCAGTTCAAATAGTTTCTTCACATTATGTTGATCCAAAAGGTGAAAGAGTGAGATCATGAATTTAATATCAGCTTTAGCAAATGTTCACACATTAGGTAAGTTTGGAGACCATGAAGACAAAAATCAAAATGATCTTTTAAAAATTTCTGAGATAAAAAATTTATTAATAGTTCAAATAGTTCAGTATAAGAACTCTAAGGTTTTAATTAAAGGTAATAATATTGATGGGTTAAAATTAGAGAATGATCCTTTAAGTGTATCAAATAATAAAGATACGAGAATTTTATGGAATGGACCAAAAAATTGGCTTTTGGTTTCAACGAAAAAAGATTTATTAAAAGATATCTTTAAAACATTTGAAAAAACAGATTTTGCTGTTACTGATTTATCACACTCAAGAGCTATAATTGAAATAGAGGGACAAAATACTAAAGAAGTTTTAAAGAAGGGTTGTCCTTTTAATTTTGATATTATTAAAAAAAATAATTCAATAAATTCAAATTACAATGGTATAGCTTTTACTGTTGATATTTTAAATGATAATCCTGACAAAGTAAGAATATTTGTACTTAGAAGTTTTGGAGAATCTTTGTATCATTCTCTAACGGACGCATCTTTAGAGTTTGGTTATAATTCAATTTAATAATTTTTCTCAATCTCGCGTTGCAATATAAACACCTATTGAAGTTATTAAAAAACCTAAAAGATCTAAATTAGTTAAACTTTCATTTAAAAAAAGCCAAGCCATTAAAGCAGATGTAGCTGGAATTAAAAAAAATATCGAAACAGTTTTGCTAGCTGAATTGTTTTTAATTAAATACATCAATATTGTGAAAGCACCAAATGAAACTAAAAATATTTGATGGCTCATAGCGATTAAAAATGTTTGTGAAAAATTTATATAAGGTTTCGCAAAAAAAATTATGATTATAATATGAAATACTACGCCTCCTAAAGCTTGATACATGTTACTTACTGACAATGGTAAGTTACTGCTGAGTTTTTTTTGCCAAATCGTTGAGGATGTAATTGCTATTAAAGCTATTACTGTTGCAACTAAACCAATCACTGGAATATTTGAACCAATATCTAAACCAAGAACTATAGCTGCTCCAGAAAAGCCAAGTAGAACCCCAACCCATTGTCTAATAGTTACTTTTTCATTTAATATTGGACCGCTTAAAGCATTAGTTAAAATTGGTTGAAGGGTGACAATAAGTGCCGCAATACCTGTGGGCATTCCTTTTGAAATTGAGAAGAAAACTCCACCTAAATATAGTCCATGGAAAAGAACTCCACTAAAAAAAGATTCAAAAAAATTTTTTTTGCTAACAAAGATGTTTTGTTTTGAATAAAGAGAAAATATAAAAAAACCAGCTGTTACTATTGAAAATCTAAAAGCAAGAGCTGAAAATGGATCACTATTATCAATTAATGGCTTAGTAGTTATGAAAGCCGATGACCAAAGTATAATAAATATAAAAGGAAATATTCTTACCATTTGAGATTTATAAACTAAAAGTATTGTTTATTTGTATATTATTAAACCTAATTTGAACTAAATAGTTATTGAGCTGTGTTAACAAATCACCTAAAGTTACGCGATGTTTAAGAGATTTGTAAAAATTGGCTTAGTGTTATCACTGTTTATGTTTACAACAGGATTTTTGCCTTTTTCTGCTTTAGTAGGTCCAGGAATTACGATAGCATCATCTGGAAATGTTTATAAAGCAACTGCCCAACTCCTAATTGATCAGGAAATAAAAAATAAGACAGGAAAAAACTCTCTAGCTTACGTTAAACAGGAAGTGGAAAAGCAACAAAAAAAAAATTATTTTAATGAAGATTTTAAAAATTTAGTTGAGATGAGAGTAAAAATTGCTCATGAAAAAATAGTACAACAAAATAAAAAAGAAGATCTGGATAAAGATTTTATTCAGCTAGTTGAAAAAAGAATTAGAATTGCAAAAACAAAAATAGTTAAAATAAAGATTAATCAGTAATATTCAAAATAACTAAATTTTCTTGTTTAGTTTCCTTACACCATAGTTCATAACTTTCACACATTCTCCATAGGTGATCAAAAGCTCTTTGAGAAATTTCTAATGGGAAGTGACTTTTTGCATAATACAAATTTGGGAATTGAATTAATTGTTTAATCATCATGTCTTTTTGTACTTTTAATAATCTAATTGTTTCCTCTGGGATTTTTTTTTTTGTATTTTGATCAATAAAATTATCTTTTTTCAATTTTTCAAACCATTTATCATGAAATTTACCACTGCTTATCTCTTTATAGATTTTAGAGCCAATAAAATTATCAATTGCATCTATATTAGAAAAAGTCTTATTATTTTTCTTTATTTTTGAAATTTCAGAATAAATTACTTCAGCAACAAATAACACGTACGGTTTTTCTTTAGATATCATTTACTACATTTTGTACTTTTTCATCGCAGCATGGGCCAATATCAAATTTGGATCTAAAAAAACTTTTGAGGTCTTAATTTTTTTGAATGATTTAAATGCAAATATGGCAATTGGTAGTTCTGTACATCCAAGAATTATTTTTTTACATTTCTTTTTTATTAGAAAATCTATCGCAGGTTTTATAACTTTGCTTGCAGCCTTAACTTTACCCATTTTTACAAGTTTAATAGCTTTGTTGACTGATTTTTTTTGAAGAATAGAATTTGGAAAAATTAGATTATACTTTTTGTCAAAAAACTTATCATAAATTCCAGTTTTTAAAGTACCCTCAGTTGCAAGTAAACCTATAGATGAATTTTTTTTGCATTTTTTAAGTGTATGATTAAATACCTCTTTAGGCATGTTGATAATTGGTAAGTTAATTTTTTTATTTAAGTCGTCATACCAATAATGGGCTGTATTACAAGGTACTACAATAAATTTACATTTACTTTTTTTAAGCAACTGACAACCTTTTAATAAACTTTTTAAAACTAATTGATATTTTTTTTTACTTTGTTTATTTACTAATCGGTTAGATAAATTTCTTGTGTGAACTCCGATTGACTCTGGTCTGCCGGGTATGTTTGCCTTATTATAAAGTAAGAAAAGAGGATACTCTTGATCTATCTTACCTCTATTTAAAATTGCAAGCTTATTACAGAAGTCAAGGCCTGCTTGTGTGCCCATTCCTCCAAGAATACCAATCATATTTATTTTTAATATATTGAAGAATAGTTTATTGGCTACAAAAAAAACAAGTTTCCTATAAAGGACTTATAACGACTTGTAGCCAATAAATGATATTGTGAAAATTATGCAGTTTTTAAGTTAACTGCTGAAGGACCTTTAGGACCATCTTCAACATCGAAAGTCAAAGCTTGACCCTCATCTAAACCGTTCATACCAGCATCTCTTACAGCTGAAACATGTACAAACACATCTTTTTCTTTATCTTCTCTCTCAATAAATCCAAAACCTTTGGTTGGATTAAACCATTTTACTTTTCCTTGTAGACTCATATTTATCTTCTTATTTATTGTTATATTAATTTATTACTTATAATTAAGTAATAATCGCTTTCTTTAGAAAAATTAGAGTTTTGTCAACTAAATTGATTAATGAGTGGTTTTTTATTTTTTAACTGTTGTTTAAAAGTTTAGTTAAATATAGAGAATTAACATCCTCTTTATAATGGGCAAAAGGGGGACAGGTTTTAAATCCACAGTTTTTGAATAATTTTCTAGCAGGAGCAAAAAAAATTCCAGCTCCAGTTTCTAAGCTTAATCTTTTAATATGTAATTTTTTAGCTTCCTCTATTAAGTGATTAACAACTTTAATACCGTAATCTTTTCTTCTAAAATCATCATGTACTCTTATAGATTTAAATTCTCCATGGTTTTTTTCTAAAAATTTTAATGCACCACAGCCCATCAATTGTTCATTTTCCCATAAGCTCCAAAATTTTATTGAAGGCACTTTAAGCCCTGATATATCTAACACATGAGCACTTCCTTCAGGTGACGCAGCTTTAAGTTCAATAAAATGTTTTTTTAAAAGTTGATTGACTTCAGGGTGATCAAAATTACCTTCTATAGATTTAAGCATTTATTTTAAAGTTGTTAAATGACCCATTTTTCTTTTTTCTTTAATTTCTTTTTTAAGATAGTCAAAAAGAAATTGGTTTTCCTTTAATTGAGGATTTTCACGATAAGGCATTATTTGATTTCCAATAAGATTGGTCATTTCTGCGTTACTAATCTTTTTAATAGGAATCTGCTCAAGAGAGCAAACCGCTCTAATGTGATTTTCAAATTGACTCACATTATATGCGTTTATTGTTAAATGCCCTGAATTATGAACTCTAGGTGCTATTTCATTTACATAAAGATTTTCATTTCTGTCTATAAAAAATTCAACACAAAGTGTTCCAATAAATTTTAATTCTTCAGCAATTTGAATTGCCCAATCTTTTGATTGATCAAATAACTTTTCGTTAATAATTGCCGGTATTTTTGAGTATCTTAAAATCTGATCTTCATGAATATTTTCTATTGGTTCATAGATTTCATATTTACTATTCCCAAAACGAGTAATAATTACAGAAATTTCTTTTTTTAATTTTACCAATTTTTCTAAAATATATTCTTTTGAAAAATCTATATTAAGAGAGGGAATTTGTTCAATTTTATTAATTTGATATTGCCCTTTACCATCATAGCCCATAGTAGTGGTTTTTAAAATTCCTGGTAAAAAATCTGACAAGGTTTCTAAATCTTTTTCTTCCTTGACATAAACATATCGTGTTGTCCTAATATTTAATTTATTAATAAAATCTTTTTCTGCTAATCTGTGTTGTATTAATCGATTAATTGAAGGTTTAGGTAAAACAGTTTTTAACTTATTCAATTCATTTAATGTTTCAAATGGAATGTTTTCAAATTCATAAGTAATTATATCGACCTTTCCTGCAAAATTATAAATTTCATTTTTATCATCATATTTACCATAAATGAATTCATCACAAAAATTAAACGCAGGAGCACTTCGATCATTACAATAAACGACTGTTCTAATATTAAGTTTTTTTGCTGCAACAGAAAGCATGCTACCTAGTTGACCACCTCCAAGTATACCAAGAGTAATTTTTGACATTTATTTTGGTATTTTTTTAACAGATTTAGTTTGAGAGGATCTCCAACTTTTTAATTTTTTTCTAACTTGTAAATTATTTTTTCCTATAATTGATGCTGCTAGAAGGGCTGCGTTAATAGCTCCATCTTGACCAATTGCCAATGTTCCAACAGGGATTCCTTTAGGCATTTGAGCTATAGATAACAAACTATCAAGTCCCTTTAATTTTTTACTCTCTATAGGAACGCCCAAAACAGGTAAATGGGTTAAAGCTGCAATCATTCCTGGTAAATGTGCTGATCCACCAGCTCCAGCAATTATTACCCCTATATTGTTTTTTTCAGCACTTGAAGCATACTCAAACATTCTTTTTGGTGTTCTGTGAGCAGAAATAATTTTTTTTTCAAGTGAAACACCTAAACTTCTTAAAGTTTTTTCTGATAATTTCATGATTTTATAGTCCGACTGACTACCCATGACAATTGATACTTTTAGTTTTTTATTTTTATTCATGATTTGATGTGTGAACTTTATTTCAAAATATAGTTAAAATTTCAATAAAATTAATAGAATTTGAAAATACATATTGATATGATTTATCATTATTTAACTCATGAACTATAAAATAGACAATCTTCAATATTGTAATTGGTCGCGAGAAGTTTTTGAAATCAATAGAGATGCAGGTTTAGACGCAGTTCATGTTACTATAGTTTATCATGAAGATTATGATGAATTATTGGTTGAAACAAAAAAATGGGAGAAATTATTTAAAGAAAATTCAGATTTAATTTTTTTAGGTAAAACCTTCAAGGACATTGAAAAAGCTAATTCAGAAAGTAAAACAGCAATTTTTTTTGGTTTTCAAAACTGTTCTCCAATTGAAGATGATATCAATTTAGTTGAAAAAGTACATCAGCTTGGATGTCGATTTATGCAACTGACTTATAACAACCAATCTTTGTTAGCAACTGGATGTTATGAAAAAATCGATAGTGGAGTAACTAATTTTGGTAAAGAAGCAATAAGAGAAATGAATAGGGTCGGAATTGTTATTGATATGTCTCACTCTGCAGAAAAAAGTACTTTTGAAGCTATTGAATTAAGTGAAAAACCAATAGCAATTACTCATTCAAACCCAAGCTTTTGGCACGATGTAAAACGAAATAAATCAAATGAGTTATTAAAAACTTTAGGAGAAAGCAAAGGCATGTTAGGGTTATCATTATATCCTCATCATTTAAAAAACAATTCAAATTGCTCATTAGAAAGTTTTTGTGAGATGGCTGCAAGAACTGCAGAAATTATGAACGTAAGAAACATAGGAATTGGCTCAGATCTTTGTCTTAAACAACCTGATAGTGTTGTGGAGTGGATGAGAAATGGCACTTGGTCAAAAAGCAAAAATTATGGTGAAGGATCTAAAGATAAATCTGGTTTCCCTAAACAACCAAAATGGTTTGAAGATGCAAGGGGATTTAAAAATTTAGAAAAAGGGTTAAATAAAGTTGGATTTTCAGAGGATGAAGTTAATGGAATATTAGGTAATAATTGGTTTAATTTTTATAAAAATATTTAGATGCAAGTAGAATTAAGAAATCCAAATACTATAATGAAATTATCAAAACTAGGATCATTTCATCAATCAAAATTATCATTCCTGAGAAGTTTTTTAAATGAGTTTAAAGATTGGGAGTATAAAAAAGACTCATTTAGTTTAGATGAGAATGGTTATGGCACAGCAATTTATTCTTTTAAAAAAAAAGATAGAGTCTATTCGTTAATTTGTTTTGCAAATAGAATTAATGACGATGAAAGATCAGATCGAGTTATAGCTACTAAATGGGATGCAGCTTTTACTTTATACGATGGTGTTCCAGCACAACATGATATTGAAAGATTAAAAAATGAAGTTCCTAGACAAGAAGTGGGGAGATTATCTTATAAAGAATTAACGCTTTCTAGAGCCAACAAATCAGTAAGAGTTTTTAATCACGTTGTTGAAAGTTTAAGTAATGGGAAACAACCAAATATAGAACTTTTAAAAAAAGTTGGATATTTGTATAGAACCACAGCAGTTTATGGATCAGGTAAATTTGGTCTCGCAGATCGTTTTAGAATAAAGAATAGAGAGGAAATTAATGGCCCATTTCGATTAGAAATGATGCTAGTTTACCTAGTCAGACAATTTACTTTTGATCAAGTTAACCATATAGCGAGATTTAGAAATCCTAAGAATGCCGTTAATCTTGATCCAAAGATTTGTAAAAAATTAGGTATTGGAAATTCAACTGGTCTTGGTATGGCCCCTTTTATTGTGAATCATCCTACTTTATTAAACAATTGGATTATGTCTAGAGAAATTGCTCTTAAAAAAATTAGAGAGATAAAAAGAGTTAATCCTAAAGAAGTAGAAATATTTAAACGGAGTTTAAAAAATTCTATTAAAAATATTACAAGTTGGAATACCGAAAGTGAATATCAACAAAAAAAAATAGATTCTCTTTTAAAAAATATAAAAAAATTTTTAATATTTATGAATAAAAAATTTAATTTTGAAGTTGATTATCCTTTTAATGAAATTTATTTATGGTTAGAAAAAGAGACTTGTGATGAAAGTATAGAATATGTAGTTTCTATCATGATGGAACCCTTTGATGATATTGTAAAACCATTAATCAGTCAAATGAGCTCAGAAGAAGATCGGTATTTTAATATACCTACAGATCGTTCAGTTAAAGATTTAAAAAATATTATTGAAAAAAGGTATCCAGATATTTTAAAAATTAATTTTGATAAAAAAGAAAATTACAAAAATTTTTGGTTTATATCTAAAAATAAAGAAGAGCCTAGGTACGCAAATCGATTTGAAGAAGATGGTTCTGAGCTGGAACAGCCACTAGCTATTGCTAGAGACATAAAAAAACTACATAATAAAATTTTACTTTCTAAGGATATTTTAACTATTGATAAATTTTTGTCACAAAATTCTGATTTGAGACATATTGTAAGAAGAGCATTTATAATTGAAAAATTTCCTTATGCAGAAATTCAAGATAATACAATAGGTGACAAGGTAATTCCAATTGATATGCTTAGGTTAAAATTATCTTTCTTTGGCGCTTTAAAGTTTGATCCAAGATCTGATAAATGGTTAAGAATTTGCATGTTCCAAGGAGCGCCTCTCCCACAAGAATTAAAAAACTTTGATCAACAGTGGGTTTATAATTTTTAATTAAATAAATGAAATCTTTAAGTGAAATAGAAACAACATCAAAACGAGCCACTAAAGCTATGGGATTTTCCTGGGGTATTGCAGAAGAAGTTGGAAAGAATATTCGTCTTTTAGAATTATTTGGATTTCCAGGTATCAAGAATCTAAATGAGTACTACAAATCTAGACGTATTAGTAAATTTGAAACTATAAATTTAATTAATGAAAAAAATAATTCTCAAAAATTTCCATTTTGTCCAATTACACTTGGAGTAAGTTTTCTAGATCAGGTAAGAAATTTAGAAAAATTTAGTAAAATTATATTTAATAAAATATCATATCCTTTATTAATTTTACCTTTCTTAAGCAGAAGTTCAGAAATTTTAGGAAAAAAAATACATCTTAAATTAGATCAACATGAATTTTTATTAAACCTCAATGTTACCATTTCATCAAATTTACATCATGAGGAATGCCCAATCATTACAAATATCACTGAAATAAACATTATAGAAAATAAAGATAATTTCTCCAATGATGATTGGGAAAATTTATATAAAATTTCTGAAGAGACTTTTGTTGACGAGTCAGAAAGCTTAAAACAAGGAGCTGCAGGTGCGGGCTTGACGGACAATGACTAAAATTAGAGAAATTGATAATATTAAAGAGGAAGATTTAAAGGATTTAGACGGTATTTGTGACGAATGTAAAAAAGAAGACGAAAGTGTTTCTCAAAACTTAATATTAACTGGTTTTAAAATCTGTAAATCATGCAGGCTTTCAAAAACTATATTTCCAATTTAATTTTGGGCTTTTTCAATTTAAACTTTATCCGAAATGCTAACAAAAAAAGAATTATTAAAAGGTATATTAAAGGTTCAGTAACATCCTTTTTAACGAGCCATATAAAATGGATAACTCCTAAGATAGCAATTAAATAAATTAGCCTGTGAAGTTTTTTCCAGTATTGTTTCAATACGCTCATCATTTTCTTAGATGAAGTAAGAGCTAAAGGAACTAAAAGTAACCACGCAGCAAACCCAACAAAAATAAATCTTTTAGTTAAGATATCTTTTGAGATTTCGTTCATATCGAATCTATAATCAAGCCCAACATAAGTGAGCATATGTAGGGAAGCATAAAAAAAAGCAAACAAACCCAGCATTCTCCTTACAGAAATCCAAATACTCATATTTGTAATTTGTTTAAGTGGTGACATTGCTAAAGTAAAAATAAGAAATAATAATGTCCATTCTCCAGTATGATGAGTAATCTCTTTAATTGGTTCAGGACCCAGTTTATTTAAAAAAATTTTATAGGATATTATAATAAAAGGTATTGTGCTCAGTAGAAAAACTGATGGTTTAAAATATGTTTTCATTAAAAATATTTTTTTAAATCCATACCAGTATATAAATGTGCAACTTCATCTCCATAACCATTAAACATTAAAGTTTTTATTCTAGGTGCAAAAATATCACCATTAATTGGTCTTTCAGTTGATTGAGACCATCTTGGATGATTTACATTTGGATTAACATTTGAATAAAAACCATATTCTCTAGGTGAGGCATTCATCCAAGCTGTATTAGGCATTTTTTTTACAAATTTTATTTTTACAATTGCCTTTGCACTTTTAAAACCATATTTCCAAGGTATGAAAATTCTTAGTGGGGCACCATTTTGTTTCGGCAATTCTTTTTGATATAAACCAGTCACAACAGTTGTTAAAGGATGCATCGCTTCATCAATTCTTAAACCTTCAATGTATGGCCAGTTTAAGATTGGTCTTCTTTGACCAATCATTTGCTCTGGGTCATAAACCGTTTCAAACTCAACAAATTTTGCAGATGGCTTCAGTTCAACTTTTTCAATAAGCTTACTTAATGAAAAACCCATCCATGGAATTACCATTGACCAACCTTCTACACATCTTAGTTTCAAAATACGTTCTTCTGAAGGAAAAGATGATAAAATTTCTTCAATAGAAAGCTCTAAAGGTTTTTCAATTTCTCCCTCAATTTTAACTGTCCATGGTTTTGTTTTAAAGTTTTGTGATTTTAAATAAGGATCACTTTTACCAGTCCCAAATTCATAATAATTATTATAAGTAGTGATATCTTCAAAACTTGTTGGTTTATTTCCTTCAGTATTTGCAAAAGCATTATTGATTAAAGATAAAGAACTTATTGATAATGAACCTAATCCAAAACTTAATGATTTAACAAAGGATCTTCTTTTTTTATAGATATTTTCTGGTGTAACTTCTGAATACTTAAACTTTTTCATTTAAAACTGGATTTCCTTTTAACCATTCGCTTTCTTCATTTTCATAATGTTCTTTTTTCCAAATTGGAGATCTTTTTTTTATTTCCTCAATTATATATCTGGAGAGTACGTAGGCTTGATCACGATGTTTGCAAGCTACTGCGATAATTATGCTAATCTCACCTAACCTCAAATGTCCTTTAGCATGTTCAATAAATACCGCTTTATCTTTAATATCTAACTGTTGATCTGCTTCACTATAAATCTCTTCAAAACTTTTAATTACCATTTCGTCATGACTGTCATAAGTAATTCCAATAACATTTTTATTATCGTTTACATTTCTAACAGTACCTAAAAAATAAATGGATGCTCCAAACTTAGAGTGTTTAATAAATTTTTCAGCATTTGAAGTAAGTATCTTTTCTTTTTTGGAATCTATTATTTTTGTATGAAGCATTAACCTCCTCCGATAGGAGGTATAATACCAATCTTTTGATCTTTTGTGATTTTATAATTGTCGCTAATTATTTCATTATTTTCAGAGCAGAAAGCAGATGATTTAACAATTTTAATAAAAGCTTCATTGCCTTTGAAATTTTTATTTAAATATTCAATAATTTGATTTCTTAAATCATCTATTGAAGCTTTATCTTGAACATCAAGCTCCAAGTGGTCTTTATCGCTAAAATCCCTACTAGAACCGAATAACTCTAATTTAATTTTCATTTCTTAAGCTTAGATGAAAATTTTAGATTTTCATTGTTAAATTGAGATTTGTTTTTATAAATAAAATCATCCATTATTTTTATTTTTTCTTCTTCAAATTCAGCAACTTTTCTTTCATTAAGATCAACGTATAGAGCTAAAATTTCAATTGTTGAAGATAGAAATTTTTTCTCTTTATGTATCATTTCCATTTTATATTGAAGTCGTTTTTTATCATGATCAAAATAAACACAATTGATATCAACCTCATCATTAAGCTGAAGTTCTTGGTTGTAAGTTATGTGAGATTCTACAATCATTGTGCTTTTCTTAGTTGTTTTTGCAGACTGCTCTCCCATCTTAAAAATGTTATTCAAAGTATCTGCACCATATTTATCAAACATTAATAGATAATATGAAACATTCATGTGATCGTTATAATCAATCCAATCTTTAATTACTTTTTGAGAACTTAAGTAAACTGACATGAAAAAATTAAAAAATATTTTTGAGGAACTCGGGTAAACCGTCTGGATTTTTCCATAATCCACTTTTACCACCTTCTTTAATCAATAATTTAACATTATCAATTTTAAGATGTGGATTAACTATTTTACTTAAATCATAAATAGTAATTAACGCTGCGTTAACACCCATGATAGCCTCCATCTCAACACCTGTTTTAGCAACAGCTGATACCACACAAAAAACTTCCAGCGAGTTATCAACTTCATTCATAACAATTTTAGTTGCTGTATGGTCAATCGGGAGTGGATGACATAAAGGAATTAGTTCACTTGTTTTTTTAACCCCTAAAACTGCTGACACTTCTGCTAAAGTAATAGGATCACCTTTTGGCATTTTTTTATTTTTGATTAAATCAAAGACTTCCTTACCAACATAAATTTTTCCTGAAGCTAATGCTCTTCTGAATGTTTCCTTTTTAGATGAAACATCAACCATATTAAAAGTATTTTTCTCAAATATTTCTTTAGCCCAGTCTTTTAAATCATTTTGATTTACAACTTTTAGATTTTTCATTTAACCACCAGTTTTAGATAAATTTTTTGTTAGTCCAGTCTCTCCAAGCTCAAGGTAATGAGACTCTTTTTTAAATCTCATTTGACCTAATATAAGATCTTTTAACTCTTCAGTCTGGTCATCTTTTTGAAGCAAATGTCTTATGCTTATTCCTGTATTGCCAAATAAACAAAGTCTTAAATCTCCTTTTGATGTAATTCTCAAACGGTTACACGATTTACAAAAATTTTTAGAATAAGGAGCGATAATTCCGAATTTCCCTTTGTAGTCTGGATTTATATAATTTAATGATGGACCGGCATCTAAACCTTGAGTTTGATATATCCAATTATTATCATTTAAATAATTTTTAAAAATTTTGGATGAAACATGATATTTATTGAAATAATCTAAATTATCCCCAGTTTGCATTAATTCAATATATCTAAAATTTACTTTATTAATTTTTATGAATTCAGACCATGCATTAAAATCTTTAGTAGATGAATTAATACCATTTAGAAGAACAGCATTAATTTTTATATTATCAAAACCTAAATCTTGTAAGTTTTGAATTCCTTTAAGAATTTCTGGCAATCTGTCATGCTTAGTTACATTCTTAAAAGTTTCTCTATCTAAACTATCAATACTAATGTTAATACCATCTAAACCACTATCTATTAATAACTTTGCTTTTTGATCTAAATGATATCCGTTAGTAGTAATAACAACTTTTTTTATAGTTGTTTCATTTTTTAAAATTTTTACAATTTCGAAAAAATCTTTTCTTACTGTTGGTTCTCCACCAGTTAGTCTAATTTTTTGAACTCCCAACTCTGAAAATCCTTTAGCTAGACGCCTTATTTCATCTATATGTAAAAATTTTCTATTATCACTTTTATCTGCCATGTAACCATTTGGTAAACAGTAGCCACATTTAAAGTTACAAACTTCAGTTATAGACATTCTTATGTATGGAAATTTTCTACCAAAATTATCTTGTAAGTGTTGCATGAAATAAACTTATACTAGAATCGTTAATTAATAAATTTAATTAACTAAGAAAATAAATAAAAATTTACTACAACTTAAAATTGTAAATTAATTTTTATATTTTTAGCAACGTTTTTTTTTGATAAAATAAAATTTTACGGGAGGTATTTTTATGAGCAAAAATAAAACAAAACTAAACTTAAATAGAAGAAATTTTTTAACTGGAACTGCAGCACTTGCTGGCGTGGCAGCAACCGCTTCAGTTGTTCCAATATCTATTGCTAATGCAAATCACACACCACTCAACGAAAATACAAAAGGTTTACCAGACTTTATAAATTGGAAAGATAGAAGTGCTTTAATTGTACATTCAAATAAAGGAATTGAAACTCATAGAAGTGCTATAGGAGAAAGTTTAATTACGCCAAATAGAAACGTTTATATTAGAAATAATATGCCAACTATGACCGATGATCAAATTGGTAATCGAAAAAATTGGAAAGTTTCTATTGAAGGAGTTAAAAATCCAAAAACATTTACTTTATCTCAGCTTCAAAAATTGGGTCATACAACTATGGCTACAATTTTACAGTGCTCAGGTAACGGTAGAGGTTTTTTTAAACACAAACCAAGAGGCTCTCAATGGAAGACAGGAGCTGCCGCTTGTATTTTTTGGACAGGTGTACCTATGAAGACAGTGGTTGATGCTTGTGGAGGAATAAGTGGAGATTCAGTTTATATGACTTCAGAAGGAGTTGATCATGTACCAACAGGATTAGATCCAAAAAAAGCTATGATAGCAAGATCAGTACCCAAAAAAGTTTATAAAGATGCAATGTTAGCTTGGGAAATGAATGGTGTTCCAGTGCCAAATGCTCATGGAGGACCTTTAAGAATGATAACCCCTGGTTATTTTGGAATTAATAACGTTAAACATTTAGGGAAAGTAGCTTTTACATCACAAGAGTCTTCAGTAAAATATATGAAAAAAAGCTATCGAATTTCTCCAATAGGAAAAAAAGGATCTCAGTATCCATCTTGTTGGGAAATGCCAGTTAAATCATGGATAACAAGGCCAACTGACGAAACTGGAACTGTTAAAGCAGGAAAAGTTCAAATAGTTGGAGTAGCCATGGGAGGTACAAGAAAAGTTAAAAGTGTAAAAGTATCTGTTGATGGTGGAAGTAGCTGGAAAAAAGCAAAATTTATAGGTCCTGATTTAGGAAAATATGCTTGGAGACAGTTTGTGTTTGAAACAACTTTATCTTCTGGAAAATATAACATCGCTAGCTTGGCTTCAAATGGTAAAGACAAACAACCTGAATTAAGAATGGAAAATAGAAGGGGTTATGCACACAATGGTTGGAAAGATCATAGTGTAAATATTACTGTAGTATAGAAGATTAAATTAACCTAAAGTTAGTTAATGAAGATTAAAAGTTTTTTATTAATTATACTTTTTTTTGCAATATCTAAAATTCATATTTCATTTGCTGATGAAGCAAAAATGACCAAGGGTTTAGAAATCTTTAATGAAACTGCTGGATGTGCGGCATGCCACGTTTTAAAAGCAGCTGGCTCAGAGGGAAATATTGGTCCAAATTTAGATACTGTTGCAGGTTTAAATTATGATTCTGTTATGGATATTGTAACTCATGGTCTAGGAGTTATGCCTGCTTTTGGAGAAGATGAAATCCTAACAAAAGAAGAAATAGATATAGTTTCTTTTTATGTAGCAAATTCAGTTGGTAAATAGTTAAATTTTTAAGGTAAAAAAATTAATTAACTTCCAGATTAAAGCTGGAAGTTAATTAAATATATTATTGACCTGGTGCTTTATAACCAATTTTACTTGCTTTTGTTGTAGCTTTAGTAAAATCAATAGCCTCTAAAATAGTTAAATTTTTTACAGCACCTGATGCTTCTACAACTAATTTAATTGCCGCAAAGTCTTCGAAACTAGGTACATCTGTAACAACTACAAAGTCGTATGAACCTCTTACAATATCCATACTGTGCATTGTTCCTCCCATAGCCTTAGTAAGTTGTTCGACTACAGCTTTTCTATCGCTTGAGGGATCTTTTAAAAAACCTTGAAAAGCTTTGTCCGTGTAATTACCCATTATGTATGCTTTCATAAATATCTCCTTTCCTTAAGAGATCCTATCATTGTAATAAAATTATTTAATGTGTAAAAATTACATAGTAGACACAACCTACAGTCATGTTAGATTAAAAAAATGTACGAAAAACTTGGTCAATTTATTGATGGTAAGTGGCAACAATCTTCAGATAAAGGAACTTATGAAGTTATTAATCCAGCAACAGAAGAAATAATTGGACATGCTTCTAAAGCAACTCCAGAAGATGTTGAGAAAGCATTACAATCTGCAAAGAAAGGATTAGAAGTTTGGAAAAAAACTGCTCCTTGGGAAAGATCATACATTATAAGACGTATTGCAGATAGGATCAGAGAAAAGCAAGATCTACTTTCTAAGTGGATGACTTTAGAAGTTGGAAAGCCACTCGCCGAAGCAAAAGGAGAGATTAACGGAGCCGCAGATATTTTTGAATGGAATGCTGAAGAAACTAAGAGAATTTTTGGACAAACTGTTGAGAGTAGATTTAAAGATACTAGAGTACATGTTTACTACCAACCAGTAGGAGTGGTCGCAGCTCTATCTCCCTGGAATTTTCCTGCAGTATTATCTGCTAGAAAAATATCAACAGCTCTAGCAGCAGGATGTTCAGTGATAGTAAAACCTGATGTGATTACCCCTGGTGTTGTTATGGAAATGGTAAATATTTGTAATGAATGTGGAGTTCCACCAGGTGTCGTAAATCTATTATCTGGGGATCCCCCAAGTATTGCTCAGCAATTAATCGCTTCTGATATAGTTAAAAAAATATCTATAACCGGCTCTTCAAGAGTTGGAAAATTAATTTTAAAACAAGCAGCTGACAAAGTTCAGAGAGTTACTATGGAATTGAGTGGCCATTCACCTTTTATTGTTTTTAAAGATGCAGATATTAAAAAAGCTACAGATATAGCTATCGCTGCTAAATTTAGAAACAATGGTCAGGTATGTATATCTCCTAACAGATTTTATATTCAAGAGGAAAAAAAAGATGAATTTGTAAATTTATTTGTAGAAAAAACAAAAAAATTGAAAATTGGAAATGGGATGGATCCAGATACTCAATTAGGGCCCTTAACAACACTAAAGAGATTGAACGAAGTTGAAACTTTAGTTGAAAAAACAAAAAAAGAAGGAGCCAAGGTTTTATTGGGCGGAAAAAGACCTGCAGGTTTTAATAAAGGATATTTTTATGAGCCAACTATATTTGATGACGTTAAAGATAATTTTACAATAATGAAAGAAGAGCCTTTCGGACCATTGGTGCCCATGCTTTCTTTTAAATCATTTGATGAAGTTATTAAAAGAGCTAATAATCATGACCTAGGTTTATGCAGTTATGTTTGTACTAATTCTATGGAGAAAGCTCATTTAGCATCAGAACAACTAGAAACTGGATCGGTAGCAGTTAACACAGGAGTAGTAGCAATAGCTGAAGCACCTTTTGGAGGAATAAAACAAAGTGGATATGGTAGAGAAGGTGGTTCAAATGCAATCAAAGATTACTTAAACGTTAAGTATACTCACTTGGGTATTAAGGGATAATTTTAATTATAATGATTGAATTAACAGTTGCTTTTGGAGCAGGTTTAATAAGTTTCTTATCTCCCTGCGTACTGCCATTAATACCTGGTTATATTTCTTATATATCGGGTAGCTCATTAAATGAATTATTAGAAAAAAAAAATATAAACTTAACTCCAATAATTTTATTTACACTAGGTTTTTCAATTATATTTATTATTTTTGGAGCAGCTTCTACTTTTCTGGGTCAAGTACTACTTCAGAACTCATATGAACTCAGAATATTTGCCGGATTAGTAATAATTGTTCTTTCATTACATATCATTGGGATCATAAATTTAAAATTTTTAAATTACGAAAAAAGAATTCAAACAAATATAAATACAAATTTTTATAGTCCAATATTAATTGGTATGGCTTTTGCTTTTGGTTGGACTCCTTGTATTGGTCCTATTTTAGGTTCAATCTTAGTTCTTGCTGCTACTGAAGATAGTATAAATAAAGGTATTTTACTTTTAATTTCTTATTCTTTGGGATTGGCCTTACCATTTATTTTATCAGGATATCTTATACAAAAATTTTTAATATTTTCTAAAAATTTTAAAAAGAATATTAATTTGGTAACTAAAATAGGTGGATTTGTTCTATTAATTACTGGTATTTTGATATTAACTAACCAATTACAAGCTTTGGGATTTTATTTATTAAATATTTTTCCATTCTTACAAAATTTTGGATAAAAATATTATGAAGATTTATCTAATAGACTCTAGTGCTAGAAAAGAAGGCTCTACTTCAAGGGCTTTAGCCAAGAAATTATTAAATAAAATAAAAAAACCAAATGATGAAGTTATTTATCGAGATTTAGATGATGAAATGGTTTTTGTATCAGGCTTAACAGAGTCAGGTATGAAAATTGCTGAAAAAGATCAAACTGAACATCATAAAAAGATGTTCGAATTGTCAGATACCTTAGTGAAGGAACTTAAGGAAAGTGATATCATTATAATATCTGCTCCAATTTATAACTATGGTCCTCCTGCAACTTTAAAAGCTTGGTCAGATCTTGCCGCTCGTATTGGTGAAACTTTTAAATTTAAACCTGATGGTAGAAGAGAAGGGTTGTTAAAAAATAAACGTGCTTATTTAGTAATCACCTCTGGAGGTACAAAACTTAATAGTAGTGAAGATTTTTTAACCCCTTGGCTTAAATTTATTTTAAATTTTTTTGGAATAGAAAAAGTTGAAGTAGTAAGTGCTGATCAAATGGCGCTTGATTATGAAAAATCAATTAAAGATGCAGAAAGACAGATAGAAAAAATCTCTAGAAGTTAAATTTAAGCTTTAATCAGTAATGATAAAATAGTAATAGGAAGATGTGTTTAAAATAAAAAACTCAGATTATAAAATTTATTCTAAGTTTATTGAAAACTTAGCAAAAAAATTAACTAAATTTTATTACTTAAAATTAAACAAGCCTTTTAATGTATCAAATAAACTTAAGGGAAAAGGTTATGATCCAGTTACCAGTGCTGATAGAGCTTTTGAAAAGTTTATAAGGAAAGAAATTAAAAAAAGATTTCCTACTCACCAAGTGATAGGCGAAGAATTTGGTCATAAAAAAAATAAAAGCAATTATTCTTGGGTGATTGACCCAATTGATGGAACCAGATCTTTTGTAATAGGCAATCCAACTTGGAGTAATTTAATCTCACTAAATTTCAAAGGTAATCCTGTTGTAGGTCTTGCAAATTTTCCAATACTTAAAAAATACTACTTTAATACCTCGTTCAATTCTGCATATGTTTCAGAAAATGGAAAAAAAAGAAGAATAAAAATTAATAGTAAAGCAACTTTTTCAAATATGAAATTATCAGCAGCTTTTCATGGTAGTTTATCTTTAAATCAACAAAAAAAAATACCACAAATATTAAAACGAATGCAATTTCCTTGTGCAGATGCTTTAAGTTATTCTCACTTTGCAGAAGGTAAGCTTGATATTGTTATTCAATGTGGAAATAAAATTTGGGATATTCATGCATTGATGCCAATAATTAGAGCGGCAGGAGGTATAGTTACAACTTGGAAAAATGATGATGCTAAAAAGGCAGGAAATATAATTTGCTCAGCAAATAAAAGTCTTCACAATAAAATGCTTAGAATTTTAAAACCTGTCTCTAGGTAGTTTTACCAAGAGTGTTCAATAAAATCACCCCAATGATAATTAAAGTTATTCCAATTATCCCATAAATATTTGGTATTTGATTATATTTAAACACCCCAAATAAAGTAACAGCAGTAATCGTTAAGCCACCATAAGTAGCATAAGTAAAACCTACTGGGATTATATTCATTGCTTTTGATAAACAAAAAATACAAGCTATAATAGTAAGTATACAAAAAATTGTTGGTGTTAATAATGTAAAACCATTTGTTGATTTTAAAAAACCATTTGAAATTATCCCAAGTAAAATTCCTAAAATTAAAAATATATATCCAGATAAATTTGACATAAATTTAACCTGTTTTACCAAGCAAGTTAACAATCAAAACTCCTGAAATAATTAAGCTTAAACCAATGATAGTATAAAAATCAGGTGTTTGATTAAATTTATAAATTCCAACAATGGTTGTAGCTATTATACATAAACCAGCAAATGAAGCGTAAGTTATACCCACAGGAATAGTTTTCATAACTATAGATAATGTGAACATACAGCCAACAATAGTTATTGCTGTTAATAAGCTTGGTATGATTAATGTAAAACCGTTTGCACCTTTGGCAAAACCGTTTGCTGCAGTACCCAAAATAACTGCAAATATAAGAATAATGTATGCAATTATGTTACTCACAAATTAAAGAATATTCTTATTTGGTAATTTTATCTACTAATTTTTTTATTGGTGGGCCTAGAACAAGTGCAGCTATAATCGCTATAGGTAAACTTACTGACCAAGCTTTAAAAAACCTATTGATATATTCATTATCCATTCCAGTATTTATATAAGTAATTATAAGTGTCATGAGTAAGCTCATGCCAAAACCCATAATTAAAATGAATATGAAATCAAAATATTTTTTTGAAAACATTATTTAGACATTGGAGTAGCACCAGTTTCTAAACTAGTAATCTTTCCATCTTTATATCTATAAACTGCCATTACAGCTTCTACATTTCCATCATTAAAAGTTACGAATGAATGGTGTACACCGATTTCATCATTTTCATAAACAACTCGAGCTTTATCTTGATTGATATCACCACTCATTGCCCATTTGATTACATCAGCTTTTCCAAGAGAATTTCCAGATTTATGCATTGTGAACTTAAAATCATCATGCAAAAGCTCATTCATAGTTGCTTCATCTTTCTTATCTATTGCATCAGTGTATCTTTTTAATATTGACATTATTCACCCCACATACCATGAAACTCATAAACAATAGCTGGTTTATTTCCTACTACCCATCCATCATGACCTGGCTGAATAGAATATGCGTCTCCAGCTTTATAAGTTATTTCAGTTCCATCATTATGTTTTGCGCAAACAGCTCCTGAAACAATTACACCAAGATGTGTTGCCTGACAGCTATCACCCCCAACTGTTGGTTTAATATCTTTTGACCATTTCCATCCAGGCTGTAGAGTAAGTTTCATTACCCTTTGGTTTCCAACTTTTACAGCTTCTATTTTTGCATTATTAAAATTATTATTAACCTCGTCTGCTTTATTAAAGCTTTTTACTTCTACTCCTGCCATAGCTTCTCCTTTTATTTAGACGTATATTTTATCAGCTAAACCGTAACAAAGTACAGCACTTAAAATAGTTAAAAATAGCGGAGCATATATCCCTTCATCAGAAGTTTTGTCCGTATGACCAAGTTTATTAATTTTTGTATTATAAAAACCAACTATAAAAGCTGATAGGTTCTGTAAGAATATAAGATTAAAGAATCCCCAAGTTGCTTCTAAACCATTAGGTCTTATAAAACCAACATAGATAGCCATAACTACAGAGCCGAAAAATATTGATCCAAAAAATCTAACCATCCCAGCGCCGGTGTCATCAATACCATACTGATCTAAAAAAGATTTTGTTTGGAAAACACACCTAAATCCATAATAAGCAAATCCTACAAAATGAACTATAAAAACTGCTAAATAAAATATTCCGTTAAATTTCTCTATCATATTAATACCTTAAACTAACTAAATATTGGCCTAATCTCATCTTCAATAGTACCTTCTATTGCAACTTCTTTCAACTGCTCTAAAAGTTTTATATATTCAGGATCTGCAGACATGTTAGCGTCAGCATCATTATCACCTTCAAACATAGGTCCGATTAAAGTTTCTCTTATTGTTCTAGGGTCTCCACCCATTTGAAAAGAAAAATAGACATCATGATTAGGATAATGTTTTTTTCTAACTGTCGCTAAACCTTTTCCAATTTCCATTGCTTTTCCTAAGCCATCATCTTTTACCCTCATTGTTCTTGTATAAATTACTTTCATTGTTAATCCTTATTTTATTTAGCATTAAAATCTATAACATCATCTGTACACTCAACAAATTTATGAGGTTCATAGAAATCATTCATAGACTCTAATTGTTTATTAATGGCATCTGGATTAGTACCTTTCCACCAACAATACATTGTTAAATTATCACCTGGTGTGTTCCAGCTCATTTGACATTTTGCATTATCACTTGTCATTGCTTTAGTCATGTCTTCCATCGACATTGATCCAGTAACTTCTATCATTTTAGCTTTAGCTTCTTTTGACTTAAAAGTGTGAGTTACTATATAGTTTTTCATTTTATCTCCTTATACTTTTGATAAATTATAAATTGTGTAGCTATCTAACACAGCATCCATGATAGGTTTTGACACTTCAGTTCCTTCAATAAATTTGTGTAATGCAGGTTCATCAATACAAAATATCTTAAACATTACAGTACTTTTATCTGGTGTTACTGTTCCAATAGTTTTTTCTACTACTGCAACTTTAGCTCTTTCTGCTAAACCTTCAGGCGATTGCATGAAACCCATAAACTTTTCAAACATACCTTCTTTTAATTTAGCCACTATTAACATTTCTTTTTCCATTTTTTCTCCTTTTTTATTTTAATATAAAGTTTGAACTACTTTTTTTACTCTTTCAGCTCCATTAGGGACTAAAGCTTCAACAAATGTATGACATTTGTCAGTTTTAGCTTTGTCGTATTTTGAACCATAATGTTTATCTACCGCCTTATTCACTTCATCATCCCATTCCTTTTCTGGTATACCTATTTCTAAAGCATATGTTTTTAAAACTTTTACTGTTGAAATAGATTTTTCTTTCATCCCATACTCAAATTTTTCACCTGATGGAAGAAAGTAATTAGCCATATAAATTCCTATACAATCCATTGCTTTTGATCTGTCACTTTTAATCATTTCTGCATAAACAGAAGTGAAAATAAAAAAAGATAAAAATAAAATAGTTTTTTTCATAACTCTCCTCGTTGATTATTGTTATTCTAGATTAATTAATATTAGACTAAAAATGTAACTGTTTTGTTACATAGCTGGTATGCGATATTATAGCCAACTTGGGAGGGGGAGTTTTTTCTCTTTTAAAAATGATTTATTAAACATCTTAGAGTTGTATTTATCTGACTTGTCACAAAGAATTGTAACGATAGTTTTTCCTGGGCCCAATTCTTTTCCAAGTTTAATGGCTCCTGCTATATTAATTCCACAGCTTGTTCCTAGACTTAAACCTTCGTTTTGAATTAAATCATAAAGAATAGGTAGAGCTTCATGATCATCTATTGAGAAGGCACCATCAATTTTTGCATTTTCAAAATTTTTTGTAATTCTACTTGATCCAATACCTTCCGTGATTGAAGCTCCTTCAGATTTTAATTCACCATTCTTAATATAATTGTAAAGAGCAGAACCTTTTGGATCAGATAAATAAATCTTTATATCTTTATTCTTTTCTTTAAGAGCGTTACTAACCCCTGAAATTGTTCCACCTGTGCCTGAAGAACAAACAAACGCATCAACTTTACCTTCTGTTTGATCCCAAATTTCTTTTCCTGTTCCTTCATAATGACCTTTTGCATTAGCAGTGTTGTCAAACTGATTGGCCCAGATAACCCCATTGTTATTTGTAGGTCTCAATTCATCTGCTAGTCTTGCAGCGACTTTTACATAATTACCATCATCTTTATAAGGCTTGGCAGGAACTAATCGTAACTCAGCACCAAGATTTCTTAACATATCTTTTTTTTCTTGGGTTTGATTGTCATTCATTACTATAATTGTTTTATAGCCGAGCGAATTACCTAATAGACCTAATCCAATACCAGTGTTACCAGCTGTCCCTTCAACAACAGTGCCACCTTTAAAAATTAATTTTTTTTCTTGAGCATCTTTAATTAAAGCTAATGCTGCTCGATCTTTAACTGAACCCCCTGGGTTTAAAAATTCAGCTTTACCATAAATATTACATCCAGTAATTTCAGAAGCTGCTTTTAATTTTATTAGAGGAGTATTCCCTATTGAATCGATAAAATTATTTCTAATGTTTGTCATTAGTCTTTATCTTCATCTGTAACCGCGTATGGCTTAAATCCTTTTGAAGCATCACCAACTCTTTTTGCTGGAATACCAGCCATAACAGATTTTTCTGATACATTTTTAGTTATTACTGAATTAGATCCAATTAAAGAATTTTTACCAATTATTATAGGTCCTAATATTTGTGCTCCTGAACCAACAACAACATTATCTTCTAAAGTTGGATGTCTCTTAATATCTCTTTGTTCATTAGAATTAATACTTGGAGATATACCGCCTAAAGTAACGTTATGATAAATAGTAACATTATTTCCTATATCTGAAGTTTCTCCAATCACAACACCCATACCATGATCAATAAATAAATTTTTTCCAATTTTTGCTTTTGGATGAATTTCTATTCCAGTTAAAAATCTTGAAAATTGAGAAATCATTCTTGCTATTAGATCAAATTTTGCGATTGCAAAAAAATTAGCGATTCTGTGAAAAAAAATAGCCTTAACACCTGGGTAAGTTAAAATTAAACTTAATTTAGATTTTGCCGCAGGATCTCTGTCAATTATAGATTGTAAGTAATCATTCATAAAAATTTGTTCGCTTGATATAAAAATTTGTGTGAGTTATATAGTGATTATATTTAGAATTTAAAGGAGATAATAACATGTACAAAAATACTAACTGTTTTCACCTAGCTATTCCTTGTGGTGATTTAGAAACAGCAAAAAAATTTTATAGTGAGACATTAGGGTGCCGACTTGATAATTCAGCTCAAGAATGGGCAGATGTTGATTTTTGGGGTAATGAATTAACACTTCATGCAAGTGAACATAAACTAGAAAATGAGAGACATGATGTTGATATGGGAAACGTTTCAGTTCCTCATTTTGGAGTTCACTTATCTAGAAAAGATTTTGACAATTTAAAAAATAGATTAAAAAAAAACGGCCATAAGTACTACGATGAGCCATATTTAAGATTTAAAGGGACAAAATATGAGCAGGAAACTTTTTTTGTTAAAGACCCCAACGAGAATATTTTAGAAATTAAAACTTTAACAGCTAATCCAGAATAATTAAAAATTAGATGGAGTACCTGGTATTAGGTTTTTTTACCGGGATAAGTTTAATATTAGCAATTGGTGCTCAAAATATTTTTGTAATAGAGCAGGGTTTAAAAAAACAACATATCTTTTTAGTTTGTCTAGTTTGCTCTATTTCAGACTTAATTCTTATTTTTTTAGGAATATTTATTTTTCATTATTTTATTCAATATTTTAGCCAAACTATTGAAATTATATTTAATATTTTATTAATTTTTTTTTTAATCCATTTTATTTATTCAAAAATTAAATCTTATAATTCTATAGTTGATTTTAATAATGAGATCACCAATATATCGAAATTTGATATTTTTTTAAAAACTCTTGGATTTACTTATCTCAATCCCCATGTTTATTCTGACACTGTATTTTTTTTAGGAAATTTTTCAAAAAATTTATTATTAAGTCAAAAAATTTTATTTGGAGTAGGAGCAGCCATTTCATCTTTCTTATTCTTTTTTTTTATTGGTTATCTCTCAAATTATTTATCTAAGTATGCTAAAAGTGAGAAAATTTGGAGAATAATAAATATATTTATTATTTCTTTTATGAGTTTATTAACAATTTACGTTATTTCAGAAATAATTAGTTAGAGTAACCATATTTTTTTAGTCTTACATCACCAGTTCTTGCATGAGCTTCCATACCCTCGTATCTAGAGATTCTAGCAGCCGCAGCCCCAACTAATTCAGTAGACTCTTTCGTCATTCTTTGAAAACTTAATGTTTTTATAAACTTTCCTACAAATAAACCACCAGTATATTTCCCAGCACCTTTAGTGGGTAAAATATGATTTGTACCAGAGCATTTATCTCCATAAGCAACAGTTGTTTCTTCTCCAACAAATAAAGATCCATAATTAGTCAATCTTTCATGAAACCACTTTAAGTTTTCAGTTTGAACTTCTAAATGTTCTGGTGCGTACTTATCACTAATCTTAACCATTTCTTCATCAGTATCACAAAGAATAACTTCGCCATAATCTCTCCAAGCAGCATCGGCGTTAGTTCTTGGAACTTCAGGAAGTTCTGCAATTAATTCTGGAACTCTTTTCATTACTTTTTCTGCAAGTTCTTTACAAGTTGTATATAACCAGCATGGTGAATTATATCCATGTTCTGCTTGTCCAACTAAATCAACAGCTACTATTTCTGGATCTGCTTTTGCATCAGCAATGATTCCAATTTCTGTAGGACCTGCAAACAGATCAATTCCAACCTTTCCAAATAAAATTCTTTTTGCTTCTGCAACAAATTGATTACCTGGTCCAACAATTATATCTGCGGGCGGATTTTTGAATAACCCATTAGTCATAGCAGCAATTGCAGGAACACCACCTAAATTTAAAATTACATCGGCTCCACAAAGATCTGCAGTATAAATTATAGTCGGGTGGGCACCCAAATTTTCTTTTGGTGGACTGCAAGCAATAATATTTCTTACCCCTGCAACTTTTGCAGTAGTCACACTCATGACTGCAGAAGCTATATGAGCATATCTACCACCAGGTATGTAACATCCAGCAGTATTAACTGGAACTAATTTTTGTCCAGCATATAAACCTTTTGAAAGTTCTACCTCAAAATCTTGCCCATAATTTTTTAGTTGAGCTTCTGCAAATTTTCTAACTCTTTCATAAGAAAATTGCACATCATCTTTAGTTTTTTGATCTAAATTTTTTTTGATTTCATTAATTCTTTCTTTTGAAACAATAATTTCACCATCATACTTATCGAATTTTTTTGTTAAATCGATACAACCTTTTTCTTTTGTAGATTCTATGTTTTTAAGTAAGTCCTGAACAATTCCTCTAGTTTTACTGTCGTCTGTAGATGAAGTTTTAGGTGACTTTTTTAAATACTGTATTGCCATTGATTATCTTTTTTCAATTATTTGTGGATGTGTTTAAAGTATAAGCTTAATCATTTCAATGAAGAATTAAAATATTATTTAGAATTAGTCTAAAGCAACTACAGCAGCAGCTATTGAAGCTAATCTAGCTTGAGCTTCATCAGAACGACTTGTTATCACAACTGGGACTTTTCCACCCACAACCACACCAGCCGCACATGCTCCAGAAAAATAAATCAGCATTTTTACTAAAGCATTTCCTGTTTCAACACTTGGAACTAATAAAACATCTGCTATTCCTGCAACATCGTTTTTGATACCTTTTATTGCAGCTGACTTTTTTGAAACACTATTGTCAAAAGCAAGAGGACCAAATACATCAGCATTTAAATTTTCTTTTTTAGCAAGTTTTGTTAACTCTTCAGCATCTTTCGAACTCGGAACACTTTCTAAAACCTCTTCTGTTGCTGAAAGTATCGCAACCTTAGGTTTTTTAATACCAATTCTATTTGAAAAATTAATAACATTTTTTAAAATATGCATTTTTGTTTTAACATTAGGCAAAACGTTTAAAGCACCATCAGTAATAATTAATGGTTTATCATCTTTTCCAATAGTCATATGCCAAATATGACTTAAGCGAGTTTTTCCTAATAAATTATATTCTCTTTTTAGAACTTCTTTCATTAAAATATCAGTATGAATGTGCCCTTTAATAATTATTCTTATTTTTTTTTCACTAGCCAATTTCGCAGCTATTGCAGCTGTATTATTTTCTACTGGCTCATGAATTATTTCGTATTTAGAAATATCCCATTTTAAATTTTCAGCACATTTATAAATCTCATCTTTGTCTCCTATAAAAATTGGATCTACTAGATTTTCATTTACAGCATCTCGAATTGAAAGCATTGGGAGTGGTTTTCCTGCATTTACTACTGCAACTTTAATTTCTTTTTTCTTATAAGCAATTTTTAACAGGTTATTTGGACAGATAATTTCTTTATTTGATAGCATAAACAATAATTATAATTAAAATTTAAAATGTATATAGTCGATTTTATAGTTAAATATAGCAAATAATATTATGAAGATTAAGAAATTTAAAAATAAATACAAAGGATCAAAATTTTTTTTAAAAAAGTTGATTTAAATTAAAACATTACTTTTTCTTATAAATAATCCATGGCGAAAGTTCTTTATATAAAAGATAATTTTCTAATATAAATTTATCAGCATTAGGGGCATTGTTACGACTCTTGAACCAATTTATTTCAGATGAGTAAATAATATAATTAGGTGAGGAGTCCATTAATTCTTCAATAAAATTTTTTTCTGTCCAATTTTGAATGATATGGGAGTTAACATAATATTTAGTACATGTAGGTTTATTTACTAAATATGGTATCGCACTATCATCAGTAAACTGTTGTACACAAGATTCATCTTTTGTTAAATCTTTGTATATTTTGATAAATTCATAATAATCATCACTCAAAATTTTTTTATCTTCAATTTTCGTTAACATAATAAAATTTTCTTTAGGGTTAAATATATTAACTAAATTTGAAAAGTTATTTTGGAAGAAAAAGAAAAAACTAATTGAAATTGTAAATATTAAAAGAAATTTTTTTTTTTCAAAAAAATGAAGAACTCTTTTTTCGATTATCTTATAATTTTCAATCAATTTAAGTAGATAGTAAGAAGTGAAAAAAATTATTAACAAAGAGTATAAGCCTGAACTATATTTAATATGCGGACTATCAGATCTCATTAATCCAGATTTAAAAAAAACTATTGATGAAATAAAAATGAAAAATAAAATAAATTTAGAGTTTAGATTTTCTTTATCAGAATTTTTGAAAATATAATTTACTAAAAAAACACCAGATAAAATAATTAATAAAAGTGCTTTCGTATGTCTTGTTGATTTCTCAGAAAATGGTGTTGGATATTCTATTCCCAATAGATAGTCTGATATATTAATTATAAAAATATATTGATTAAAAAATTCTTTTATTTCGTCACTTGGTAAAGAGATGTAAAATATTGACCAAGATAAAATAATTGAAAAAATTATAATTGATAAATCATAGTATTTTTTTACTAAAAATAGATAGATTAAAAAGAATATTAATAAGAAATTGGTATATGAACCTATGTCCCAATAAAATAAAATTGATAAAACTGAGAGAAAACCAACTATAAATGAGGAAATAACCTTTTTTTCTTTAGAGTTTATTATTTGAGTAACTAACAAAAGAAAGATTAAAAATAAAAACATTCTTTTGTGAAATACTGTTACGTGGTCATAAAAACTTGTTAAGCTGATAATTGAAAAGCTTAAAATTAAAAAAAGAATTTCTCTTCTATTATTTGCGTTAAGGGAATTTATTATTTCTCTACATATAAGTATCAAAATAATTTTATTTAAAAGTATTAAAAATTGAAATAAAAATCTCTGAATTGCTATAGAGTAATCGTTAAAAATAAAACTATAAAAAATGCCTATTGTATTTCCTAAAAACCCATAGTCAAATAAAGTTCCAGTCCAAATTTTATCTTTATCTAAAAAGTTTAGTTGTGCGGTAAGGAATCTGCCCTCATGAATAACATCGAATGATCCTAAATAATTTCTATAATCTAAACTTATAAATTCTAAAATACAAAAAAATATTAAAATAATTGATAAATAATCAATATTGCTATTTTTAAAATTATAATTGTTATAAAAAATTTTATTTGAGATTTTATTTTTGTTAAATAACAAGAAAGTAAAACTATAAAAAACAATTGGAACTAATATAAATATTAATCCTCTAAATGTATCATTAAGAGGATTTATTTTGTTTTCTGAGTACTGTCCTACTATAGTATTTGAATTATCATAGGAAAATGAAATGTAATTCCAAAAAAATGTTGATAAAATTATACCTAAGATTAGAAATAACCACGGAAATGATTTTTTCATACTAGTTAATTTCTACTTATAATCTTTAATATTTTTAATAATATATTGGTCTCTACCTTTTGTTTGCTCAAATATTCTAGCAAGATAAATACCAATTATACCTAAAGTAAATAGTAATATTCCTGAAAAAAATGATACTGCAATGATAATACTTGTAGATCCTGGTATAGCTAAATTGCTTAATTTTAAATAAAGAGAATATATAATTAATAAAAAAGATATTAAAATCGCAAAAAAGCCAAAAAAGATTCCAAGATAAAGAGGCTTTAAAGAATAACTTGTAACTCCATTTATAAAATCAGTAATTGGCCCAGCAGATAGTAATGGCATCTTTGATTCGCCAACTCCTCTAGCTTCTCTTTCATAATAAATATAATCTTGGTTAAATCCAACCCAAACTGACAAACCTCTTACGTAAGGTCTAAACTCTTTTTGTTTTAGAATCTCATTAAGAGCTTTTCTTGATATGAGTTTATAATCACCTGCTTGTACTGGAAGATCTATGTCTGAGAGAGAATTAATTACTTTATACGCAATTTTTGTTAAGAACATTCTAAATTTACCTTCTCCTTTTCGTTTAGTTCTTACAGTATGGACTATATCATTTCCTTCCTCATGTTTTTTAATTAGTTGAGGAATTATCTCAGGAGGATCTTGTTGATCTGAATGTAAATAAATTATTGCGTCCCCAGAACTATTTCTGAAACCAGCCAATACACATGGATCAACACCAAAATTTCTACTCATATTGATTATTTTTATGGGGTGATTTTTTTGAAGGTCTATTAAAACTTTTTCAGAGGAGTCTTTAGAATTATCATTGACAAAAATTATTTCATATTTCCAACCCTCTACTTTTTCCATTGATCTTGAAACTCTTTTAACTAAAGGCGCTATGTTACCTTCTTCATTTCTGAAGGAGAAAATAATAGATAAAAGTTTCATTGTGGATACCTATAATTTTAATTGAAATTAAATAAATTGATTATAACGGTTATTAATTTAATGTGCAAATTATGAAAAATTACAAATGGCAATTAATGTCTAATAATATATTGCCAAAGGATAAAATCACTCTTATTAAATTTATAAAAAACTCTAATAAATTTACTAATGGTCCAAAAGTAATAGAATTTGAAAAAAAATGGTCTAATTGGCTAGGTGTAAAATATAGTACTTTTGTAAATTCTGGAGCATCTGCCAATTTGATATCAATTAATATACTTAAAGAACTAAATAGTAAAAAGAAGGAAATTATATTACCTGCTTTTACATGGAGTTCAGATGTAGTTTCTGTGATCAATGCTGGTTTTAAACCAATTTTTGTAGATATAAATTTTAAAAACTTAGCATTAAATGAAAGTTTAGTTAAACGAAAAATCAATAAAAATACATTAGCTGTTTTTATTACTCATGCAATGGGATTTGCTGGAATTACAAAAAAATTTATCAATTATTTAAAAAATAAAAATATTTATTTAATTGAAGATGTTTGTGAGTCTCATGGAGCAAAACTAGGAAATAAAAAAATCGGGACTCTTGGTACGATTTCTAATTTTTCATTTTATTATGGTCATCATATGACAACAATTGAGGGAGGAATGATTTCTACTAATTCAAAAGAAATTGATAGGCTTGCTAAAATGAAGAGAGGCCACGGATTGTTGAGAGACTCACAAGATAATAAATTTATTAAAGCAACAATAAAAAGAAATAAATATTTAAATAATGATTTTATTTTTAGTACTGAAGGTTTCAATCTTAGAAATACAGAGTTATCAGCTGTTTTAGGAATACAGCAGTTAAAAAGATTGAATAGTAATATAAGGATAAGAAATAAAAATCATAGATTATTTTTGAACAACTTAAGAGGGGATATTTTTTTTAAAGATTTTGATTTAAAAGGATCAAGTAATTATGGTCTTCATTTAATTCTAAAATCAAAAAACATTAAACTCTTTAAAAAAATCTTAAATTTGTTAGATAAAAAGTCTATTGAGTATCGATTAGGAAGTTTAGGAAATCAACTTAGACAACCATATTTAAAAAAAATGAAGCCATCAAATTCTTTCAAATTGTTAAAAAATACTGAACATATGCACTTTTTTTCAGTTTACATTGGTAACCATCAATTTTTAGAAAAAAAAAGAATAATAGATCTTTGCCAAGGTTTAAAAAAAATAAATAATTAAATGAAAATTTATTCTGATAAAAAATTAAAAGAAATTAAATTTTATAAACCATCTTCATTCAAAGATTTTAGAGGAGAAATTTGGACTAAATGGGATAAAAAATATTTTTATAATAAAAATTTTAATCTTTGTAAATTTACAAAATCAAAAAAAAATGTTTTACGAGGTTTTCACGGTGATACAAAATCTTGGAAATTAGTATCATGCATTAAAGGAGACGTCTTAAATGTTGTCGTTGACTATAGAAAAAACTCAAAAAATTATCTTAAATATTCTTCTTTTCATCTTACAGACAAAAATAAAATTTCAGTTCTAATACCTCCAATGTTTTTAAATTCTTGGCTTTGTATGACTAAAGATTGCATATATTCATACGATTATTATTTTAAAGGAAATTATAATGATGTTAAAAATCAAATAAGTATAAAATGGAATGATCCTGATATTAATTTTAATTGGCCAATAAAAAAACCAATTCTATCGTTTCGTGATAGACAGGGTTAGAATAATTATATAAAAATTAATTTAATTGTTTTAATTATATGAAAAAAAAAATTGCTATAATTTTTGGTATAACAGGACAAGATGGTTCATATCTTGCTGAACTTTTATTAAATAAAAATTATATAGTTTACGGTATTAAGAGGAGAACAAGTTTAATACATACAACTAGAATAGACCATATTTACAAGGATATTCATTTAAAAACAAATCTAATATTGAAATATGGGGATGTTACAGATTTTTCAAATGTTTTTAATTTAATAAATGAGATTAAACCAGATGAAATTTATAATTTAGCAGCTCAAAGTAATGTAGGGGTCTCTTTTGAATTACCTGAATATACTGCTCAAACAGACTCAATTGGAACATTACGAATTTTAGAGGCAATAAGGATTCTTGATAAAAAAAGAAAAATAAAGTTTTATCAAGCCTCCACGTCAGAAATTTTTGGGAATAGTCCAGAAAAACCATATAATGAAAAAAGTAAATTTGAACCTGTATCACCTTATGGAACAGCTAAATTATATTCATATTGGATGACTCGAAATTATAGAGATGCATATTCAATGTTTGCTTCAAATGGAATTTTATTTAATCACGAGTCACCTAGAAGAGGTGAAAATTTTATATCTAGAAAAACAATTATTGGAATAATAAAAGTTATTAAGGGTCAGCAAAAATGTTTATATTTGGGTAACCTGAAGTCCAAAAGAGATTGGGGACATGCAAAAGAGTTTGTTTATGCCCAATGGAAAATCTTACAACATAAAGTCCCGGATGACTTTGTGATCGCAACTGGAAAAAATTATTCAGTTAAAGATTTAATAAATCTTGTACTAAAAAAATTGAATATTAAATACGCGTGGAAAAAAGATAAAAATAACTTCGAATATGCTGTTGCTTTAAATAATATTGGCCAAATTCAAAAATCACAAATAATTGTTAAACAAGAAAAACGTTATTTTAGGCCAAATGAAGTTCATGATTTAGTAGGCGATAATAGAAAAGCAAAAAAGGTTTTAAAATGGAAACCAAAAATAAATTTTGAACAATTAATATCTGAAATGATTAATTCTGACCTTAAAAAAATAATTTAATATAATGTTCCAAAATCAGTTAAGTAAAATAAGATATAAAATCTTAGAAAGTTGTTACCGAATTAAAGAAGGCCATATAGGCAGTGCTTTTTCTGTTTTAGAAATTTTATTCGTAATATTTAAAAAGTATTTTAAAAAAAACTACTTCATATTAAGTAAAGGTCATGCAGCTATAGGAGTTTATGCAGTTATGAATCATTTTAAGATTTTGAAAAATAAAGATTATAAATCATTTTGTAATTTTAATTCAAAGTTAGGAGGTCATCCCGACTCAACAAAATTACCAAATTTTAATTTTTCTACAGGTTCATTAGGGCACGGTTTACCAGTTTCAACAGGATTGGCTTTTTCACTTAAAAATAAAGGAGACAAAAGATGTGTAATTTGTTTAATTGGTGATCAAGAATTGATGGAAGGAACAACTTGGGAAAGTCTGCATATTATTGATAATTATAAACTTAAAAATATTTTATTAATTATAGATAGAAATAATTCAGATTTTAGAAGTATCAAATTTTTAAATCTAAAAAAAAAATTATCAGTCTTTTGTGATAAAATAACAGAAATAAATGGACATAACATTTTAGATTTAGAAAAATCAATAGGAAAATCTTTAAAAAAAAAATCTTTTGAAATATTAATTGCCAATACTATTAAAGGCAAAGGAATAAAAACAATTGAAAATGATCCTGCTTGGCATCATAGAGCTCCCACAAAAAAAGAATTAGAAGTATTTAAAAAAGAATTAAAAATATGAGAAAAACCTTCCCCCTTGTCGTTGAAGACTTAATGAAAAAAAATAAAAAAATATTTTGTTTGTTAGGAGATATAGGTGTTTTTTCATTTAGGAATGTTTTTAAAAATTATAAAAATAGAATTTTAAATATGAGCACAATGGAACAATCAATGATTGGCTTTGCAGCAGGTTTATCTAAAGCCGGTTATATACCAATAATACATACCATAGCACCTTTTTTAGTATTAAGAGCTTTAGATCAGATTAAAATAGATTTTGTTTATAATAAATTAAGTGGAAATATTGTTTCAGTTGGTGCTTCAAATGATTACGCTAAGTTAGGCTCAACCCATCATTGTTTTGAAGATATAAATATTCTTTCAAATTATGATGATATAAATTTATTTATTCCATCTAATGAAACT
>CACHDJ010000003.1 GCA_902578525.1 uncultured Pelagibacteraceae bacterium | reverse complement strand
TACTCATCAATTTTAAAAGTTAATTATTGTCTTTTTTAGCTTTTTTTGTATTGTCCGGGCTTAAAAACTAACAATCATCAACCTTAAGGTTTATATGAGTACAACAGTAGAAACAATTTTATTATACACGATAGCAGCCGGTTTCTTATCCATTATTTACGGATATTTTACTGGAAAAAATATTTTAAATTCAAGTGCAGGAAATTCAAAAATGCAAGATATTGCATCTGCAATTCAAATTGGTGCAAAAGCTTATTTAGCTAGACAATATAAAACGATTTCAATTGTTGGTGTAGTTGTTTTAGTAATCGTTAGTATTGCCTTTAGCCCTCTTGTTGGTCTGGGTTATTTAATTGGAGCAACTTTATCTGGTATTGCTGGTTATGTAGGAATGTTAGTATCAGTAGAAGCAAATGTAAGAACTGCTGAAGCTTCAAGAAAAGGACTAGCTCAGGGTCTTTCAGTAGCATTTAAATCGGGCGCAGTTACTGGAATGTTAGTTGCTGGTTTAGCTTTATTATCAATAGCTGTCTATTATTATCTTTTATTAAAATTCAATATTGAAGAAAGAGAAATTGTTAATGCTTTAGTTGCCTTAGGTTTTGGAGCATCTTTAATTTCTATTTTTGCAAGATTAGGCGGAGGTATCTTTACAAAAGGTGCTGATGTTGGTGCAGATTTAGTAGGTAAAGTTGAAGCTGGTATTCCTGAAGATGATCCTCGAAATCCTGCAGTGATTGCAGATAACGTTGGTGATAATGTTGGAGATTGTGCTGGTATGGCGGCAGATTTATTTGAAACCTATGCTGTCACTATTGTAGCAACAATGGTTCTATCATCCATTTTCTTTATAGGAGATTTGAATATGATGATATATCCATTAACTATTGGTGGGGCTTGTATTTTAACATCTATCATAGGAACATTTTTTGTAAAATTAGGAAATAGTAAAAATGTAATGAATGCTTTATACAAAGGTTTTGTTGTTTCAGCTTTAGCTTCATTAATCATTTTGTACCCAGTTACTGATTATGTAATTGGTTTTACAAATGAATTTACTGTTAATGATAAAACTTTTACCGGTATGAATTTATATTATTGTGGAGTAATTGGTTTAGTTATTACTGGATTACTTATTTGGGTTACTGAATACTATACTGGTACTAATTATAGACCAGTTAAATCAGTTGCAGCATCATCTACAACAGGTCATGGGACTAATGTTATTCAAGGTTTAGCTGTTTCAATGGAAGCAACTGCAGTTCCTGCATTAATTATCGTTTCAGGAATTTTGATAACTAATTCAATTGCAGGTCTTTTTGGTATTGCAATAGCAGTAACTACAATGCTTGCTTTAGCCGGTATGGTTGTTGCTTTAGATGCCTATGGTCCCGTCACTGATAATGCAGGAGGAATTGCCGAAATGTCAAATTTAGACAAAAAAGTTAGAAAGACCACAGATGCTCTAGATGCTGTTGGTAATACTACAAAAGCTGTGACAAAAGGTTATGCTATTGGTTCTGCAGGATTAGGTGCTTTAGTTTTATTTGCTGCTTATACTGAAGATATAAAACATTTTTCAAAGATTGCTGGATCAAAATTAGAAGGAATAGTAGTTACTTTTGATTTATCTAATCCCTATGTAGTTGTTGGATTATTAATTGGAGGAATGCTTCCATATTTATTTGGATCAATGGGAATGCAAGCAGTTGGAAGAGCAGGAGGAGCAGTTGTTGTTGAGGTAAGAAGACAATTTAAAAAATTTCCTGGAATAATGAAAAGAAAACAAAAACCAGATTATGCTAAATTAGTAGATCTTTTGACTGTTGCTGCAATTAAGGAGATGATAATACCATCTTTATTGCCAGTTCTTTCGCCTGTAGTTCTTTATTTTATTATCTTTGCTATTGGAGGACAGGTTGCCGCTCTTGCATCTGTTGGCGCTATGTTGTTAGGAGTGATCATCACTGGTTTATTTGTAGCTGTTTCTATGACTGCTGGTGGTGGTGCTTGGGATAATGCAAAAAAATATATCGAAGATGGTAACCATGGTGGAAAAGGTTCAGAGGCTCATAAAGCAGCTGTAACTGGAGATACTGTGGGAGATCCCTATAAAGATACAGCCGGTCCAGCAGTAAATCCAATGATTAAGATTACTAATATCGTTGCTTTATTACTCTTAGCTGTGATTGCTGGTTAAAAAAACTAATTTTTGGTCCTCTTTTTTCCAAGAGGATCATCAATTTTTTGTCTAACAGAACTTAAAACATTAAAAATAAATGATCTTTTTGAGTAATTAATCCCTGTTATATCTTCATCAAAATTTATTTCTTGCATGTCATTTTTATCATAAAATTTTTTACTTAATAATATGCCAGTATTATCAACTTCAAGAATAAGCACATTGTTTATAATTAGTTTTTTTTGGCCTAATTTTGTTATTCTTGAACTGCTAGTTTTTCTCTCAATATATATAAAAATATCATTATCAAATGTGCTTTTAGTAGATGGTGGACCTATAAGATCTATTATATCATTTTTATTAGTATAATTAATTTTTAATTCAGCTTGTTTTTTTTCTAAATTGTGAATCCCATGATGTTGCACAACTTTATTCAATGAACAACTTGATAAAAGTAATAAAGTAAGTATTAGTATTTTTTTCATGACAATAGAATATTTAAATTTTTATAATAATTTGATTAAATTAACTACTAATAAATCTCTATATGAAGGTATTAATAATAATCAAGATAGTTTTAGTGATCGACTAACTTTATTTTTGATACATTTTGCCTTTATTTTAAAAGAATTTAAAAATCCTAAAAATGAAAGAATTTTACAAGAATTATATGATTTTAACTTTCGTCAATTAGAATTGAGTATTAGAGAAATAGGATATGGTGATCAATCAATCAACAAAAAAATGAAGGATTATATAAATGTTTTTCATGCTATTGTTTCAGAAATTCATTTTTGGAATGATCTAGATTTTGATGAGAGAAAGAAGAGATTGTCTATTTTTTTGTCTAATTTTAACAATATAAATTATTTAATAGAATATTTCGATAATTTCAGAGATAAATTATCAAAAAATAATTTGAATTCTTATTTAAAAAGTGTAAGTAATCACTAATTATGGCAGTTCCTAAACGAAAACAAACACCATCAAGAACAGGGATGAGAAGAGCTCAAAATATGAAATTCTCTTCTAAGAATATTATAGAGGATAAAAAGTCTGGTGAATATCGATTATCTCATCATTTAGACTTAAAAACTGGAATATATAAAGGTCGTCAAGTATTAGACCCAAAAGATTAATTAAATAATTACTATGTCATCTATAATAAAAATTGCAGTAGATGCAATGGGTGGTGATAATTCACCAAAAAAGATTATAGATGCAATAATTTATCATCATAAATTTAATAAAAATGTTTTTTATAAAATTTTCGGTGATCAAAATACAATACAAACTTTAATACAAAATAAAGTCAATAAAGAAAATTTTGAAATTATTAATACCATAAATAAAGTATCTAGTGAGGACAGTCCTCTTGGTGGTGCAAAAAAGGGAAAAGATACAAGCATGTGGTTAGCTATTGAAAGTGTAAAAGAAAAAGATTGTGATATTGTTATCTCCGCTGGGAACACTGGTGCGCTTTTAGTTATTTCAAAATTAAATTTAAAAATGATAGAAAATATTGATAAACCAGCGCTGTCTGCGCTATGGCCTAATAAAAAAGGAATGAGTGTAGTTTTAGATTTAGGAGCAAATATTGAATGTAGTTCTAAAAATTTGTTTGATTTTTCTATAATGGGTGCTTCTTTATATAAATCTTTATATCCAACAGAAACACCAAAAGTAGCTTTACTAAATATTGGTTCTGAAGAATTAAAAGGTAATGAAACAATTAAGGAAACTTACAAAATATTAAATAATAAGAAAACGGATGATTATGATTTTTTAGGTTATATTGAAGGAAATGAATTAATGAATGGCACTGTTAATGTAATTGTTTCTGATGGATTCACGGGAAATATTGCCTTAAAAACTGCTGAAGGTACAGCAAACTTTATAACGAGTGAACTTAAAAATGCTCTAAGTGGTAACTTCATAGGAAAAATTTCATCTTTATTAAACATTTCAAATCTCAAAAAATTTAAGAAAAGACTAGACCCAAGATTATATAATGGAGCTATTTTTATAGGATTAGACTCTCCAGTTGTAAAAAGTCATGGTGGTACAGATTATATTGGTTTTTCAAATTCTCTTGATGTTTGTTGTAGAATAATTAAAGGTAATTTAATCGAAAAAATTAAAAAAAATATTTAATTATGAGAATTAATTTAACTAAGAAAGATTTAGTTAATTTGATTTACATGCAGTTGGGTTTTTCTAAACAAATATCAGAAAATTTAATTGAAGACTTTTTCCAAACTATTGTTGACAATTTAGAAAAAGAAAAAAATTTAAAACTTTCTAAATTTGGCACATTTTCAATTAGACAAAAAAGATCAAGATTAGGAAGAAATCCTAAAACAAAAGAAGAAAAAATAATTTCAGAGAGAAATGTTGTATTATTTAAACCATCAAAAGAGTTTAAAAATTATATTAATTTGAAAGATGACTGATAAGTTAGATCAAGCTTATAAAACTATAGGTGAGGTTGTTAAAATTTTGAATTTAAAAAGTAGATCTGGTGTAAATAATTCTACTCATACTATTAGATTTTGGGAAAAAAATTTTAAACAAATCAAACCTAAAATATTGAGAGGAAATAGACGTTATTATGATCAAAAAAATTTAGATTTGTTAAAAAAGATTAAGTTTTTATTGAAAGACCAAGGTATGACTATTAATGGTGTTAAAAAGATACTTAATTCTACTAAGTCAAATGATCTTGACGAAATTTCAAATAAATCTATAAGAACTGATAATTTAAGAAATAAAATAACTAACATTTCTAAAATTATTAAAGATTTAAAAAAAACAAAATAAAATGGCTAAAAAAACACACATTAAAGTTAGACTAGTCCCGGAAGAAAAGCCTGACAGCTCTTTTTTCTATTATGTTAAGAAACCTGCTGGTGGTGAAAAAGCTAAAGTTAAATTAAAAGCAAAAAAGTATAATCCTGTTACACGTAAACATGAAGTTTTTGTTGAAAAAAAACTTCCGCCACACAGTAAATAATTACTTTTTTTTAAAGTTTCTTTTTTCGTAATCTATATATGACCAGATCATATTTTTCCAAATTCGATTAGTAATTTTTGGATCAATATTGTTTTTTAAGGATTTCTTTTTTATATTTCTTAATATCGCATTAATCCTTTTTTGATCAACAATTTGATTTTTTTTATCTTTTAATGCTAAAACTTTTTTAACTAAATTTGTTCTTTTTTTAATTAATTTTATAAGAGAATTATCTAATTTATCTAATTTGAGTCTAATTTTTCTGAGTTTTTTTGTTTTTAATGGCGACATTTATATATTTGGATATTCAAAAAATTATTATATTTATCCAATTATGTATACAGTAAATACTAAAATTAATAATCAATTATCAATTTGGCTTATTACAATGTTTTGGATTGTATCCATAATGATAGTTGTTGGTGGTTTGACTAGATTAACTGATTCAGGTCTTTCAATAACTGAATGGCAATTATTTTCAGGTTTGATTCCTCCACTAAGTCAAAATGATTGGATATTTTATTTTGATCTTTATAAAGAAATTCCTGAATTTAAGTTACAAAATTATGATATGAATATCCAAGAATTCAAAATAATTTTTTGGTGGGAGTGGACTCATCGTTTTTTTGGAAGATTAATTGGTATTAGTTTTATAGTTCCATTATTATATTTTTCATTTAAGATTAAAATATCAAAATTACTTAATTTATATTTAATCTTTTTTTTAATATGTTTTCAGGGATTTATAGGCTGGTATATGGTAAGCAGTGGCTTAATAGATAGAGTAGATGTTAGTCATTTTAGACTTTCAGCTCATCTGCTTATTGCATTTTTGATTTTATCTTTGATTTTATGGAATTATTTGAAAATTAATAAAAATAATAATATATCAAAAAAGATAAATCCATTAATTCCATTTTCATTTTTGATTTTGATTTTTTTACAAATTACAGTTGGAGCATTTGTATCTGGAATGGATGCTGGAAAAATTTATAATTCTTGGCCTTTAATGGGCAATACATACTTTCCAAATGATAGTGAATTAAAAAATTTATTTCAATTGTCAGTTTTTAGTGATCCTTCTTTAGTACAATTTATTCATCGAAATTTAGCTTATGTAATTGGTATATTTTATTTGTATATATTTTATAAGATCTATAAAAATAAAATGTATGACCTATATAATTCTGTAAATATTTTAGGCTTATTTATTATATTACAAATTATTTTGGGGATTTTAACAATTTTATATGGTGCACAAATTTATATTTCATCTATGCACCAATTAAGTTCAATTTTCTTAGTTAGTTCCTGTATTTATTTCTTTTATTTAAATACGAAGCTTAACTAACAGCTTTTAAATTACCTTTTGATGACTTATTTAATGCTTGATCTAGATCATCAATGATATCATTAATATGTTCTAAACCGATACACAATCTAACATAACTTTGTGTAACTCCTGAAGCTGCTAACTCTTTTTCATTTAACTGACTATGAGTTGTACTTGCTGGATGAATAGCTAAACTTCTAGCATCTCCAATATTTGCAACATGATAGAACATTTTTAATGATTCTATAAATCTTTTACCAGCTTCAAAACCGCCTTTTAATTCAATACCAATCATTGGTCCATTTCCACCTTTAAGATATTTTTTGGCTCGATCTGCTATAGGTTTGTCATGTTCAGTAGAATAAATTACTTTTGTTACCTCTTTATGTTTTTTCAAATATTCAACAACTCTATGCGCATTTTCACAATGTTGTTTCATTCTTAGTGGAAGCGTTTCAAGTCCTTGAATGATAGCAAAAGCATTATCAGGCGAACAAGCTGAGCCAACGTCTCTTAATAAACAAACTCTAGCTCGAACTGCAAAAGGAACATTTGCTCCTGTAAGTTCAGGTACAACTTTACCCCAAACCGCCCCATTGTAACTAGCATCTGGTTCATTAAATAAAGGTTGTCTTTTGGGATCAGCTGTCCAATCAAAATTACCACTATCAACTATACTTCCTGCAATAGCAGTCCCGTGTCCTCCAATATATTTTGTAAGAGAATGAATTACTATAGCAGCACCATGTTCAATTGGTTTACATAATACTGGTGCAGCAGTGTTATCCATTATTAAGGGTATGTTATATTTTCTACCAATGTCTGATACTTCTTTAATTGGAAATACTCGCAAGTATGGGTTAGGCAAAGTTTCTCCATAAAAAGCTCTAGTTTTATCATCAATTACTTTTTCAAAGTTTTTAGGATCTTTTGGGTCTGCATATCTTATTTCTATTCCGAGTTTACTTAAAGTATGTGTAAATAAAGATACAGTACCACCGTAAAGATCAGTAGAACTAACTATATTATCACCTGCTTGAGCAACATTTATTACTGAAAATAACGATGCTGTTTGACCAGAAGCCACTGTTAAACATGCCAAACCTCCCTCAAGTGCTGCAATTCTTTTTTCCAACACATCATTTGTAGGGTTCATTATTCTTGTGTAAATATTCCCAAATTCTTTTAATGCAAAAAGATTTGCTGCGTGATCTACACTATTGAATTGATATGATGTAGTTCTATAAATAGGAACAGCAACTGCATTAGTTGCCGGATCACTTCTATAATCACCCCCATGAATAGCTATAGTCTCAGGGTTATTTCTTTTTTTCGTCATTTTACTCCTTTTTTAGTGCTTTAACTAAATGTAAGGCGCACAATATAGTTCAAATGCCTACCGATTATGTTAATGAAAATTCCTTTTTAGCAGTTTATAGCCCGCAATAGGATCAAATCGGCAATTATTTATTTATCAGATTATGTAATAATTGCAATAAAAATATCAAATTGACTTTAGAGTTAATAATAGTATTAATCCTGCCACAATGACAAAATTCTTAAAAAAAGATCAACTTTCATCTAATTGGTTTGAAATAGATGCTAAAAATGCCGTTGTAGGTAGATTAGCCAGTATTATATCTAAGATTATTAGAGGTAAAAATAAAACTACTTTTACTCCTCATATGGATGATGGAGATTTTGTAGTGGTTAAGAATATTGAACAAATAAAATTTACTGGAAAAAAATTTCAAAATAAAAAATACTTTAGACATACTGGTCATCCTGGAGGAATTAAATTAACAACACCTGAAGATCTTTCAAATAAAAAACCAGGCGAGACTTTAAAGTTAGCAGTTAAAAGAATGTTACCTGGTGGTGTTTTAGGAAGAAAACAACTTACAAAATTGAAGATGTATTCAGGAAATGATCATCCCCATGGTGCTCAAAATCCTAAAGTTTTAGATTTAAAAAAACTTAATAGTAAAAATATAATAAAAATTTGATAATGGTAAATACTCAGGCAAACTTTAAGAAAACAAAATTAAAATTAGACTTTAAAGACAGTAAATACGCCACTGGAAGAAGAAAAAAATCTATAGCTAAAGTTTGGGTTAAAAAAGGCACTGGTAAAATTTATGTAAATGGTAAGCTTTTTAATAAATATTTTTCTAGTGAATTTCATCATCTTCAAATAATAAGACCCTTTGAAATAATTAATCAAGCGACAGATTATGATGTAAGATGCAGTGTGACGGGTGGTGGTCCAACGGGCCAGGCAGGTGCAATGGTTCATGGGATTTCTAAAGCTCTTGTTTTGTTTGATGAAAATCTCAAAACAACTCTTAAAACGGAAAAATTAACCACTAGAGACTCCAGGGCTGTTGAAAGAAAAAAACCTGGTAGAAGAAAAGCAAGAAGAAGCTTCCAGTTCTCGAAAAGATAATTCTTTTTTAACTTTAAACTGTTATAATAATTTATGCCTAAACTTAATGTTTTAGTTGCTGGTTCAACTGGCTATATTGGAGTTCAATTAATTAATTTACTAGTCAAACATAGTAAAGTTAATATTAAATATCTATGTGGTAATACTTCGGTAGGAAAGAATATTTCTTATTATGATAAATCATTAAGATTTAAAAGATTACCTAAAATAATTAAATTTAATAATAATTTATTAAAAAACGTAGATATTATATTTACCGCTTTACCCAATGGGGAAGCTCAAGAAATATCCAAAAATCTTTTAAAAAGTAATATATTAATAGATTTAGCTGCAGATTTTAGATTAAGTAAAGCTTCAGATTTTTTGAAATGGTACAAGAAAAAACATAAAGCAACAAATTTAATTAAAAAGTCAATCTATTCATTACCTGAAATTAATGGAGATGAAATTAAAGAATATAAAATTGTAAGTTGTCCGGGTTGCTACCCAACATCAATTCTTTTACCATTAATACCATTAATTAAAAAAAGATTAATTAAACTGGATAATATTATTATTGATTCTAAGTCTGGTTACTCTGGTGCTGGTAGAGGTGTACACAAAAAATATAAGGACAAAAATTTATATGAGTCTTCAAGTATATATGGAGTGGGATTCCATCGACATAATTCTGAAATTGAGCAAATGATTAAAAAATATACTAAGCAAAAATTTAATTTTATATTTACTCCTCATTTGTTACCAATGTTTAGAGGTATTCTAAGTACAATTTATGTAGATTTAAAAAAAGGCCAAAATATAAGAATTTTACAAAAAGAACTTGTTAAATTTTATAAAAAATCAGAATTTGTTAAAATTAAAAAAATAAATACTTTTTTAAGCACTAATAATGTAATCAATACAAATAATTGTATAATTTCAGTATGTAAATCTAAGTATAAAGATAAAGCAATTTTGATTTCGATAATTGATAATTTGATAAAAGGTGGGGCAGGTCAAGCAATACAAAATATGAATATTTTGAAGAATTTTAATGTTAAAGATGGATTACTATGAAAAGAATGATTTTAATATTTTTTTTAATTACTGGTTGTTCAGTTAATTATACAGAAAAAGAATTAAATTTATCAGATATAGAATTTTCTGAAAATTTATCTTTAAATGAATTTAAAGTTAATTTAGAAAAATATGCAAATAATAGTCCTTACCCCAGTATAGATAATTAGATGAAAAATGTTTATAAAATTGCAATTGTTGGATTAGGACAAATCGGAAATTATTTGTATCGTGAAATAAATTTAAAAAAAAAAGATATTGAAACTAAAACTGGAAAAAAAATTCAAATTGTAGCTATTTCAGCAAAAAATAAGAAAAAAAAAAGAAAATTTAAACTTGATAAAAAAATTTTTTATTCGAATCCATTAAAAATTTTTAGAGAGAAAAAAATCGATATTTTATTTGAATGCATTGGTTTATCAGATGGAATATCAAAAAAAATTGTTGAAACAGCTCTAAAGAAAAAGATTAATGTAATTACACCCAATAAAGCTTTAATTGCTAAACACGGGGATCATTTAGCAAGATTAGCAGAAAAAAATAATGTTAATTTAGAATTTGAAGCTTCTGTAGCAGGAGGAATACCAATACTTAGGTCTATAAAAGATGGCTTGTCAACAAATAAAATTACAAAAGTTTATGGAATTTTAAATGGAACAACAAATTATATTTTATCAGAAATGGAAAACTCAAATGAAACTTTTGATAAAGTTTTAAAAAAAGCACAAGATTTAGGTTATGCTGAACCAGGAAATCCTAAACTTGATTTAAATGGTTTTGATGCATTTGCTAAAGTAAGAATTTTGTCTTCACTTGCTTTTAATAATCAAATTTCAAAACATAATTGTATAATGGAAGGAATAGAAAATATTGATTTGAAAGATATCAAAATTGCTAGTCAATTAAATCTAAGAATAAAACTACTAGGAATTTGTGAAATTATAAACAATCAGTTGTTTGAAACCGTGCATCCTACTTTAGTTAGCAAAAACTCTTATATTGGAAATGTAAATGGAGTAATGAATGCGGTAATTATCCAAGGCAAACCTGTAGGAGAAAGTGTTTTACAAGGTGAGGGTGCTGGTCCAGGTCCAACATCCTCTTCATTATTATCAGATTTATTTACTATTCTTAGAGGAAACATAAACAAACCTTTTGGTGTTTCTTTTCTAAAAAGAAAAAAAATTAAAGCATTTAATAGCGATAATTATAAAAATTCATTATATCTAAGATTTGAAGTTAAAGATAAATCAGGTGTACTTTCGCTCATTACTAATAGATTGGCTAAATATAAGATTTCAATCAAGAGAATAATTCAAACACCTAACAAGAAAAATAAAAAAGCAACAATTGTTATTATTTCACATAAAACAACAGAAATTAACGCAAAAAATTGCTTATCTATATTTAAGAAAAATAAAAATATTCTTAAATCTCCTACATTGATTAGACTTTATAATTAATGGAAATTTATATAAAAATTTTTGAAGTTATTTTTCCTGTTTTTTTTGTCATTGGTGTTGGTTATTATTTAGGAAAGAAAAACCCAAAATTTGATACTAATTTCATAACTAATTTTGCTGGAAATATTGGTACTCCAGCAATGATTTTTTATACAGTTACAACAACTGGAATTACTCTTAGTATTTTTACTCATTATTTTATTTATGCTTTAATAATGATAGGTGGTTTTGCAATTATCGGTCTTTTATTACTCTTTTTCCTTAAAAAAGATCTTAGCATGGAACTTCCACCATTAATTCTTCCTAATACAGGTAATATGGGTGTACCAATTTGTCTCTTTGCCTATGGTACTCAAGGATTAGGAGTCGCATCAGCTATTGCTTCAGTTATTATTTTATTTCACTTTACTTTAGGTGTTTTTTTAGCCAAAAAAAAATTTTCTCTAGATGTAGTGATAAAAAGCCCTCCTGTTTATGCAATCATCATTTCTGTTATTTTCTTATTTTTTAAAATCGAAACACCTTTATTTCTTGAAAACACCACATTCTTATTAACTTATGCAACAATTTTTCTAGTTTTAATGTCTCTTGGAATTGCATTAACAAAATTTAAATTTTCATTAAAAGATTCAATTATACTTTCATTATGTAGAGTTATTTTTGGCCCTTTAATAGCTTTTATGATTATTTATAATTTTGATTTATCAGGATTTGCCGCTGGTGTATTATTAATTCAAAGCGCTATGCCAAGTGCCATATTAAATTATCTAGTAGGAAGTATGTATTCTCCAAAAAAAATTGTAGACAGTATCGCTAGTACTATTGTTGTCTCTACTTTAATGTCATTTATAACTATCCCTATTGTTGTATTCTTTGCTTTAAAATACCTTAATTAGTCTATATCCTTCTTCTATAAATGAAGGCTATAACTTTTAATTTACTTGCATGGGTAATGCTTCCTATTATGGATGGATTTGCTAAATATTTAAGTACTGATATGCCAGTTTTACAAATTACATGGGCAAGATATTTTTTTACCGTTGCTTTTACATTACCTGTCATGTTTTTCTTTTTTAGGAAGAATTTAGTTTGGACAGATAAACCGAAATTACAGTTTATTAGAGGTTTAATTTTACTATCTGCTAACATTTGTTTCTTTTATTCAATCTCAGTTATTTCTTTGGCGAAAGCATTAACTTTAGCTTTTATTGCTCCTTTAATTGTAACTGCTTTTTCTCCAATTTTTTTAGGAGAAAGAGTAGGTTTTAGAAGATGGTCAGCAGTTATAATTGGATTTATAGGTTCTCTTGTAGTTATTAGACCTGGTTTTGTAGAAATAAATTTAGCTAGTTTAGCTGCACTTGGTACAGGAGTAATGTATGGTTTTTATTTAATTATAACCCGAAAATTAAGCACCTCAGACAATCCTCTATTAACTTTATTATTAACTGGTGTAGTGGGGGCCGTAATTATATCTACTTTAATGCCATTTATTTGGGTAAAACCTACCTTAAATCAGTGGTCTATGATGGCTGCGATAGGAGTTTTTGCCTGTATTGGTCATTTGTTTTTAATCTTATCTCTTAAATTTGCTGATGCTTCTAAATTAGCTCCATTAAGCTACTTTGAGATTATAACTAACATCATTATAGGGTATTATTTCTTCAGCGATTTCCCTGATAATTGGACTTTCTTGGGATTATTTATAATTGTGTTAAGCGGTATCTACATATCTAGGAGAGAAAATTTAGTTAAAAAAATTAAATAATAGGTATCATATATTTACTAATAACTAAAGTATTACATTAAGTATCAAATTTAAATTATTGTTTTTATTATGTTTTTTATTAATATAAATTATTATCAAATTAAGATAATTTAAAATTAAAATACACTTATAAAACTTAAAAGGATGTAATTTTTTTCTAAATTATTAAAAACATTAAATAATCCAATAAAATAGGTGCTTTTTAACTATCTTAAATATTAAATTCATTGAAAATTAGGGTGGTCTAAAAGCGTTGATATAGTTGAATAGTAGAGCATTGCACTAATTGAATATGCCATTTAAACGGCCATAGAGGGGTCTATTTTGGGAGTAGGTTAATATATGGTACAACTGAAGGGTGAATTAAGCTATTTTAGAAAAAATCAGATAAAAAGATCAAAAAATGTTGATTTTACTGACTTTTTTAATGTAAAAAAGCCTCAAAATATGGCTAAATCTCTACCTTTTCAGATCTTAGTAATCTAAGCTTTTGCTTAATTCCACCTTTTCCAGAATACCCTCCTAAACTTCCATCTGACCTAATTACTCTATGACAGGGTATTTTTGGGGCATCTGGGTTTTTTGCGCAGGCATTTGCCACAGCACGTGCTGATTTAGGCCTTTTTATAGCAATTGCAACCTGTTTATAGGTTTTTACCTTTCCTTTTGGAATATTTTTAAGGTAGTTCCAAACTTTTAACTGAAATTTAGTAGGGGAGAATTTTTTCATAAAAAAATCCTGATTCTTCACACTTTTTAGGGTGTAAAGATCAGAATTTTATGGTTCGTCGTTTTATGCGCTACCGCCGAACCGACCACCCCGCATGTTTAGCGCTGCTTTGCAGGGCTTTCTGCCCTCCAGACTTGAGCCTCTCGGCTTTTCTCTGGCTGGTCAGTTAAGAGTTGCCTCTTAAGTTAAATTTAACATATCAAACATCGTTATTTAAATGAATCACTTTTTAATTGTTTTTTTATAAATGATATTTAGCCTGTGAATTACGGTGATAAGTATTCACTTATTTAGTTAGCAAAATTAAATAACTAGCTAAAAATATGATAGCCATGACTAATAAAAATATCGTATTAAAGCTTCTACCAGTATTTTTGTATTGAATTAAAGTTAAAATAACAAAACCAATCGAGCTTATTAAAAACCAAATAGCAGGAATTTCTCCATCAATTGAACCCATATATTTTTTAATTTAAACTATTGACATTAAAAATCACTTAGTATATTACTAATGATAATTAATTGTTATCAATAGTAATAATATGAGTAAACTAACTACCAACCTAAAATCGCTTCATGAGGCAACTTTAAATAACCTCAAAAGCTCTAAAGCAAATAATACTTTAAGAGCTTATAAATCGGATTTCAAAGACTTTGGAGCTTTTTGTGCAAAACATGGATTAAATTCATTACCAACAGAGCCGAAAATAGTTTCCTTATACCTAACCCATCTCTCTAAAAACTCAAAAATAAGCACTTTAAGACGAAGATTGGTTTCAATAAGTATGGTTCATAAGCTGAAAGGGCATTATCTAGACACTAAACATCCAATTATAGTTGAAAATTTAATGGGAATAAGAAGGGTTAAAGGCAGCATTCAGAAAGGTAAAAAACCTATATTAATCAATCATTTAAAATCAATTATTAATGTAATAAATGAACAAAAAACTGAGGAAATAAAAAAACTTAGAGATAAATCATTAATCTTGATTGGCTTTGGAGGTGGTTTTAGAAGAACAGAACTGATTTCAATTGATCATGAGGATTTAGAATTTGTCCCTGAAGGGCTCAAAATCATTATTAAAAAATCAAAAACTGACCAATTTGGTGAAGGAATGGTTAAAGGACTACCCTACTTCACTAATGATATTTACTGTCCCGTTAAAAATTTAAAAAAATGGTTAGAAATTTCTAAAATTAATTCAGGACCCATATTTAGAAGATTTTCTAAAGGTTCATCATTAACTAATCAAAGATTAACTGATCAATCTGTAGTTTTGCTAATGAAAGAATATTTAAATTTAGCAGGTATTGAAAATAAAAATTTCGCAGGTCATAGTTTAAGGTCAGGTTTTGCAACTGTAGCTGCTGAATCTGGGGCAGATGAAAGAAGTATAATGGCAATGACAGGCCATAAAACAACACAAATGGTGAGAAGATATATTAGGGAAGCAAATATATTTAAAAATAATGCATTAAATAAAGTGAAGATATGATTGAAAATCAATATTGGAAAAAGAAAGTTTATGATAAAAAATTAAATCGGTATCCAGCTATTAGGCCAAAAGTCACTATTGTTTGATGGATTTAAATTTAAAGGTCGTAAACAAATTTTATTTGGACTTTCATTTAACCATGCCCCCCACCAATGGAATGAAGTTGGACCAATTATGAAATGTTTAGAATATTGAAATAAATAAAAATCATTTAAAAATTTATTATTATCATTTTTAACAAATGTAAATTGATTTTGATCAAAATATTCGTTCAAATTAGAAAAATCATCAGACCAAATATAAAATTTAGGATTGGTAACTTTTTCTTTAATAAAAGAGACAGCTCTTTTGATATATTCAATTGTATCATAAGTAAATTTAATTGATTTTTTTTTATCAATAATCTTACCTTCAGAAAATCTATTTTGTCTTATGCAAATTGAAACACTTTCATTATTTTTTAACTCATTGATCAAATGATTATTTGAATTAACGTAATTATCTTTAATCTTAAATTCATTAATAAGAATATTTCTGTAATTAATAAAATATTTTTCACTTTGAAAATAACCTTCAACAAACAATAAATCAGAGAAATTAGATAAGTTGATTTTTTTAAACGAAGTGTGTTTATAACTATCTTGATTTTCAACTAAAAAAGACTTTTTATATTTAAAAAGATCTAACTTTTTTTTGATTTTTCTTTTAAAATCTAGAAAATAATCATCATATCTTAGTTCAGGAACAGTATATTGAGAGGTAATTTTGAACTTATCTAATTCAAATGAACGAAATTGATTTTTTTTTTTAAAATAACCAGATGAATTATCAATATAAAAATTATAATTATTTTCTTTCGAAAGAGCCAAACCATTTGAATACATAAAAAGTTGATTACCAAGGCCCTCAGCAATCCTTACAATTAAATTTTTCATTTAAACAGCGAAAAGTATAGATATTTAAATTTATTTATTAATAAGTCAAAAAACATGTTTAAATTCATTTTTGGATTGTGCAATTTTCCGTCAAATACATTAAAACCATCACCTTTAAGATAATATTTTCTAAAAAATCTTGGATTAAAACCGTATTTTAATATGAATGTTTTAGTTCCATTATTGAGTATTATATCTTTTTTACGTGTAGTCACCGAACTGAAATGATATACTTTAAAATTAGAAATAGTCTTAAAAATTCGAACATTATTATTCCACAACTTCATGCAAAAATCTGGATCTGATCCATCACCTGGATTAAATTCCTTACTGAATCCACCCACTTTCATCCATAGTTCTTTATGTACTAGATGTGGTGCCCAATGAGATCCTTGGCGATCTTTCGATTCATCTTTATCACAAAAAAAATTAAATTTATCTTCATCAAAATTTTCTGGAATTGTGCCACAATCAAAATTAATTAGTCCATTGTTTTTGGAAACATTAGTACCAGTTAAATAATACAAATTATCAGTATATTTCTGAACTTCATTTTCAAGGTAAATATCCCAATTTTTACAGAAAAACATATCATCATGAGCATATAAAATATAATCAGATGTTGCTAACGATGCAGCTTGATTAATCGAGTTACACAAACCAATATTTTCTAAACTATGTGTAAAAGCAATTCCATTTTTATTTGCAAATTGAAGAGTACCATCTGAACCGTCATTTATATGAAGTATAAGTTCATGTGTATATTTAGAATTTTTTTTTAAAGATGAGAAAAAAAATTTTAAAAATTCAAGATTATTATAAGTTGCAACTATAATTGATATCTTCATTAGTATAAATTATTTTTGATACCCAAAGATTTATCAACAATATATTTAGTTGTTTTAAGTTCATCAAATAATTTAAAATATTTTTTTTTTCCAGCACTCGCTATCTTGGATCTAGCTTTGTTATTATTTTTATAAAATTTTATTTTTTGAGATAAATCACTTAAATTTTCATATAAAACAATTTCCTTTTGATTGAAAATATCGTTGAGTTGTGTTTTTCTATCAACGAATGTTAGTAATCCATTTCCCATCAAGGATGCTATTCTATTACTTGAATAATATTTTGTTGGCAACCCTCTGCTAAGATTAAGTCCCATTTTTGAATTTATTAAAGCTTTATAAAAATCATTTCCCCAGATTGGCTCTTTATTTTGAAAACCATAAAAATCATAATCAATATTTTCTAATTTTTTAATTAAACTATTTAAAAAATGAATTCTAGAATCACTTTTCCCTTTTTTTAAAGTTGCTCTATTTACACCATGACTCATGGCATAAAAGAGATCTTTTAAAGGATTTTTTTTTGAAACATCAAAACATTCTATATTTTTGTCTACAGGAACAAAAAAGAAGTGAAAATTTTTAACATCATAATTTTGTTTTTTCAAAATACTTGGATCTGTTGTAATAAAGCTGTGATCTACAATATCTGAATAGTTAAATATATTTTTTATATTTTGTTTCGAATAACTTAAACTTTTCATAACAGGATCCTCATTCCATTGAGAAATTATTATGTTATTGTTTAATGATTTAAATTCATTAATTGTTGATCTGTCTATATTTTTTGTATGTCCAAAAAAAATTAAATCAGGACTATAATTCTTAAAAGTGTTAATTAAATATTCTTGAAATTTATCAGTATTTTTTTTTTGAAAAAAATTTCTATTTTGTCTGACAAAATCTCTATCACTTATTTCTAAAACATCGTGACCATTTCGTATAAAACCATTAGTAAATTTTTTACCAAGAGAAATATTATATAATCTATGATAGTTTTTTTGACCAGTGTTATAAATATTTATTATTCTTAATTTATTTCTTATTAAGTTTAGACTAAAATTTTGAACAACATTTTCTCTTATCTTGTCGATAAAATTACTATTATTCTTAACTAAATGTTTGATGTTATTATACCCTTCGTTTTGAATATTCTTACGAAATTTTGGATTATTAATTAATTTTTTTAAAGCCTTATAAAGTTCATTTGCGTTTAATTTTTTTAGAATTAAACAGTGATCTGTGGTTTCAGGCAACCCTCCCCTGTTAGATATTATTGTTGCACAACCTCTAGAAGATGACTCTAAAGCTGTTCTTCCAAATGGCTCTTCCCACCTGGATGGTACAACAGCAATTTCTGATTCATTTAAAAAATTTAATACTTCTTTATGTTTTAGAAATCCTAACTCTTTGTGATTTTTATGATTTATTACAGGTCTTTCTCTATCTTCGTCACCAATAGAAAAAGCTTTCCAATCATTATATTCATTTAATATCTTAATTATTGCTGATTTATATATATCATACCCTTTAGATTTATTTAGTTTTCCAACAAAAGTAATTTTGTTTTTTTTAGACAGTCTACTTTTTGATTTATGTATGCTTGGATAAACTATTTCTGTTTTGTTTATTAATTTCTTATCTAAATCTAAAAAAAACCTATCTTGAACCCACTTACTTACAAATATAATTTTATCTAAATTATCAAGAAGATCGAGTCTTTCTGATCTGGTTTTTGATCCATTCATAGATATAGGATCATTATGAAAATATAAAATATATTTAGAATCTATTTCATTTTTTAAATATTGAAAAACTAAAGGTCTATTATGAATTTCAATAATATCGTAATTTCTATTTTTAGCTTTTTCTATAAAATTTTTACAATATTCTTTTGTAGAACTTGTTAATTTAGATCTTAAATTGCTAATTTCAACATTAACATAATTTTTGGTAAGATAATCTTTAGATGATGTGTTTCCGTAAATAAAATTTTCATTTTTAAATTTTGAGTATTTATAAAAATCGCAAACCCATATAGCAGCAGCTTGTGCTTTAGAAATAGTATAGTTTTCTTTATAAGGTAATAGGGTTGCTATTTTCATAATTAATTAACTATCTTTTAATATGGATAGTCTTTTTTTTCTATCTTTTTTAAGCATATATTCATAAGACATCGCTTTAGATTTGGTCAAAAATTTTTTCTTAAATATTATTTTCCATAAATAACCCTTTGTAGCTTTAGCTCCTTTTGAAGAATTATGTTTATCAAGTCTTATTTTTAAATTTGTTGAATAACCAACATAAGTTTTGTTCTTAAAGCCATTTAATGTCTTAAGCATATAAACGTAGTGGTACATAATTATGGCGGTCCCTAGGGGAATCGAACCCCTCTTTCGAGGATGAAAACCACGTGTCCTAACCGATAGACGAAGGGACCAAATTCAAGGTTTTTATTGTATAAAACTGTATTAATCAAGCTTAATTAGGACTTTTAATAGATCAAGAAAAGGAGATCATTTAATATTATGTTTTAATTTAATTATTTTTTTTAAATTTGAAGACTTATGAGTGATTAAAGTTTCCGATGTAAAAACATTATTATCAATATTAATACCAGATACTAAGTCACCTGAAGTTATGCCAGTAGCACAAAATATTGAGTCTCCAGATACTATTTCATTTAGCTCATATTTTTTATTTATATCTTTGATACCCATTTTTTTTGCTCTTTCCTTTTCCTCATTTGACTCAAAAATAAGTTTACCCTGAAAAAAACACCCAAACGTATCTAAAGCAGAAGCCGCAAGTACACCTTCTGGCCCTCCTCCTATACCCATAAAAATATCAATATTATAATCTTTTTTTGTAACCATGAGTGCGCCAGATACATCTCCGTCAGATATTAATTTTATTTTTACACCCAAAGATTCTAAATCTTCAATTTGTTTTTTATGTCTAGGTCTATCCAATAAACAAGCAGTTAAATTTTGAGGTTCAGTATTTTTAAAATCTGCTAAATTTCCAATATTTCTTTTCGTAGAATTATCTAAATCAACTATTCCTTTTTCAGGTGATGAAATAGCTATTTTATCCATATAAGTTTCTGGCGCATTAAACAAATTTGATTTTTCAGCTACAGCAATTACACTTAACGCACCAGGTAAATTATTTGCTGCAAAATTCGTTCCTTCTAATGGGTCAACAGCAATATCTAATTCTGGTCCATTTTGAGTGCCTAGTCTTTCACCAATATAAAGCATTGGTGCTTTGTCTAATTCACCTTCTCCTATTACAATTCTTCCTTTCATATTAATTTTATTTAAATTATTTCTCATAGAGTCAACCGCTGCTTTATCAGCAGCGATTTTATTTTTTTTACCAATCCAATTAAAAGTTGCTATTGCTGCATTTGTAGAAACACTATGAAATAAATCTACAAACTTTTTATCTATAGTCATTATATTTTGACCTCAACTTCTTTATCATAATTTAATTTTGCCTCAAATTCTCTTAGTCTTTTCCAAACAGAAATAAGTTCAACAATTGTTGACCAGCTTTTAACCAAATATTGAAGTGAACCTTCTACTCTTCCGAATGCCCTAGTTATTTGTTGAACAAAGCCTAATGTAATTGCACCTGTTACAATTGTTGGTGCTAAGGCTAAATATGGAACTATAACCATTCCCTGAAAATAACTCCATTTAACTGTGTTAAAATAGAGATAATGAAAATAAGATTTAAAATGAATACCTCTCACACGATCATATAATTGACCTATAGTTGGAGGAGCAGCTCTAATTGGATCATCCTCTCCAAGCACAAGTTCTTTCCTATAGCCCGCTTCTTCTTTTTGTATGTCATATTCTATTCCCGGCAATTTTATTCCAACAGCGGCTAACAATAAAGTTCCACCTAATGCAGAGATAATAGCTACCCAAACTAAGGCATGCTCTACTTCACCTATCCAAGGTAAAATATCAATTTGTTTAGATAGTCCCCACAATATAGGTGTAAAAGCTATTAAGGTCATTATGCTGTCTAACAGTCCGGTTCCCAGACCTTCCATAATTCTTGCAAACTTTAAAGTGTCTTCCTGAACTCTTTGAGAAGCACCTTCTGTTAAACGTGCATTTAACCATTGTTCGTGGTAATAATCAGCCATTGATGTTCTCCATCTAAAGACCCAATGACTTGTAAAAAAACCAGTAAACACAGCTATAAGAATCCACAAAGCTGCTATTTTTGCAAAAGTAAATAAATAACCAATAAATTCTGCTTCAGTGACAGAGTTTGGTGTTGTTAAAGCTTTTTGAAGTGTGTCATAAAATTCTCCAAACCACTCATTTATTCTAACATCAAGTTGAACCTGATACCAAGTTGAAACTAAAATAAAAACAGAGCCAAAAATACTCCATAAAAACCATTTTTTTTGAGTAAAAAATTTAAACATTTATTAATTTAAAAAATTATCGGCGTATGATTTTTTAACAATTTTTCTTCGTTTCGGTTCAACTAATTCAAAATCAATTTTTTTCTTTTTTGCATAATTAATTGCCAATTCTTTTGATGAAAATTCCAATTTTAATTCACTATAAGTGTCACTAGAACTTTCCCATCCCATTAAAGGATTTATTGAAGGATCTTTTGTTTCATATTCTAAAATCCATTTTTCTGTTTTGCCCAAGCCTGACTGCATTGGACTTTTATTAGGTATGTAAATCTTTGCTTTTTTCATAAAAATGGTCGGAGTGGCAGGATTTGAACCTGCGACCCTCTGGTCCCAAACCAGATGCGCTACCAGGCTGCGCTACACTCCGATCCGAGTACTATTACAGTACATTTTAATTATTTCAAAGAGTAAAGATTAGTAAAAATCAAGTTTTTTTATGAAAATCTGATATAAAAGAAAGTATGATTATTACTTGTCCATGTGACAAAAAAAAATTCGAAATAGATGCTGCTTTAATTCCCAAAGAAGGACGTGATTTAGAATGTGGATCATGTGGCCATGTTTGGTTTTATAAAATTGAAAAAAAAATCCCAGAACCTCTTACACTAAAAGAGAATATTCTAGACAACAAAGATAACTTTACTAAAGAAGATGAACCTTCATTAAATCAAAATTTTGAAAAAACCAAAATTAAAGAAAAAAATATAAAAAGAAAAAAAACAGAAAATAATTTTATCAGTAAATTTTTTTCTTATTTAATTGTTTTTATTATTTCAATGGTAGCTGCGATTATATTAATTGATACCTTTAAAAAACCTCTAATTGATATATTTCCTGGGTTAGAAATAGTTCTATTTAACCTATTTGAAACATTGAAAGATATAAAACTATTTATTATAGATTTATCTTAGTTTTTTATGATTTATTATTTATCCAAGCCTTTTAAATGGTTTTTTAAACTAGAAGCAGCTAGTGGTTTAGTTTTACTATTCGCAGCCATTGTAGCTTTAATAATTAGCAATTCAGACTTATCGAATTTATATTTTTCAACTTTAAATAAATATTTATTTATAGGAATTAACAACTTTGGATTAAAATTATCTGTTATTCATTGGATTAATGATGCCCTAATGGCAATATTCTTTTTTTTTGTAACCTTAGAAATTAAAAGAGAATTTTTACAGGGTGAACTTTCAAATATTAAGCAAGCATTACTTCCAATAATTGCTGCTGTTGGAGGAATGTTAGTTCCTGCATTATTTTATATTTTCATAAATCTTGGTGACAGTGAAACTTTAAATGGATGGGCAATACCATCAGCTACCGATATCGCATTTTCATTAGGTGTTCTATCATTGCTAGGAAAAAGAGTACCACTTTCTTTGAAAGTTTTTTTAACAGCACTTGCAATTATTGACGATCTTGGAGCAATAGTGATAATTGCCCTATTCTATTCCGGAGATTTAAGTATTAAATATTTAAGCCTTATGCTATTGGCATTTATAATTTTACTAGTCATTAATAAATTTAATATAAAAAAATTCTTACCTTATTTAGTTATAGGAATTTTTCTTTGGGATTTTACACATAATTCAGGGATTCATGCAACGATTGCTGGAGTTTTATTAGCAATGACAATACCTCATAGAAAAAAAGAAAAAGATTTTTCATTATTAATTAAAGTTGAGCATGCCATTAGTCCCTATGTAGCATTTGGCATAATGCCTTTATTTGCATTTGCTAATGCAGGTGTATCTTTAGAGGGATTATCACTTGCATCATTGTTAGACAAAGTACCATTGGGAATTGTATTAGGATTATTTGTAGGTAAACAGTTAGGTGTATTCTTATTTTCGTATGTTTCTATAAAAACAAAAATTGCACAAATGCCCAATAACTCTAATTGGTTTAATTTTTATGGCGTAGGTGTATTAACTGGAATAGGATTTACAATGAGTTTATTTGTAGGAAATTTAGCGTTTGTAGATAATTTACAATATATGGATGGTGTCAAAATAGGTGTATTAACTGGGTCATTATTATCCACTTTATTTGGGTATTTTTTAATATTACTTACACCTAATAAATAATTTTAATAAATGAAAAAGTTATTTTTAACTGGGTTAACTATTTTTATGTTTTTTTTTAAAAGTGCAGCAATAGCGAACTATGATAAGATTTTTTATGACTTTAAAATTGAAAGTATTAATGGAGAAATTATTAATTTTAGTAAATATAAAAATAAAGTTGTATTAATTGTTAATACAGCAAGTTATTGTGGTTTTACGAGCCAGTATGAAGAATTACAAGAATTATGGGATAATTATAAATCTAAAGGTTTAATTATTTTAGGGGTTCCATCTAATTCGTTTAATCAAGAAAAAAAAAATAATTCAGAAGTTAAAGATTTTTGCGAAGTAAATTTTAATATAAATTTTCCTCTAACAACTATTACCGAAGTTAAAGGCGATAAGGCTCATGATTTATTTAAATGGGCTAAAGATAATTATGGGAAATCAGCTATACCTAAATGGAATTTTTATAAAATTCTTATTAATAAAGACGGAAAAGTTGAAGAAACATTTTCATCATTTACTAAACCCATGTCAAAAAAATTACTTAACAAGATAGAAGATATTTTATAATTCTATTAAAAGCCCATCATGTGCAGGAATAACGTTTTTTGGTAAAACTTTTTTGAGTTTTTTATAATCTAAAACAGGGGATAAATTTGTTAAAATAGCTTTTTTTGGGCTAAATTTTTTAATAATCAATAAAGAAGTCTCTAAATTAAAATGAGATGGATGATAATTGTACCACAAACAATCAATTACTAAATATTTTAGATTCTTAAAAAATATAAAATCTTTTTTGTAAATTTTACTTACATCACTTATGTAAGCAAGTTTTTTATCAATTATAAAACAATTAGATTTTACATTACCATGTTCAACTTTTATTGTTTTTATTTTAATTTTTTTATTATTGTTGTTAACAAAAAAGTTTTTTTTTAAATTATTTAATTTTAAAGTAGCTGGATACTCATTAGAATAACTTTTAAAAATATAAGAAAAAGTTTTTTTTAGATATCTTGAGGTAAATTGATCAGCAAAAACATTTATTTGCTTCTTACTATTAATATAAAAAGATCTTAGATCATTAATCCCATGTGTTTGGTCGCCATGCATATGTGAGTATAAAACTTTGTTAATTTTATTGATTTTATGGCGCAATAATTGTTGTCTTAAATCTGGAGATGTATCTATTAATATATTTTCTTCTGAGGTCTTAAGTAATGCCGAACATCTTGTCCTATAATTTTTTTTATTTTTTGGATCACAATTTCCAAAAAAACCGTCAGGTCTTGGTACACCCATTGAACTTCCACATCCCAAAATTATAAATTTCATAAAATGAATTAGCTAAAAAGTTTGTTAAAATTATCTGTAGTTAATTTAACAATTTCTGATTTATTTATATTTTTAATCTCTGCTAATTTTAGAGCTGTGTAACTTATAAAAGATGGCTCATTTTTTTTTCCTCGATTAGGAACAGGAGCTAAAAAAGGGCTGTCTGTTTCAATAAGTATTTTGTCTAAAGGAAGAAATTTAAATGTTTCTTGAAGTTCAAGGGAATTTTTAAAAGTTATTATACCACTAGCAGAAAAAAAAGCATTTAAAGTAAGAAGCTTTTCTGCAAATTTTTTCGATCCAGTAAAACAATGCATCAATATTTTGAGATTTTCATTTTTATACTCATTTAAAACTTTGAAAGTATCATCTTCAGCATTTCTAGAATGTACAATTAGAGGTGCATTAGTCACTATTGCAGCTTTAATATGCTCGTTAAAACTTTTAATTTGTTTGTTTCTATCGCTGTTATTGTAATAAAAGTCTAAACCAGTTTCTCCAATTCCTATAATTTTAGGGTTATGATTAAAATTATTTACAATTTCTTCTGAGCCAATAGATTTATCATTAGCTTCATGAGGATGAATCCCTATAGTTCCAAAAATCATTTCATCTCGATTGATTATATCTTTAATCTTATTGAAGCTTTCAAGCGATGTAGAAATAGTTAAAAGTTTTTTTATACCTGCTTCTTTTGATCGTTTTATTACATTTGTTAAATCACTTAACAAAGGTTCATGATCTAAATGGCAATGTGAATCAATCATTTTCTTTCTCAATTTTTTTAAAAAGAATATCAATTTTATTTATCATACTTTTTCCTTTAAGATAGTAATGATCTTCTAAAGAAGAAAATTTAATTTCATCTTCTTTAATATCAAAAATTTTTAAAGCATTTAAACTTGATTGAGGAATAATTGGATATAGCATATAACTTATTTTTCTGACAATTTCTAAAGTTGTATACACAATAGTGTTAAGTCTTATAGTTTCTTCTTTTTTTTTCCAGGGCTCTTGATCATTAAAATATTTGTTCGTTTCAAATAAAGAATTAACAATAAAATCTATATAAAAATTTATATCTTGATTGTCAATCTTTTGTCTAATTAAATTTAAATTATCCTTAAATTTATCTAAAATCTTTAAATCTTCGTCTTCAAATTTAATCTTATCAGGTACTTTTCCCAAACAGTTTTTAATGGCAAATGCAGTCACCCTTTGGCATAAATTTCCAAAATTATTTGCTAAATCACTATTAATACAATCTTCTAATCTTTCTTGAGAGATATTTCCATCATTACCAAAAGAAACCTCTTTTATTAAATAATATCTTAAAGGGTCCAAACCATATTTTTCAATAATTTTAATTGGATCTAAAATATTACCTTTTGACTTCGACATTTTTTCTTCACCAGAAAGTATCCATCCATGACCATATACTCTTTTAGGCAATGGTATTTTAGCTGCTAACAAAAAAGCCGGCCAATAAACAGCGTGAAATCTCAAAATATCTTTACCAATTAAATGAATATCAGCTGGCCAAAACTGCTTATAAATTTCATTTTCAGTATTAGGATAATTTAAAGCACTAATATAATTTGTTAATGCATCAAGCCACACATAAATTATATGATCATTATTATTGGGTACTTTTATACCCCATGAAAAACTTTTTCTACTAACAGAAAGATCTTTTAAACCACTTTTAACAAAACTTATCACTTCATTTTTTCTTGAAGGAGGAGAGATAAATTCTGGATTTTTGTTATAATGATCCAATAAATGATTTTGCCACTTCGATAATCTAAAAAAATAAGACTCCTCATCCATCCATTCAACTTGTGATTTTGAAGATATAGCTTGTTTTTTACCTTCAAAATCTTCTACTTCATCGTCAGCATAAAAAGCTTCATCTGAAACTGAGTACCATCCAGAATATTTAGAAAGATAGATATCATTATTTTTTTCCAATTCTTTCCATAAATTCTGAACAGAATCCTTGTGCCTTTTTTCAGTAGTTCTAATAAAATCAGTGTTGGTTAGATTTAAAGTTTTTGAGAGATTTCTAAAAGTTTCACTAATTTCATCACAAAATTTTAAAGTATTAATAGATTTTTTTTCAGCAGCTCTCTGTATTTTTAAACCATGTTCATCTGTTCCGGTTAAAAAACTCACATTAAACCCATCAATTCTTTTAAAACGAGCAAAAAAATCAGCAATAATACTCGAGTATGCATGACCCATATGAGGCTTTGCAGAGGGATAATATATAGGTGTAGTAATATAAAAATTTTTATCCATTTAAAATTTCTTCATCAAACTCCATAAAAAGTGACTCCTCATCTAAATTATAATTTTTTGTATCTGATATTTTTTTTAAAAAATAAGTGTATTTTTGGTTTATTCTTAGTGAGAAAGAAGAATTTATTTTTCTAAAATAAAATTCCATTAAATCAAATATAATATGTCTTATTAATGTGTCTTTTTTATAATGATTTTTTTTGATTATAATTTTAAGAAATCTTTTTAAATCGTAATTAAATAAATCATATTCATATAATTCTGCAAATTTAACTAAATTAAATATATTTCCTGGAGTAAAATAATAATTAATTAAATCTTTATTTATAGTATCATCTAACTTTCCATTTAATAAATTGTTGGCAATTTCTAAACTTTCTTTGTTTGTTAAAAAAATATTAAAGTTTATACATCTTGATAAAATCGTAGGTAAAATTTTCTTATTACTGTTTATTAAAATGAAATTAATATTTTGATTTGGTTCCTCTAAAATTTTAAGCATTGCATTAACAGAATTTTTATTTAAAAATTCAATATTATCAATAAGTACAAATCTTGGTTTCAAATTAAATGATGATTTATTAAGATTTGATATTAACTCTCTTATTTGTTCAATTTCTATTGATTTTTTATCTGGATTCACGTCAATTAATCTAAAATTAGGATTTGATTTATTTATTATAGTTTTAAAAGTATGACTATTTGGATTTATTTCAAAATTATCTGTATCATATTTAAAGTTCTCATCTTTAGATAAAACATAATTTATAAAATGATAAGCTAGGGTTGATTTTCCAGAACCTTTTTTTCCAGTTAAAATAATTTTATTTGGATATTTTCCAGTATCATATAATTTAAATAATTCAGAAATTTTTGTATTAAAACCAAAAAGCTTAGTTTGATTATTGGGCTCTAGATTAATCATATCAATTTATTAATTGATTGGATAATTTTTTCTTCATTTTCATTAATATCTAAATTTGAATTTATAATTTGATATTTATTAGAATTTTTTTTTGCTAATTTCAAAAATCCTTTTTGAACCTTTGTATAAAATTTATTATCAAATTTATCATATCTATTAAGCTTTTTTCTTAGTTTAAGTCTTTTAATCATATTATTTTTATTAACTATATTTAAAAAAGTGAAATTTACTTTAAAATCTTTTGTTATATGTTTGTTAATAAAATTAATCAGTTTTAAGTTAACACCTAGACCATAATGTTGATAAGCAATAGTTGAGTCAGTAAATCTATCAATTAGAATGACTTTTTTTTTATAATATTTCTTAAGAATATTGTAGTTTTCACTTCTTGCAGCTAAGTATAGTAATAAATCAGTATTTCTATTGAAACTAGATTTATTATTCAAAATTAACCTTCTAATCTTTTCAGAATTTAAACTACCTCCTGGCTCACGAATTTTGATATATTTGATCTTTTTTTTATTTAAATATTTAGAAACATTTAAAATGTGGTGAGTCTTGCCACTACCCTCTATTCCTTCGAAAACTATTACAGGTTTTTTAGACATCGCCCCAGATTAAATAATTCAATGACTTTATTAATCTAGTAAAGATATTAACTTTATCAACATCGTTGGCTGCTAGTAAATCATATTCTCCGATTAATTCTTCATCGTAAACAACATGAAGTTTTCCTAAAATATCATTTTTTTTTATTGGAGCTTCTACCGGTCCTTCATACTTTAAAGCAACTTTAAGTAATTTTTTTTTCGCTTTCTTAATTGTTTTATAAACATCTTTATTTACATAAACATTTACTTGTTTATCTTTTCCTAACCAAACATCGATTTTATCAATTGGCTTTTTGGATTTATTGATTTCAACTAAATCAAAATTAGTTAATCCATAGGTTAAAAGTTTTGAACTTTCACGAGATCGTGATCTTTTAGTCTCAAAACCACTTCCAACTGCTATTAGTCTTCTACCATTTCTTTCCAGAGATGATGCTAAAGAATATTTCTCTACGGCCAAGTATCCAGTTTTAATACCATCGGCACCTATATTTTTATAAAGTAGAGGATTTCTATTTCCTTGAGTAATTGGGTCTCCACCTGTTCTATCCCATGTGAACTCTTTAATAGCAAACCATTTATAAAATTCTGGATGTTCTTTAATCAAATAATGAGACATTTTTAAAATATCACTAACAGTGGAATAATTGTCTGGATCATTTATGCCCGACGAATTAGTAAAATTTGTATTATTCATGTCAAGTTCTTTAGCTTTAGCTGTCATCAAGATTGCAAATTCCTCTTCGGTGCCTGCTATACCTTCAGCTAAAGCTATACAAGCATCGTTACCTGAAGCAGTAATTATACCCAGCAATAAATTTTCTACAGAAACTTCATCTCCTACCATGATAAACATTGATGAATAACCTGAAGTTGATAATCGCCAAGCTCTCTCAGAAACAATAAATTTATCATCAAGACTCAAATCTCCGGATTTTATTAAATCAAAGGCTATAATCGATGTCATTATTTTAGTCATAGATGCAGGGTAGATAGATCTATCAGGTTCTTTTTCATAAAGAATTTCACCAGAATAAAAATCCTGTAAAATTGCTGTTCTAGCCTTAATCTCTATATTGGCAAAAGATTTAAGAGTAAAAGTCAAATTTATTAATAAAAAAAATAATATCTTTTTAAACATTTTTTAATATTTCAAGGTTTTCAAAATAAAGTGAATCCATTTTATCAAAAGATTCTTTTAAAGAATTTATATCATTATAGGGACCTAATAGTACCCTGTAATTATTTTTTGATAACTTTATAATTCTTATATCTTTTATAGAAGTTTCAGACTTAATTCTATCTATCATTAATTTAGCTGTTTTTTTATAATAAAAATCAGCAACTTTTATGGAATAAGAAAATTTTTTATTTAATAATTTTTGTTTATTGCTAATCTTTTTACCCAGATTACTGATTTTAATACCCTCAACAGGAACTTTTTCAGCTACTTCCATTTCTTCTTCAAAGGTTTTAGCCTTTTTAGCTATAAAAGTTGAGTTTTTTGAAACTAAAATTATTTCTATATAAGGTTCATTTTTATTAAGTTCCAATGCCTCTGCAATTCTAATAGGAATAATTGAATTATAAAAATTAGAAAATTTTACTCTATTAGATTTTACTTCAGCTATTAAAGATTTCCCATTTTCAGGATTTGTAATTTTTACAACAGATTTTTTTTTAAGATTTTTATGAAAAATTTGTAAAGATCTACCATCTAGTTTTTTAATATCCATGTCCTGCTCATAAATTAAAGTAAAACCAATATTTTTATATTTTTTATCTTGTTTAAAATTTAACTTGTTAGATTTTTTTGGATTATAAGTCTCACATCCAAATAGAAATACAAAAAAAAATAATATTAAAATATTTTTAAATTTCATTTTCAAATTTTTCTTTTAAAGTACATACTGCTAAAGCAAATCTGAGTGATCTATTCCATTTTAAAATTATCTCATAATTATTGAAAATAATATATGCAGGATTTAATGTATCAGCATTAGGAATAATATCTTTATCAGGTGTAACTATAGCTATATATAAGTTTTCATCCAAAAATTTTAGATCATTATAATTTTTAATATATTTTTTAAATGATTTGAGCTTTTTTTTACTATGAATTTTTTTTGCAGAAATATTAAGATATTTATTTGGAATCTTTTGATTTAATTCAATCTTATAAAAGCAAGGCTGATTTTTTTTCCAGCCAATTTTACTTAAATAGTTGGCAGCTGAAGGGTATGCATCTTCATTATTTTTTAAATCTATATAATCATCTTTATTATAATCTATTGCATAATTAGTAATTGTGCTTGGCATAAACTGAAAAAAACCAAATGCACCTGCCCAAGAACCATATAAAGTTTTATAATCAATTTGATTACTATCTATTAACTTTAATAATGTAATTAGTTCACTTGTGAAAAATTCTGATCTTCTCTTGTCAAAACTCAAGGTAGCTAAAGAAGAAAGGATATCCATTTTACCAACATATGTTCCAAAATTAGTTTCTATTCCCATTAAGGCTAAAAGTAATTCTTTTTCAATATCAAAATTTATTTCAACATTATCAATTAAATCATTATTTTTATTATAAAAATCAACACCTTTTTCTAATTTCTTGTTTGAAGTTCTTTTTTCAATATAAGTTTTAGTATCCTCATAAAATTCAGGTTGAAATCGATCGTACTCAATAACTTTAGGTAAAAATTTTACTTTTGCCATAGCTTTATCAAAAGTATGTTCAGAAATGTTATTGTTTAATGCAACTTTTTTAAAATTTGATTTCCATAAATTAAATTCATTCGAATTATCAGCTAAAGCATTTGCAATGTTCAAAAGAATAATTAATGATATTAATTTAATTAGTTTCATATAAATCTTTAAGATATATAATTACAGCAATCCAAATGATAATAAAACTTACAAATTTTAATAAAGAAAACTCTTCGTTGTAATAAAAATAACCCAAAATAAACTGTAATGTTGGAGTAATGTAAAAAATCATTCCTGTGGGGCCCAATCCAATTAACTCAACTCCCCTAACATATAAAAATAAAGGAATCACCGTCATAGGACCTGCTAGAATTAATAAAAGGCTTAAGCCTGGGTTAGATAAACTAAAGTCATTAAATCCCTTTATTGTTATTAAATAGAAAATCACCAATATAAAAGGTAAGATATATAAACTTTCAATTAATAATCCTACATCAGTGTCTATATTTATTTTTTTTCTTACTAAATTATAAAAGGCCCAACTAAAAGCTACTATTAAACCAACCCAAGGCAAGCTTTTTAAATTAAAAAGAATTAAAATAAGAATTGAAAAAGTAACCAAAAAAATTGAAAAGATTCTTTTTTTATTCAACTTTTCATTAAAAAAAATATAACCAAGCATTACACTAATGATTGGCATAATAAAATATCCAAAGCTTGCATCTATAATTCTTTCTGTGGCTACAGCATAAATCCATATTGCCCAGTTAATAAAGATCAATAAACCAGAAATAAATAAAGCTATTAAATTTTTTTTAATTAAAATGATTTCAAAAAAAATTTTCCATTTTGAAAAAAAGGTAGTTGTTAAAATTAACATCACTGCAGTCCAAACACACCTGTGAACAACTAATTCTACATGTCCTATAAAAGAAACATATTCGAAATATATAACACCAATAAATCCCCACCAAAAAGATCCTAGAGAAGTAAGTATAAGTCCCTTATTAAATTGATCGTTCATAGTTTATTTAAGTTATTAATTTATACAAAGTTTAAATAGACTATTTTATAGTTGAATTAAATATTTTTAATTATAAAAGCTTCTACAGGAGAGATGGCTGAGCGGTTGAAAGCACCGGTCTTGAAAACCGGCAAAGGGGCAACTCTTTCCTGGGTTCGAATCCCAGTCTCTCCGCCATTATTTATTGTAATTAAATTTTTTAAATAATCTTAGAATTTCTTGATTTGGTGAGTCTATTTGAGCTATTTGATTATTATAAAATTTATATAATGTATCATCATCAATATTTAAAAAGTTTTCTAATTCATTAAGTTGATTTTCATTTAATTCATAAATATGCATCTTTACGAATGATCCAATCAACTTATCCATTTCTCTTGTTCCACGATATTGAGATCTATAAATTAATCTTTTTCTTAAATTATCTATATCGTTACTCATTAATCATTTATAATAATATTAAATGACTAATAATACATATAAATATTTATTATCTGATCTTAAAAATCTTAAAGGAGTAGGACTTAAAACATCAAATCTTCTTAAAAAGAAAAAAATTAATAATATTTTTGATTTATTATGGAGATTACCAAAATCTTATACGGACAGGAGTAAATCTACAGAAATCATAAATCTTAAAATTGGTGATATTCAAACTGTTACTTTAGTTCCTTACAAATATAATTTTCCAAGAATAAGAAATTTACCTAATAGAGTTTATTGTAAAGATAAAACTGGTGAGTTAGATTGTATATTTTTTAATAGTTATGAAGGTTATATTAAAAAAGTACTACCTTTGAATAAAGAGGTAACAATAAGTGGTAAAGTAAGTTATTTTAAAAACAAATATCAAATAACTAATCCTAAATATATCTCTGAAGATGCATCTATTATTAAAGATAAACATAATAAATACTCTTTAACGGAAGGTATTTCAGAAAAATTTTATAATAAAATAATAATTCAAATTTTAAAAAATATTCCAAATTTTGAAGAATGGCATAATCAAGAAGTTCTAAAAAAATTTAATGGTATTTCATGGAACAATTCAATTATTGAATTACATAAACCAGAAAATATTGGAAAATATAGATCTAACTTCTATAAAAGACTTGCGTATGATGAAATATTTGCATCTTTTTTAGTACATTCTGAAATAAGAAAAAAAATAAAAAAGATTAAAAAACAAAGAAAAATTTTTGATTTTAAAGTTCAAAATCAAATTTTTTCTAAGCTAAACTTTAAATTAACCAATGATCAAAAAAAATCTCTAACTGAAATTAATCAAGATTTAATCTCTAATCAGAAAATGTTTAGACTTTTACAAGGTGATGTTGGTAGTGGCAAAACAATAGTTGCTTTATGTGCAGCATTAAATGTAATTAAATCAGGTTTTCAAGTTGCAGTAATGGCGCCTACAGAAATACTTGCAAAACAACATTTTCATCTAGCTAAAAAAATCTTTGACAAAGAAACTAATATTGAAATTCTCTCAAGTAAATCTGAAAATAAAAATAAAAAAGACATAATTAATAAATTAGCTGAAAAAAAAATTGATATAATTTTTAGTACACACGCTATATTTCAAAAAAAAATTGTGTTTAAAAAATTGGGACTAATAATAATCGACGAACAGCACAAATTTGGTGTTAATCAAAGAAAAAAACTATCAGATAAAGGAGGTGATAACTGTGATGTTTTGCTAATGTCAGCTACTCCTATTCCAAGAACATTAACTATGACTATTTATGGTGATATGGATTTATCAATTATAAGAGAAAAACCAAAATCTAGAAAAGATGTTAAAACTTACACTAAGTTAGAAAGTAAAATCGATGAAATCCTAAAATTTGTAAAAAAAGAAATAGATAATGGAAACCAAATTTTTTGGGTATGTCCTTTGATTGATGAGTCAAATAAATTAGATCATGTATCTGCTATTAAAAAATTTGAATTTCTAAACAAAAAATTTCCTAATCAAGTAGCTTTACTTCATGGTAAAACAGAAGTTTATGAAAAAGAAAAAATACTAAATAAGTTTTTAAATAAAGAATATAATATATTAGTATCCACTACTATTATAGAAGTTGGTATAGATTTTCCAAACGCGAACGTAATAGTAATTGAAAATGCAAATAAATTTGGACTTTCTCAATTACATCAATTAAGGGGAAGAGTCGGAAGAGGTTTAAAACAATCAACCTGCATTTTAATGTTCAAATCATCTCTAACTGAAAATGCTAAAAAAAGATTAAATATATTAAAAAGATCTACTGACGGTTTCAAGATCTCAGAAGATGATCTTAAATTAAGAGGTTTTGGTGATATTCTCGGGTTTAAACAAAGTGGTATTAAAATTTTTAGATTAGCTGATCCTCTTCAAAATAATGATTTATTTGAACTTGCTGAAAAAGAAATTAAAAAAATTGAAAAAAATAATGAAGATATAAGTAAATATAAAGTCTTAATGAAACTTTATGATAAAGCGGATGTAATAAATGATATAGTTTAACTCTTCCCTGTTGAAGTTCCAGCAGATACAATAAATTTAGATGCCTCTTCAAAAGACATATTTAGATAAATAACTTCATCAATTGGAAACATTAATAAAAAACCGCTCGTAGGGTTTGGTGTAGTCGGCACAAAAACATTTATAAGTTTTTTATTAGTTTTATTTGCCATTTCTCCTGTATTTTCTTTTGTTGCAAAACCTACAGCCCAAACACCTTTTCTAGGATATTCTATTAAGACAACACTTTTTTTACCACTATCCTTATTTGAAAAGGTTTCAGTCATTTGTGAAATGGCTGAGTAGATTGTTCTTAACAATGGAATTCTTTTAAATAAATCATCAATAACTTTAAGTATCTTTTTACCAAAAAAAGACAAAGAAAGACCACCCACAAAAGTAATGAATATAACTGATATAATAATTTCAACTCCAGGAATAGAATAAGGTAAATAACTATTTGGATTGATATTTTGTGGTAGGATTTTAGAGGAAAGTCCTATTAAAATTTTACTTAAATATAGAGTGAAACCAATAGGTATTAAAACAACAACACCAGTAATAAAATAATTCCTAAGAATTAATGCCAGTGATTTTTTTTTTGTTTTCTTCACCATCTAATTAAAACTTGAATATATAACAAAACTAATTGCAATTATGAAAAGTATTAATAAAATTTTATTATTTAGATTCATAATTAATTATTATATTATCAATGTTATAAAAAATGGATAGAAGAAAATTCTTAACATATGCTGGTTGTAGTTGCTGTGGGATTCTTTTAAATTCTTGTTCAACAGCCCCGATAACTGAGAGACGACAACTCAAAATCATCCCAGAGGCTAAATTAAATGCTCAGGCAGCTCAAATATATGAGAAAGTTAAACAAAGGGAAAAACTTAGCAAAGATGTAAAAAAATTAAATGAAATTAAAGAAATTGGTAAAAAAATTGAAAATTCAATTACAGAATATTTTAATAGGGAGCAGCTAGAAGATCCAACAGTAAATTTTGATTGGGAGTATATATTAATTGATAATAAAAAAATAAGAAATGCCTGGTGTATGCCTGGTGGAAAGATAGCTGTATATACAGGAATACTTGATGTTACCAAAAATACAGACGGACTCGCTGCCGTAATGGGTCATGAAATAGCACATGCTGTTGCCAAACACTCAATTGAAAGAGCTAGTCGAGGCACTTTACTTAATATAAGTACAAAAATAGTTGACATAGCAAGTGGAGGTAAATTATCTCAAGTAAATAGAACTACAGGAATGAATACTGTTGGCATGTTATCTCAACTTGGATTAATGAATCCCTTTAATAGAAAACAAGAAAGTGAAGCTGATTATTTAGGAATGATTTTTTCTTCTCTTTCAGGATATGATATCAGAGAAACAGTTAAAATCTGGGAAAGAATGAAAGAACTTAATAAGGGGAAAGCTCCTCCAGAATTTATGAGCACTCACCCATCTGCAGAAAACAGAATAAGAAATATTAACAAGTGGACGAACGAAATAATATTAGACTATCCACCAATCAAATTTTAAATAATTAGTGGTGAGCCCTGATGGACTCGAACCATCGACCCATTCCTTAAAAGGGAATTGCTCTACCAACTGAGCTAAGGGCCCACATTATTCAACTGAATGAAATTTGTATATATAGAATTATTTTAATATTTCAATTATGAATTTTAAAAAAAAAGTTCAGTTTTACAACTTATTAATGAATTTATCATGAAATTCGTCAAACGTGCCATTCTTAATATTTATTCGAATAGCACTCATTAATTCTTGATAAAAATTGATATTATGAAGTGTTAGAAGCATAGAACCAAGTATTTCATTGGTATTAAATAAGTGGTTTAAATAATTTTTAGAATATTTATTTAAATTTAAATTTTTACACTTTGGATCAAGAGGAGTATCGTCATTTTGATATTTATTATTTTTAATATTTACTCTTCCTTTCCAGGTAAATGCTAGACCAGTTCTTCCAGATCTTGTTGGTAAAACACAATCAAACATATCAATGCCTCTTTTTACAGAACCTAAAATATCTGATGGAGTTCCTACGCCCATCAAATAATGGGGCTTATCATGAGGTAAACTTGATTTTATATTATCTAAGACTTCAAACATTTCTTTTTGACTCTCCCCTACCGCCAAACCACCTAAAGCATAACCATCAAAACCGATTTTCATTAAACCTTCTAAAGATTGTTGTCTTAAATCACTAAATAAACCTCCCTGTATTATTCCAAATAAAGCCTTATGAGGATTTTTACCAAATGCTTTTTTTGATCTTTTTGCCCAGTATAAAGAAAGGTTCATAGATTTTTCAATTAAATCATAATTATTAGTTTTTTTTGGACATTCATCCATTATCATTAAAATGTCTGAATTTAATCCTAATTGAATTCTTATACTTTCCTCAGGACTTAAATAAAATTTTTTACCATCTACATGAGAATTAAAGATTGCGCCTTTTTCTTTATCAATTTTATTTAATTTTGATAATGACATTACTTGGAAACCACCAGAGTCAGTTAAAATAGGTAGATCACAATTCATAAATTGATGTAATCCACCCACACTTGAGATTCTTTCAACACCTGGTCGTATCATTAAATGGTATGTATTAGATAGTATAATTTCTGAACCTGTTTTTTTTATATCATCTACAGTACAAGCTTTAACAGTAGCCTGAGTGCCTACTGGCATGAAAGCTGGGGTATGAATATTACCTCTATGGGTTTTAATTATTCCACATCTTGCAAACTTATCATTCTTCAAAACATTAAAAGTAAATTCTTTTAATGCCATTTAAAAAATTATAAAGATTTGAAGCTTACAATCTTATCAGGATTAGAAACAGAACCATTATTATTTTCATCTCCTCTTTTAATTTTATCTACAAAGTCCATTCCTTCAATAACTTTTCCAAAAACAGTATATTGTTTATCTAAAAATGGTGCTGGTTTGAAACATATAAAAAATTGACTATTTGCACTATTTGGATCTGATGATCTTGCCATTGATAAAGTTCCTCTGTCATGTGGTAAATTATTGAATTCTTGTTTTAGATCTGGCAGATCAGATCCCCCCATACCAGCTCTGTTTAAATTAAAATCATTTGAACTAGAATTTCCAAATTTAACATCACCTGTTTGAGCCATAAATCCATCTATTACTCTATGAAATACGACATTATCATATTTACCAGAATCTGCTAATTCTTTAATTCTTTTAACATGATTTGGTGCAACATCTGGAAACAGTTCTATCTTAACATCACCATCTTTTAATTTTAAAATCATTATATTCTCCTCTGACATTGATTTATTGGTTATTAGTAAAAAAAAAAATACTATTGAAAATAAAATTTTATTCATATTTTTCCTTTAAAGACTTAATTGTACTTTTTGTAGTAAATTTTTTAATATCACCATTTAATTTCACTATTTCTTTTACAAACTTTGAAGATATAATCTGATTTTCAACGTCAGACATTAGAAAAATTGTCTCAATATTCTTATTTAATTTTCTATTCATTCCAGCTAGCTGAAACTCATATTCAAAGTCAGATACTGCTCTTAAGCCACGTAGAATAATATTAGATTTATATTTTTTACATATATCTGTGGTTAAAGAGGTAAAAGAAATAACTCTAATTTTTTTTTTATCTAATTTTAAATCTAAAAAAAGAGCCTTGTTAACTATTTCAATTCTTTCATCAATATTGAATAAATAATTTTTGTTTTCTCCATCAGATACTGCAACGATTATTTTTTCAAATAATTTTAAAGATTTTTTTATTACATCAATGTGACCAAAAGTAATTGGATCAAATGTGCCGGGATATACTGCTACTTTAGACATTAAATTAAATTATCTTCTATTTTAATTGCTGAAACTACTTTTTCATCTCCGGAAAGTTTTATAATTCTTACTCCCTGAGTATTTCTTCCGCCCGTTCTAATTTCTTTAACAGCTACTCTAATTACTCTTCCTTTATTTGTAGATATCATAATTTCATCACCTTCAACAACGGGAAATGATGAGGAAATATTCCCATTTCTGGGAGAATTTACAATACCTATTATACCTTTACCGCCTCTATTCGTCACTCGATAATCATAATGTGATGTTTTTTTACCAAAACCATTTTCAGTTATTGAAAGAATAAATTTTTCCCCAGCTTTAAATTCAGATTTTTCATCTTTAGATTTTTTCCCATTCTTTTTAAATTTATCATTATTGATTATTGATAATGATACAATTTCGTCGTTTTGAGAAAGTTCTATACCTTTTATTCCTTTTGAAGATCTTCCTTTAAAAATTCTAAGTTTTTTTGATTCAAATCTTATACATTTTCCTAATTTTGTACTTAAAATCACGTCTTGATCATCCTTACAGATTTTAACCCCGACAATTTTGTCATTATTATCAAGTTTCATAGCTATTTTCCCAGAAGTATTAATAGACTCAAAATCTTCTAAACTATTTTTTCTAACCTTGCCTTTAGCTGTAGCAAAAATAATTTGATAATCTTTTAATTTTTCATCACTTTCTGGAAATGGCATAATAGAACTAATAGATTGATGATTTTTTAAAGGTAAAATATTAAAAAGGGATTTCCCTTTTGATGAAGCTGAACCTTCAGGAATTTTCCAAGCTTTTACTCTATAAACTAATCCTTCAGTAGAAAAGAATAAAACTGAAGTATGTGTATCTACAGAAAGTGTTTGGACCACAGAGTCTTCATTTCTTGTGGTAATGCCTGTTTTACCTTTACCGCCTCTTTTTTGTGTTTTTACGTTATTTAATGAGCCTCTTTTAATGTAACCCTGAAGAGTAACTGTAATTAAAACAGACTGTTTTTGAATTGTCTCTTCTATATCATAATTTAAAACAGCATCAATTATCTTTGTTCTTCTTGGTACAGCAAATCTTTCTTTAATTTTTTTAAGATCCTCACTTATAACCTTTAACAATTCTTTTTTAGATGAAATAATTTTTTTATATTTAGATATCAATTCAGCAAGTTTTTTAATTTCTACTTCAATTTCATTAATTCCTAGAGCAGTTAATTTTTGCAATCTTAATTCTAAAATTGCTTCAGTTTGTGGTTCACTCAAGTTATAAACATTCTTTATTTTTTTTCCTTCAACTAAAGATATCATTTTTAAAGATTTATTTATTTTCCATTTTGTATTTAAAATAGATTTTTTGGCATCATTGGGTGTTTTTGATGATCTAATAATCTTAATAACTTTATCTAAATTTTCCACTGAGACAGACAGGCCAATTAATATATGAGCTCGTTCTTCGGCTTTTAATAAATCAAACTTAGTCTTTTTTATAACAACATCTTCTCTAAAAGTTAAAAAATTTTCTAGAAAATCTTTTAAATTACACATCATTGGTTTTCCATTAGCTATTGCTAATGTGTTAAAACCAAATGAACTTTCAATCTGTGTATTTTTATAGAGTTGTCTCTTTACTGTTTCAGCTTCAACTCCACTTCGTAAATCTATGGATACTCTTATTCCCTCTCTATTAGACTCATCTCTAATATCTCTTATACCTTCAATTTTTTTCTCTCTGACTAACTGAGCTATTCTCTCATTTAAAACAGATTTGTTTACTTGATAAGGAATTGAATTTATTACAAGTCTATCTCTACCGTTTTTTTGAGTTTCATTAGAAATTTCACCTCTAATTTTAAAAGAACCCCTACCTTTGTTATAACCTTGTTTAATAATATCTTTACCAATAATTACTCCACCTGTCGGAAAATCTGGTCCTGGAATATGTTTCATTAAATCTTTAATTTTAATATCTTTATTGTCAATTAAAGCTAATGTGCCATCAATAATTTCTCCTAAGTTATGTGGGGGAATACTGGTAGCCATCCCTACCGCTATACCACCAGCTCCGTTAACTAATAAATTGGGATATTGGGCAGGCAATACTGTTGGTTCTTTTTCAGTTTCATCGTAATTACTTTTAAATTCAATTGTATTTTTTTCTATATCATCAATTAAAAATTGAGAAACTTTAGATAGTCTTGTTTCAGTATATCTCATAGCAGCTGCTGGATCTCCGTCTATTGAACCAAAATTACCTTGCCCTTCAACTAAAGGTAAACTCATTGAAAAATCCTGAACCATTCTAACTAACGCATCATAAACAGATTGGTCACCATGAGGATGATATTTACCAATTACATCTCCAACTATTCTTGCTGATTTTCTAAACTGTTTAGACCAATCATAACCCCCTTTATACATTGCGTACAATATTCTTCTATGAACAGGTTTTAAACCATCACGAACATCTGGAAGTGCTCGACTAACTATAACACTCATTGCATAGGATAAGTATGATGAGCTCATCTCATCATGCATCGAAATGAGTTTTATATTTTTATCTTTTGAGACTTCGTTTTTTTCCATAGAATTTAAAATGGAATTTCATCGTCCATATCATTAGACACTTGTGAAGTATCTTCTGAAATACTGGATGATGATTGGTTATTATCATTCTGAATTCCACTACTAGTATTTCCTCCACCAAGCATTGTTAAGCTAGAATTGTATCCTTGAAGAACAATTTCAGTAGAGTACTTATCTTGACCAGACTGTTCATCTTTCCACTTTCTTGTTGACAATTGACCTTCAACATAAATTTGAGCACCTTTTTTTAGATATTGTTGAATGACGTTTACTAGGCCCTCGTTAAATACAACTATACGGTGCCATTCTGTTTTTTCTTTTTTCTCACCAGTGTTTTTATCCTTCCATGATTGACTTGTAGCTAAACTAATTCTCGCTACACTTTTTCCATTCACCATCTGTTTAATCTCAGGGTCTGCGCCCAAACGACCAATTAATAATACTTTATTTAAACTTCCAGCCATAATATTTTATTATTTGTTAATTAAATTAATTAGATTTATACCATAATTCCTCTGAATATTAATTTTATTAATTCAAAGCAACAAAAAATATGATTAAAAAGATAGTTATTAAGGGCGCTAAAGAACACAATTTAAAGAACGTTTCTGTCGAAATCCCTAAAGATCAATTTGTGGTAATAACAGGCCTATCTGGTTCAGGAAAATCGTCCTTAGCTTTTGATACAATATATGCAGAAGGTCAAAGAAGATATGTTGAAAGTTTATCGGCATATGCAAGACAGTTTTTAGATAAAATGAAAAAACCTAACGTAGATCTTATAGAAGGTTTAAGTCCAGCAATCGCTATAGAACAAAAAAACACGTCAAAAAATCCTAGGTCTACAGTTGCAACAGTAACTGAAATTTATGATTATATGAGAGTTCTATATGCTAGAGCGGGAATTCCGTATTCTCCATTTACTGGAAAACCAATTACATCTCAAACAATTACTCAAATAGTTGATATGATTAAAAATTTACCAAAAAAATCAACATTATATATCTATGCCCCTGTTGTTAGAGGTCGTAAGGGTGAATATAAAAAAGATATTTTAAGTTACAAAAGAAGAGGCTTTAGAAAAATAAAAATTGATGATGTTTTATATGATATTGAGAAAACTCCAAATTTAGACAAAAAACTTAAACATGATATTTCAGTTCTTGTTGATAGAATAGTTTTAAATTCAAAAATTGGTAACAGATTGGCTGAAAGTATAGAAACATCTGTAAATTTATCAAACGGTTTAGTGTTTGTCGAACATGAAGATGAGACATTGCCTCAAAAATTTAGAAAAATGGAAAAGTTGATTTACTCCACTAAATTTGCATGTCCAGAAAGTGGGTTTACAATTGAAGAAATAGAGCCAAGATTGTTTTCCTTTAATAGTCCGTATGGTGCCTGCGAAGAATGTGAAGGTATAGGCATGAAATTAAATGTTGATCCAAATTTAGTAATTCCTGACGATAGAAAAAGTATTGCTGATGGTGCTATTGAGCCTTGGTCAAAATCTACGACACTTTATTATGCTCAAACACTTGCTTCATTGGCAAAACATTATGGTTTTTCTCTAGATGAAAAATGGAAAAAATTACCAAAAAAAATTAAAGATATTATTTTATTTGGATCAAATGATGAGGAAATAAAGTTTGTCTATGATGATGGTTATGAAAAATATTCACATAAAAAATCTTTTGAAGGTGTGATTAATAATCTTGAAAGAAGATTTTTAGAATCAGATAGTGAATGGAAAAGAGAAGCTATCGCAGAGTATCAATCTGATACTTTTTGTGAAGCTTGTAATGGGAATAGATTAAAAGAAGAAGCTTTATGTATTAAAATTGATAATCTTAATATTAGTGAAGTAACTAAAAAATCAATTTTAGATGCCTCAAAATGGTTTAGAGATCTAGAAAAAAAACTTGATAAACGCCAGTTTAAGATTGCTGAACATGTACTAAAAGAAATAAACGAACGATTAAATTTTTTATTGAATGTAGGCTTAGACTATCTCACTTTATCCAGAGAATCAGGAACACTTTCTGGAGGTGAAGCACAGAGAATAAGGCTTGCCTCACAAATTGGATCAGGCTTGACCGGAGTTCTTTATGTTCTTGATGAACCTTCTATAGGATTACACCAAAAAGATAATGTAAAACTTATTAACGCACTAAAACGACTTAGAGATTTAGGAAATACGGTTATAGTCGTGGAGCATGATACTGAAACAATGGAAAATGCAGACCATATAATTGACTTAGGACCTGAGGCTGGAAATAATGGTGGTGAAGTAACTGCACAAGGAACTTACGATGAAATTAAAATGAATAAAACTAGTATCACTGGTCAATATCTATCAAATAAAAAAAAAATTGAAATTCCGATAACTCGTAGATTAGCAAAAAATGGTCGATTTGTTGAAATCAATGGCGCAAGTGGGAACAATCTTAACAATGTAAATCTTAAAATTCCCACAGGAAGTTTTACATGTGTTACCGGAGTATCAGGAAGTGGAAAGTCTACATTAATTTTACAAACCTTGTATCATGCTTTAAATCTTACTCTAAACAATAAAGCAAGAAAAGCTCCTAAAGCATTTAAAAATTATAAAGGTGTTGAATTAATTGATAAAATTATTGATATAGATCAATCACCAATTGGAAGAACGCCAAGATCAAATCCCGCTACATATACAGGTGCTTTTGGACCTATAAGAGATTGGTTTACAAGTTTACCTGAGTCTAAAGCCAGAGGTTATAAACCTGGGAGATTTTCATTTAACGTTAAAGGTGGAAGGTGTGAGGCATGTGAGGGGGATGGTGTAATTACTTATGAAATGCATTTTTTACCAGATGTTTATATACAATGTGATGAATGTAAAGGAACAAGATACAATAGAGAAACCCTAGAAATAAAATTCAAAGGTAAAAGTATTGCTGATGTTTTAGATATGTCAGTGGATGAAGGTTGCGAATATTTCGAAAATATAACAAATATAAAAACAAAACTTCTTACTCTTAAAAAAGTAGGGTTAGGTTATATTAAAATAGGTCAGCAAGCTACAACACTTTCTGGTGGTGAAGCGCAAAGAATAAAACTAGCTAAAGAATTATCTAAAAGATCTACTGGTAGAACAATGTATATCTTAGATGAACCCACAACAGGTCTTCATCAGCATGATATAAAAAAATTATTAGAAATTTTACATACTTTTGTAAAACTTGGAAATACTGTTGTTGTAATAGAGCACAATTTAGATGTAATTAAAACTGCAGATTATATTGTAGATATGGGCCCTGAAGGTGGAGTAAAAGGTGGAAATATTATAGCTGAAGGCAAACCTGAGGATGTATGTAAAGTCGCAGATAGTTATACTGGGCAATTTTTGAAACCATTATTAAAATAATGATTAAAAAAAATATTAAAATTCATCACAAATTAGTATATAATCAAGTAAATTATGATTAACTTGCTATCTTCTTTATCTAAAACAATTCACGTTTCTTTAATAATTGCTGTCCTTTTATTTGTTGGTTTATTTTATCAAAATGATGGTTTTGCTTTTGATACAATTTTTTGGAGCTGGTTGTTTAGATATGTTCATGTACTTGTAGCAATAATGTGGATAGGATTACTTTGGTATTTTAATTTTGTTCAAATACCAAATATGAGCAAAATTCCTGATGAACAAAAACCAGCAATAGGTAAAGTAATAGCTCCTGCTGCATTGTTTTATTTTAGATGGGCAGCAGCACTAACAGTTTTGTCGGGATTAATTTTAGCTTTATTAAACGGTTATTTGCATGATGCAATGACTTTAAGTGTTGGTTCAGGTATTCCAAAACATACAGCAATTGGTATTGGTATGTGGCTTGGTGTTATAATGGCTTTTAATGTTTGGTTCGTAATTTGGCCAAACCAAAAAAGAGCTTTAGGAATAGTTGAATGTGAGCCCGATATAAAAGCTAAGTCAGCTAAAACTGCAATGTTGTTCTCTAGAACAAATACTTTACTTTCTTTACCAATGCTTTTAGCGATGGTAATGGCACAAAATCTTTATTAAACTTTTTCATCTTCCTTTAATATTGTTTTTTGAGAAACATTTAATCTAACTAATACTGTATTAGCTATATATATTGAGGAGTAAGTACCAAATATTACGCCAAAAATCATTGCTAAAGAAAATCCTTTTAATACTTCTCCTCCAAAAAAGAAAATGGATAGCAATGCCAACAAAGTGGTTATAGAAGTAATTAACGTTCTTGATAAAGTTTCATTAATTGAAATATTAGTTAAATCGAATATTTTAATATCAGAATATTTTCTTAAATTTTCTCTAACTCTATCAAAAATAACAACTGTATCATTCATGGAGTAACCAACTATTGTCAAAACTGCTGCAATAATTGATAAATTAATTTCTAAATTCAAAAGAGAAAACAAACCTAGAGTTACTATTACATCATGGAATAAAGCCATAATAGCTCCTAGACTAAATTGCCATTCAAATCTAATCCAAATATAAATTAACATAGCTGCTAAAGAAATACTAATCGCAATAATTCCAGATCTTAACAATTCAGAACTCACCTTAGGCCCAACATTTTCAACTCTTCTAAAATCTATATTATTGCCAAATGATTTATCTAAATTTGATTTAACCTTTTCGATAATCATATTTTTATTATCTTTTTTCTCGAATTTAATAAGATAATCCTGGTCACTACCGAATTTCTTAACTGAAACATCTCCTAAATTCATTTGGTTTAAATTATCTCTTAAACTTGAAACATTAACTTTATTATCACTTGATCTTAACTCAATTAATGTTCCTCCTTTGAAATCAATTCCAAAATTCAAACCCTTAAAAATTAATAATATCAATGAACAGACTATTAATAACGTAGATATGATATTAAATTGCTTATAAAATCTATTAAATCTAATCATTATATTAGCCTTTCTTTATCTTTATTCTTAGAAACGTAAAGCGATGTAAATAGTCTAGCAATAAAATATACAGAAAATAAGGTAGTAAAAATTCCTACACCTAAAGTCACTGAAAATCCTTTTATAGGACCAGATCCCATAAAAAATAATATTATAGCTGCCAATAAAGTAGTTATATTTGCATCTAGTATCGCTGTCCTAGATTTTGAATAACCACTATCAAAAGCAATAATATTATTTTTTTCATTTTTAGACTCTTCTTTAATTCTCTCAAATATTAATACATTTGCATCTACAGCCATACCTACAGTTAAAATTATGCCTGCTATTCCTGGAAGAGTAAGTGTTGCTTCAAATAAAGTTAATATCCCCAATAGTAATATTAGATTAACAATAAGAGTAATATTAGTTATTAATCCAAAGATTTTGTATTTCACAAACATAAATACGATTACCAATAAAAAACCTATAATTAGGGCAAACATTCCAGCATTTATAGAATCTTGCCCCAAATCAGGTCCAACAGTTCTTTCCTCTATAATATTTAATGGAGCTGGTAACGCACCAGATCTTAATAAAAGAGCAAGATCTGTCGCTGATTGAAATGTAAAACCTCCACTGATTTGACCATTGCCACTTGCAATAGTATCTTGAATAATTGGCGCGCTTATAATTTTTCCATCTAAAACAATAGCTAATTGCTTTCCTATACCTGTTGATGTGGCTTTTCCAAAACGTTTTGCACCAACTCTATCTAATGTGAAAGATACTACAGTTTCGTTAGTTTGATTATTCATTCTAGGTTGAGCATCTAATAAGTTATCACCACTTAAAATTATTCTTTTACTAACATAATCTTCATCTATATCATTTTCATATTTTAATAATTCAACACCAAAGGAATCCTGATTATTATTAGATACAAATCTAAAAGATAAATTTGCAGTTTTTCCTAGTAATGATTTGATTCTCATAGGATCATCTAATCCTGGAAGTTCAACAAGTACCCTATCATTTCCTCGTTTCAGAATATTAGGTTCATTAGTGCCTACTTCATCAATTCTTCTTCTTACAATTTCTAAAGCTTGATCTTGAGAGGATGTTTTTAATTTAACCAATCCCTGTCTTGAAAAACTTAATTCAATAAAATTCCCTAAATCTTCTACATCAAATTGATGTGATTTAAATCTTGGATAATAAGGATTAATTTCACTGTTTTCATCACTGAAAGTTTCTAGTACTAACTGTTTAGATTTTTCATCAACTTCAAATTTGATTTTCTGATTATCTAAACTTAAATTACCAATTCTTATATTCTTATCTTTAAAATAAGTTCTTATTAAAGTGGTTGTATTTTGAAGTTTTTGATCAATTACTGGTGTATTGTCAATTTCCAATAATAAATATGATCCGCCCTGTAAATCCAATCCAAGATTTATTTTTTTACCGAAAAATCTTTGATCTGGATTTAATATATTATTTGATGCAATCAATATGCAGCATAAAGTTATTAAAGAAACAAATATAATTCTTAATTTAGAAAAATATAACATTTCTCAAAAAAATTTGATTATTTTTTAACTTCTAGTGTATTTAAAAGGCTTTGAATGCCTGTGCCTCTTATAACTTCAACTGTAACATTGTCGGCAATTTCTACCTCAACTTTATCATTATCAACAACTCTTGTGATAGTCCCTGTAATGCCACCTGAAGTTACAACCTTATCTCCTTTTTTTAAACCTTCAACCATAGCCTTATGCTCTTTAACCTTTTTTTGTTGGGGTCTAATTAAGAAAAAATAAAAAATAACAAAAATTAAAATTAGTGGTATAAATTGACCTATTCCTGAACCTTCCATAAAACTCCTTTATTAAAGATGATTATTTATACCATCTACTCAACTAAAACAACTTTAATTCAAAGAAATTATTTGTAAATTATTCATATAAGGTCGCAATTTTTCAGGGACAATAATGCTGCCATCCTTCAATTGATAATTTTCCATTACAGCAATTAAAGTTCTTCCAATAGCTAAACCACTTCCGTTAAGTGTACCAACATTTACGGTTTCGTTAGCTTGATTTTTATATCTTGTTTTCATTCTTACAGCTTGAAAAGTAGAACAAGATGAGCAAGAGGAAATTTCTCTATATCTATTTTCTGACGGAATCCAAACTTCAATATCATATGTTTTTTCAGCACTAAATCCCATATCTCCACTGCATAAAATCATTTTTCTATATGGAAGATTAAGATCATCTAATATACCCGTAGCACAATCAGTCATGCGTTCAAGTTCATTAAGACATTTATCTTTTTCAACTATACTGACCATTTCAACTTTATAAAACTGATGTTGTCGGATCATGCCTTTAGTATCTTTACCGTAACTTCCTGCCTCCTTTCTGAAACAAGGAGTAGAAGCAACAAATCTCATTGGAAGATCCTTTAAATCTACAATTTTATCTTTTACTATATTGGTTAAAATGACTTCAGCTGTTGGAATCAAAAACTTTCTATCAGATCCTTTATCAAATTTAATTTCAAATTGATCATTTTCAAACTTTGGTAATTGGCCAGTTCCATACATCGTATTTTCTGAAGCAATTAATGGTGGAGATATTTCTTGATATCCGTTTTTAGAAATATGCTTATCTAACATAAAATTAGATAGTGCCCTTTCTAATAGAGCTAATTGATTTTTTACAAAAACAAATCTTGATCCAGTTGTTTTGGTAGCTAAATCAAAATCAAGCATATTAAGATTTTCACCTAATTCGTAGTGTGATCTAATTTTAAAATCAAATTTTGGAATTTTACCATTTTTTGATATTTCTACATTATCATTTTCATCTTTACCAATTGGAACATCTGAATGTGGTAAATTTGGAATATTTGATAATAATAAATCAAGCTCGTTTTTAATCTTTTTTTGCTCTTCAGAAATGATTTCTATTTGATTGGAAATCTCTTTTGATTTTTTAAATAAAGATTGATCTTTTGACTTTGATATAGCTTTTTTTTCATTTTCAAAACTTTCCTTTTTTTGAATAAGATTTCTATTTTTTTCATCTAAATGCTTAAGATGATCAAAATCAATATCAACATTGCGCTTTTCTAACAATTTTTTGAAATTATCAAAATCTTTACGTATTTCTTTAAAATTATACATCGTTTTTAAATTTTTTATTTTCAATAAACTTTACTGAAAAAATAGATAATTCATATAGAATTAACAATGGTATTGCTAATCCAATTTGAGTAATAGGATCAGGTGGTGTTAATAATGCTGCAGCAGCAAAAATCATTACAACAACATATTTTCTTCTTGTTTTCAAAAATTCTGAATCTACTATCCCTACTCTGGCTAACAAACTTAAAACTACTGGTAATTGAAAGCTTATACCAAAAGCAAATATCAATTTCATTACTAATGAAAGATATTCATTAACTTTTGCTTCTAATTGTATTGGAAGATTTGTTGAAATACCACTGCTCTCAAAAGATAAAAAAAACTTTATAGCTAGAGGCATAATTAAATAATAGACAAGCATACCACCTAAAAAAAATAAGATGGGTGTTAATATCAAGTAAGGTAAAATAGCTACCTTTTCATGTTTATATAAACCAGGCGCGATAAATTTCCAAATTTGAATTAATATAAACGGAAATGTAATAAAGAAAGCAGTAAAAAATGAAACCTTTAAATAAGTTAAAAAAGTTTCTTGAAGAGCAGTAAATATTAACCTCCTATCAATTTCATCATCTTTTACTGCAGTAGCATACGGTTCAACTAAAAAACCATAAAGATGTTCAGCAAATATATAACAAAAGACAAAAAAGATTATAAGAAAAATAAAACTATGAATTAGTCTTTTTCTTAGTTCAGATAGATGACTGATAAACCCACTCTCTTTGTCTTCCTTAAGCATCTTTCTTATTTTCTTTATTTTCTTTTTTTTGAATATTATTTTCTTCTATATCAATATTAGAAACTTCATTTTGAATATTATTAATATATCTTTTAGTTGTTCCTATCCATGATCCAACTTTTTTTAACATTAAAGGAAAATCTTTTGGTCCTAAAACAACTATAGCTATTGCAACTACAATTAAAATCTCAAACCAACCAATAGTAGGCATGTGACTTAGTCTTTATCTTTATTATTTGAATCTTGATTATCTTCAGAAATATTTTTTGGTTCTGACTCATCTGAAACATCTGAAGCCATACCTTTTTTAAAACTTTTTATTCCTTTAGCAACATCACCCATTAAACTAGAGATCTTACCTCTACCAAATAGTAAAACTACTAAAATAACTACGATAGCAATTTGCCAAATACCTATACTCATAAAAACTTTATATCCTGTTTATAAAAATTTTAAAAGTGACTTTTTATTTATTATCCTCTTCATCAAGAGTGCCACTCAACATTTCATCGATATTTGAGTAAATGTCTTCTTTTTTTTCTTCTTGCTTCTCTTTATAAAACTTCCCAGTACCAAAAATTTCATTATCTACACTAGTAGTATCTATCAAACCAGCAGCTCCTAATTCATCAACTGTGGGTAAATCTGACAATTTTTGTAAATTGAAATGGCTTAAAAATTCTTCAGTAGTGACATACTGAATTGGTTTACCGGGTAAATCTTTACGACCACCAGGTTTAACCCAGTTGAGTTCCATTAAAATTTCTATAGTATTAGTTCCAAACGCAACACCTCTTATTTCCTCAATTTCAGCTCTAGTTACAGGTTGATGATAAACAATTATAGCCAAAGTTTCTATAGCAGCTCTTGATAATTTTTTTTCAACCATTTTTTCTTTAATCATCAAATTTGATAAATGAGGAGATGTTCGAAAAGACCATTTTTTTGAAATACAAACTAAATTAATTCCTCTCATAGAATATTCAGTTTTTAATTTTTCTAATGACTTATTTATATCTACCTTTTTCGAAAGTTTACTTTCTATTGTTTCAATATCTAATGGTTCGGCTGCTGCAAAGATTATAGCTTCAATTTCTTTTTCAATAGATGATAATTTAGATGGAAAGTTCACGATATTATCTTTTTTTAATATTTTTTTTTTATTCATGAATTTTCTTTAATATAAATATCTTTAAATAATTCGTCTTGTTTAATTTTCAAATTACCTTCTTTAACTAGTTCTAAAGAGCCAGAAAAAATTCCTGCTTTACCAGTTGTTTTATAACCTTTCCCAGATTTAAAGTTTTTTGGTATTAAATCATCTAAATTTTGCCAATCAATTAGTTTACCAAAAAATTCTTTTATTGTTTTAATTCCATCTTCAGTTGTGAAAACAGGTAACTTGGGGATATTCATTTTTTGAAAATCTTTAGTCATAATAATTGTTGAATAAGATTTCAAAAGTTCAAATAAACTTAATTTATATTCTGAACTATACATTGATCTTATATTTCCTTTCATTCCTCTTGATCGAATTTCTCTACCAAGCCTTTTTCTTTTTAACATTTGATCAGAAAGCAAACGAATTAACTCTAATTTTTTTAATTGGAGTTTTAATTTTTCAGCAACCTCTTGAACTTTAAATTCCTCTTCTGGAGTACCTGGTAATAATAATTTAGATTTAAGATATGCTAACCAGGTTGCCATCAACAAATATTCTGAAGCAACTTCCAAATTCAAATCTTTTTTTTTAGTTATATAATCATGAAACTGATCTGCTAATTTGGTTATAGAAATTTGTTCTAAATCAACTTTTTGTGCTTTAGCAAGATCTAAAAGAGCATCTAAAGGTCCATTATAATTATTTACATTTACTTTAAACAGTACAGAATCAGTTTCAGACATGTGAAGATATTAACTTAAAATTTTACGAAATTGTGATGTTTTTTTTATTACAAAGTTGTTAATTAAAGGGGAATTATTAGCAACTATCTGCATTTCATTAAGATTACCATTGCAATGTAGGACTATGTTACAACCGGCTTTAAAAGATTTAATTGTATTAATTTTAATATCTCCTTTAAGACTTTTCATTGATAAATCATCAGAAATTAGAATATTTTTAAATCCAATCTTATTTCTTATGAGTTTAATAATTTTTTTTGAATGTGTTGCAGTATTTAATTTATCTAATTTTTCGTAAATAATATGAGCAGTCATAGCAAAATAACTTTTTTTATTTTTAAAAGTATAAAAGTCATTTTTAGAAAGATATTTTAATGACTTCTTAATAACAGGAGTGAATTTATGGCTGTCTACTTTAGCTAATCCATGTCCAGGCATATGCTTTATAACGGTTCCTACTGAGTTTTCATGATATAATTCAATACAATAATCACCCATTTTTGATACAATATTTTTGTTTTTAGAGAAAGATCGATCACCAATAATGTTACTAGCACCTTTTACTCTAAGATCTAAAACGGGAACTGTATTAATATTTACTCCAATCATCTTCAATAAATAAGAGGTTTTATCTACAAATAATTTATAAAAAATATTTAGTTGATTTAAATCTTTTTCAAACAAATTTCCAAAATATTCAGAAGTTAAATTATCAAAACTAATTATTTTATTTAGTCTATTTATTCTACCCCCTTCTTGATCAATTAATATTGGATATTTTTTATCTTTAAAAATTTTTTTTATATTATCTGTAAGAGTTTTAGTTTGCTTAATTGTTTTAATATTTCTTGAAAACAAAATAACACCCCAAGGTTTATATTTCTTTAAAAAAATTTTTTCTTTATTAGATAATTTGTATGATTTTAAACCTACTATAAACGCTTTTCTTTTGTTAATCATTCTCTAAAAGTTTCCAAAAATTAAACTTTTTCTTTTTTTTATTTTTACTTTGTTTTACATATTCAATTATATCTTGTGTATCATTTTCTAAAGTAGGCAAATTTCTTGAATAAATATCAATTTTCTCATTAATTTGATTAAATGATCTGTATGAATTTTTTATATTTTGATCTGAAAAATAATATCTGCCTGTAAAAAAAAGAAACATCCCAATAATCAGCACAAATAATAAATATTTAATTTCTTTAAGCATTACATTTTTTCTGGTGTACTGACTCCCACTATATCCATACCGGACTTAATAACATTAGAGATTACTTTTAAAAAAACTAATTTATCTTCAGAAATATCTTTATTATCATTTATGAATCTTTTCTTTGGGTTTTGCTTTCCTAAGTTCCAATATGAATGAAATTCTGATGCTAGTTCATATAAAAATACTGGGATGCGGTGAGGTTCAAATTTACTACTAGCTGTATCAATACATTTAGGCCATTCAGAAACTTTTTTTAAAATTTTTATTTCGTCATTGGTATATTCAAATTTATAGCTTTTTATTTCAATATCTAATTTCAAATCCTTGTTGATATGTCTAAATACAGATGCAATTCTCGCATAACAATATTGAACGTAATAAAGTGGATTATCTTTTGAAGTTTCTTTAACTGCATCAAAATCGAAATCCAATTCAACATCACTGCTTCTGTTAAGCATTATAAATCTAGTGGCATCTTTACCAACTTCTTCAATCAAATCATCAACAGTTATGTAATCTCCCTTTCTCTTTGACATTTTAAAAGGTTTGTTGTCTTTGATAAGTTTTACAAGCTGACTAATTTTGCAAATTAATTTATCTTTTTTTCCTGATAATGCATCTACAGATGAAGTAATTCTTTTGATATATCCTGCATGATCAGCACCCAAAATATTAATCAAATAATCGAATTTTCTATCTAATTTATTCTTATGATATGCAACATCACTTGCAAAATAAGTCCAAGCACCATCAGATTTTTGTAAAGCTCTATCTTTATCATCTCCAAAATCTGTAGATCTAAAAAGTAATTGTTCACGTTCTACCCATTTGTCATTATTCTCACTTACTGGTGCTTTAATTTTACCTTTATAAACAAATTCATTTTTTCTTAGAAAATCAATAACTTTTTTAACTTCATCATTTTTAACTAATTTTTTTTCACTTACAAAATTATCATGATTAACTCCAAGGATACTAAGGTTATTTTTTATTAATTTTAATGCCTCATCAATAGATAGATCTGTTAGTACATCTGATATATTTTCAAAATTTTTGAAATCAATTTTTTGATTTGTATCTATTATATTTTGAGCAAAATCTATTAAATAATCCCCAGGATACAAATCATCATTATCTTTGGGGAAAGGCTCATTATAAATAATCTCTCTAATTCTAAAATAAACTGATTTTGTAAAATTTATAATTTGATTACCGTAATCATTAACATAATATTCTTTTGTAACTTTATGTTTATTAAATAACAAAACATTAGAAATAACATCGCCTAAAATTGCTCCTCTACAGTGTCCTACATGTAAAGGTCCTGTTGGATTAGCTGAAACAAATTCAACCAAGTAATTCTTCTTTCCTTCTTTTGTATTAATTCCAAAAGTTTTAGAATTTCTAATTATTTCTTCTGCAAAATTTGTCCAGAAAATTGGTTTAAATTTAATATTTATAAAACCTGGTTTAATTATAGATATATCATCAATTAAATTATCACTTTTTTTAATTGCTTCTGCTAAAGTAACTGCGAGCTCGGTTGGCAATTTATTATTTACTTTTGATAAAATCATCGCAACATTTGTTGAAATATCGCTATCAAATTTTGAAGGAGGTATCTCAGTAGTAATTCGATCTAATTTTTCAGGTAAAATTAAATCACCATTTTTTGACAGATCTAATAAAATTTTTTTTATATTATCTAAATATTTATCAAAAATGTTCATTTATTATTATAAAGATTAATTGCATATCTATCTGTCATACCTGATATAAAATCAGAAATAGCTCTATATTTATCCTTAGAGAGTAGTTGATTTGAGATAAATTTTTTTGGATTTTGTTTAATCTTATTAAATAATCTTTTTATAATTAATTTACCTTTATTATTTTTCTCTAGCACCTTCTTATTATTATACATTTTAGATTTTAAAAAATATTTTATTTCACTTTCAGAGTCTTTAATTTTGTCAGAAAAGTTAACCATTAAAAAATTTGTTTTATCAATATCTTTAAATGATTTGATATTATTTGACTTAAGATTGTTTTTTGTATTTTTTATTAAATCTTTTATCATTCTATCTATAGAGTCTCTTATAATCTGATAAGTAGCCACTTTATAATTTTGTTTATTAATTTTTTTTTTATATTTTTTGTAAATATCTCTAAAAAAATCAATTTCAACTAATTCCTCTAATCTAAATAAATTTGCATTTATTCCATCTTGGATATCATGATTGTTATAAGCTATGTCATCAGAAATTGCGGAAATTTGTGCTTCTATCGATGGATATGTATTAAAATTTATCATACTTTTAAAATTCTTAATACCTATTAAATCATTAACTAAATCTAGATCCTCTACTGGACCATTATGCTTTAATAGTCCTTCTAAAGTTTCAATAGAAAGATTTAAGCCAGTAAATTTTAAATACTTATTCTCTAAAAACATAATGATTCTTAAAGTTTGCAAGTTGTGATCAAATCCTCCAAAATTTTCCATACATTCATTTAAAGAGTCTTCACCAGCATGACCAAATGGAGTGTGACCTAAATCATGAGCTAAACTTAAGGTCTCAGCTAAATCCTCGTTGAGATTAAGATATCTTGCAATAGACCTAGCTATTTGAGCTACTTCCATAGAATGAGTTATTCTTGTTCGATAATGATCTCCTTCAGTATTAACGAATACTTGAGTTTTATGTTTAAGTCTTCGGAATGAAGCGCTGTGAATAATTCGATCTCTATCTCTTTGAAACGGAGTTCTATATTTAGATAAAGATTCTTTAAAGATTCTACCTTTACTTTTAAATAAGCCAATCTTTGAGTATTTTTTCATCCTTTAAAATCTAATATTAAGTATTATATTAGTAATACCAGTGATCAATAATGATAAAAGAAATTAAATTTACTGATAAAGCTCTAAAACAGATCAATACTTTGTTATCTAAAAAAGATAAGGGGTCTTTTTTTAGAATCGCTATCAAAGGTGGTGGTTGTTCAGGTTTTCAATATGAATTTACATTTGATAAATCAAAAACTGAAGATGATTTAAAATTTGAAAATATTCTAATTGACAAAACTTCGGCAGGTCTTTTAAAAGGTTCCGAAGTTGATTATGTTTCAGAATTAATAGGTGAACAATTTAAAATAACTAATCCTCAAACCAAATCCTCTTGTGGTTGTGGTGTTTCCTTTTCTCTTTAATGCTCATTTCATCTTGGAATGTGAATTCCGTAAGAGCACGTATTGAAAATATCAAAAGTTATCTTTTAAAATATAAACCAGACATTTTAATGATGCAGGAGATCAAAACTGAGGATATAAATTTTCCTTATGATGATTTTTCTTCAATGGATTATGAAAGCTATGTATTTGGTCAAAAAAGTTATAATGGTGTTGCTATTATTTCAAAATTAAAATTAAAAAAAGTTAGAACTGATTTAATTAAAGATAAATTAAAACAATCAAGAGTTATTTCTGCAGAGGTTGAGTATAAAAAAAAAATTATCCAATTAATAAATATCTATACACCTAATGGTAATCCAGTTGATACAGAAAAATATGATTATAAAAAAAGTTGGATGGATCAATTAATTAAACAATTAAAGTTATTATCAAAAAAAAATTTAAATATAATTCTTGCTGGAGATTTTAATGTAATTCCATCTGCTGAAGATGTTTATAATGTTAAAAGTTTTGAAGATGATGCTCTATATAGACTAGAGATAAGAAAAAAATTTAGAGAAATGTTAAATTTAGGATTAAGTGATGTTTACAGACATTTTAATGAAACAAAAGAAGGTTATACCTATTGGGATTATATGAGAGGAGCTTGGCAAAAGAATAATGGAATGAGAATAGATCATTTCCTAGCTTCAAACTCTTTAATTGACCAAATTAAGTCTATAAATATTAATAAAGATCCTAGAGGAAAAGAAAAACCCTCTGACCATACTCCAATTGAAATTAAATTAGCTTAACGATTTTATTTTATTAACTAATTCCTCGTTTATATTACGAGGACCTTTATCAAGTCTATTTTTGTGTCGTCTTTCCCCAGGTAATCTTACTTCACCCATTGATTTCATTTTTTCAAAAAATTCATCTGCATGTTTTTGCCAATTAGTTCCAGAAGTTTTTTCAGGAGAGATAGCAAGAATAAATTCACCTCCACTAGGAGGTCCACCATCATTATTATCTTTTGCAGCTGTCTCAAAGCTAAAATTATCACCAACTAACGCGCCAGCCATTAATTCTACCATCATTGCTATTGCTGAACCTTTATAACCTCCAAATGGTAATAACACCCCGCCGTCAGCTATTGCGGCAGGATCGGTTGTTTCCTTTCCTTCTTTTGTTAATCCAGTTCCAAGGGGAACTTTGTGACCTTCTCTTTTAGCAACTTGAACCTCCCCCATTGCCATTGATGCAGTTGCCATATCATAAACAACTGGAGTTTTGCCAGGTCTTGGCCAAGCAAATGAAATTGGATTTGTTCCAAACAAAGGTTTGATTGAACCTGTTGGGGCAACAGCTGGCTTATATGATGTACAAGCAAAAGCAACTAAACCTTCTTCTGCTAATTTTTCTGTTTCAGGCCACATAGCAGCCATATGATGTGAATTATTAATTGCTAGCACTGCTACACCATTTTCTTTTGCAGCTTTTGCTAATTCAGGTAAGCCTTTATCTAAAACTACAGGTGCTAAACAATTATTACCTTGAACTTTAATTACTGATGCTGAAATCTTTTTAACTTCTGGTTTTCCTTTACCATTAATTTTTCCACTTTTTAAACCACTCACATACGCAGGTAATCTAAACAAACCATGAGATAAAGATCCATCTCTTTCAGCATTTCTGATTAAATCTGATAGAATAGATGCTGTTTCATCATCACATCCATTAACTAATAAAGTCTTTTTAGCTAAATCAAAAATTTCATCTAATGTAAGGGAAACCGTACTCATCCCATTATTAGATATTATTTATGAATAAAGATCAATTTCTAATTAACAACCTTTGAAAGATTTTGACATGTTATTGATTAAATCAAAATATAAATCTTTACCAGGGTTAAGAGTTGCTCCTAATGGATCTATGACTCCTGTTGCAACATTAGTATCTTTCGCTACAGCTTTTATAATATCAGGATTAAATTGAGGCTCTGAAAATATGCAACTTACTTTATCATGCTCAATTACTTCTCTGATTTCAGCTAATTGTTCAGCACCAGGTAATACATCTGTATTTACAGTAAATGCACCAAGAATGTTAATACCAAATCTTTCTTCAAAATATTGATACGCATCATGAAAAACTATTGATTTGAAATCTTTATTTAATTCAGATTTAACTTTCTTAGTAAGTTTATCTAAATCTTTATGTGCTTTATTTAAGTTTTCTTTATATTTAGCCTCATTCTTTTGATCATTCTCTATCAAATGTTCTGCCATTTCACTTAAAATCACTTTTGCATTCATTGGATCCAACCAAATATGTGGATCATACTCACCATGAGCGTGTCCTTCATGACCGTGATCATCGTGATCATCTTCTTTATGCTTATCGTCATGTCCGTGGTCATCGTGACCATCTTCTTTATGCTCATCGTCATGTCCGTGGTCATCGTGATCATCTTCTTTTTTAGCATGATCATCATGATCGTCCTCTTTATGACCATGATCGTCATGACCTTCAAAAATATTTCTTTCTCTAAATTTAAGTTTAGTTAAACCTTTAATTTCCATTAATTCAATTTTTTCCGCTTTTTTTGCAATAGTTTTTAATGGTTTTTCTAAGAAATTTTCTATGTCCTCACCTACCCAAAATATAATATCAGCGTTTTGAATCATTTTTGCATGGGATGGCTTGAGCGCAAATCCATGAGGTGAGGCGTAACCATCAACGATTAAATCTGGCTTACCAATGCCATCCATTAGATAACTTGCAAGTGAATGAATTGGTTTTATTGTTGCCACTACTTTAATTTCAGCATTTGCTGGTACAAAAGTAATTAAGAATGATAGAATTGATAAAATTAATGGTAGTTTTTTAATATTTTTCATATGTTATGTTTTTAAATTGTTATAATATAACACTATGTAATAATATAACATATTCTAGTCAAGGAATAAAATGAGCTCAGATCAAAATATACTAGTAAAATTAAATCAAGCTGGCTTACGTATTGATGATAAGTGGTTAGTAAAAGGAGTCTCACTACAGGTTGAAAAAGGTAAAATAGTTACTCTCATAGGTCCAAATGGATCAGGAAAAAGTACTACAGCTAAAATTGCTTTAGGTATTTATAAACAGATTGATGGTTCAGTTGAAAAATACACCACTAAAGTTGGCTACGTACCACAAAAAATTTCAATTGATTGGACATTGCCATTAAGAGTAAATGATTTCATGGTGTTAACTGAAAGTCTTGATAATGAAACAATAGATGAAGCTTTATCATTGACTGGGGTTATTCATCTTAAAAATAAAAATTTAGGAGATTTATCCGGTGGTGAATTTCAAAGAGTATTGCTTGCAAGAGCCATATCAAAAAAACCAGATCTATTAGTACTTGATGAACCAGTCCAAGGAGTAGATTTTACTGGTGAAATCGCTCTATACGAACTAATTAAGAAAATTTCTGATGAATTAAACTGTGGTATCTTATTAATTTCTCACGACTTACATACTGTAATGAGTGCTACAGATCATGTGGTTTGTTTAAACGGTCATGTATGTTGTTCAGGATCTCCAATAGATGTTGCAAAAAATAATGAGTATAAAGCTTTATTTGGTGAGCAAGCTTCACAAATATTATCAAGGTACGAACATAGACATGATCATATACATACAGATGAAGGTAAAATAAAAAAAAATTAAATGTTTGATGATTTTTTTATAAGAGCTTTGGTAGCTGGAATTGGAGTTGCTCTTGTAACAGGACCTCTTGGTTGTTTTGTAATATGGAGAAGATTATCTTATTTTGGTGATACACTGGCCCACTCAGCATTGTTAGGTGTTACATTGGCTTTTACCATGGAATTTAATATTGCATTATCAGTATTCATTATTTCATCGCTAATAGCACTTATTTTAATTCAACTTCAAAAAAAAACTAATTTGCCTGGTGATGCATTGTTGGGTCTTCTAGCTCATTCATCTCTTGCTGTTGGACTTGTTGTTATTGGTTTTTTAACATTTATCAGGTTTGATATTATGGGATTATTATTTGGAGATATTTTAGCAGTTTCAGTTGATGATTTGTTAATCATATGGATAGGAGGAGCATTGATCCTATTAACTCTAAAATTTATTTGGAAACCTTTATTTGCCTCAACAGTAAATTATGAGTTAGCGGAAGCTGAAGGTTTAAATCCTGACAGAGCTAAAGCAATATTCACTATCTTGATGGCTGCGATCATTGCTATTTCAATTAAAATGGTCGGATTGTTATTAATTACTGGGATGTTAATTATACCTGCAGCAATGGCTAGAAATTTATCAACTAGTCCACAAAGTATGGTTATGTATTCAGTTATAGGAGGCTTATTATCTGTAATTATAGGATTGTTCACATCTTTAGAATTTAATACATCTTCAGGTCCATCAATCATAACAGCTGCCTTATTATTATTTATACTTTCATTATTCAAAATAAAACAATCAATTAAATTGAAAAATTAATGAAGAATCGGTAAAATGAAAACAATGCATAAAGAACATACTCTCACAAAAAATCAGCGAATTATTTTTGATTTAATTGATAAATCTCCTGAGCCTTTAAAAGCTTATTCAATACTTTTTAATGTTCAAAAAAAAGGTATCAAAGCCCCACCACAGGTTTATCGAGCATTAGACAAATTAGTTGAAATGGGAAAAATTCATAAAATCGAAAGTCGAAATGCCTTTATTGCCTGCCATAATTCGAGCTGTCAGGTAGCTAAAGCTACTGCATTTTCAATCTGCGAGATTTGTGAAAAAGTTACAGAAATAAGTAGCGCAAGTCTTTCTAAATACTTAGCTAATTTCAAAGACAAAGATGGTATGAAATATAGTAAATACAATCTTGAGTTTTTTGGATTATGTAAAAAGTGTAATACTAGATAAAAAGTTATTCAACTATTAAAGTATCTTTTGATCCACCTCCCTGAGAACTATTTACAATTGTGCTTCCTTCTCTAAGAGCAACTCTAGTAAGTCCACCTGTTGTTACATAATTAGTTTTACCACTTAACACAAATGGTCTTAAATCTAGATGTCTAGGTTCAATGTTTTTTTCAGTAATCGTTGGTGCTGTTGATAATGTTTCCAATGGTTGTGCAATATATTCTCTTGGATTTTTTTTAATTTTCCCTGCCACCTCTTCTCTTTCTTTTGATGAAGCCTTCGGACCTATCATTATTCCATATCCACCAGAGGCATTAGCTGGTTTAACGACTAATTTCGATAAATTGTCTAACACATATTTTTTTTGACTTTCCTCATGACACAAATAAGTCTCGACTTGATTTAAGATAGGTTGCTCTCCCAAATAGTAAACAATCATCTTATTTACGTAAGAATAAACAACCTTATCATCAGCAACACCTGTTCCTACTGCATTTATTATACCTACATTTTTTTTTAACCAACATTTAAATAATCCTGGAACACCAATAACAGAATCTTTATTGAAGGCTTTTGGGTCTAAGAAATTATCGTCTAGTCTTCTATATATACAATCAACTTTCAAAGGACCTTTTACAGTCTTCATATAAACATTATCATTTTCAACAAAAAGATCTTTTCCTTCTACTAATGCAATACCCATTTGTTCAGCTAAAAAAGAATGTTCAAAATAAGCAGAATTATAAATCCCTGGTGTAAGTACTACCATGTGGGGATGAGCTGTTTTTTTGGGGATGCATTCGTTCATACAGTTGAAAAGTTTGTTGGTGTATTGATGTATTGATGCAACTTTATATCTTGTAAAAAGTTCAGGAAATACATCTCTCATAACCATTCTATTCTCGAGCATATAAGAAACTCCTGAAGGTACTCTTAGATTATCTTCGAGCACCAAATAGTCACCATTTTTATTTCTGATTAAGTCCACTCCAGATATATTTGCCCATGATTTATATTTAGGCGAAAATCCTTCACATTCTTTTACATAGTAAGGTGAATTAAAAATGATATCTTTTGGAACAATATTGTCTTTAAAGATTTTCTTTTGATTATAAACGTCATCTATAAATAAATTTAAGGCTTTAACTCTTTGCTTTAAACCTTTGGTTACTTTATTCCATTGTGATTTAGGAATTATTCTTGGAATAATATCTAATGGCCATTTCTTTTCCTCTGCCCTGTTATTAGCAGCATAAACTCTAAAGTTAATTCCTCTAGCACTTATTGTACTTTGACAATTTTTTTCTATTTCTTGAAGTTTTTCTTTACCATATCTCTCTAAAATATTTGAAATTATAACGGCATGTTTTCTTAATTTATTTTCATTGGTAAAATAACCATCATATGCTTTAGTAGCATTGTAATTATCCCAGAGTTTCCCGCTCATAGAATGATTGTTTAATAATTAGGGTAAACAATCAATTGCGATATAGTTATATCAGCTATGCTTGAATTTAATTATATGTTAATTAATTAATAATTATTAATAGTATTATGACTTATTGTGTTGGTATTAAAGCCCATGACGGAATTGTTTTTGCCTCAGACTCTAGAACAAATGCTGGATTAGATAATGTCAATATTTACTCAAAAATGTTTGTTCATGACGTTGGGGATAGAAGTGTTATTATAGTTACTTCTGGAAACTTAGGTACATCCCAAGCAGTATATAAATCTATTGAAAATGATCTTAAAGGTGACAATGGTATAAATTTAAACACATGCAAAGATTTCGACCAAATTGCATCTTACATTGGTTCATTAAATATTAAACATTCAGCACCAAAAGGAATAAACACAGATACAGTTTTATTAGGTTCGTCATTTTTAGTTGGTGGTCAAATTAAAGATCAACCATTAGAATTGTACTTAGTGTACTCTCAGGGAAATTATATTAAACCAGCTGATAGCAAACCTTATCTAGTTATTGGTGAAGTAAAATACGGTAAACCTATTTTAGATAGAGTTATAAAACCAAGCGTATCTATTGGTGATGCATCAAGATGTGCTTTGATTTCAATGGACTCAACATTAAAAAGTGATTTAACCGTAGGCCCTCCTATTGATTTTGCTGTCTATAAAAAAGATGAATATAAAATTGCCTCACAAAAATGCTTAAATATTACCGATACTGAATATTCTAAGGTCTGTGATCAGTGGTCGGACGGTATCTTTAAAATTTTTGATTCTTTTCCAAGATTTGATTGGGAAGACAAAAAATAAGATTATTTTTCATATAAACTGTAATAAATTCTTAACATAACTGAAATAATAACAACTAAAGGGAAATTTTATGTTTATAAAAAAATATCTAAAATGGATCAGTACGTTTCTAGTTTTAGTGGGAATACTTCTTACAAATTTAAATATATATCCATTAAATATATATTTTCATGGATTAGGAGTTGTTGGATGGACTATTGCAGGATTTATGAGCAAAGATAAAGCAATCTTAACAAACTTTGGATTACAAATTCCATTGTTTGTAATTGGTATTTATAAAGTTATTTTTTAAATGAAGAATATATTGTTCGTATGCACAGGTAATTCAGCAAGAAGTATTATTGCTGAAAGTATAATAAACAACGAGTATGACGATTTGTATAAAGGTTTTAGTGCTGGAAGTAATCCAACAGGAAAAGTAAATGAGGATGTGAAGAATTATTTATTATCAAAACATTATGATCTTTCAAATTATAAATCTAAAAATTTTAATGAGTTTATTAATGGTCAAATTAAAATGGATTATGTTATTACAGTTTGTAATAATGCCAATAATGAAGTCTGCCCTATTTGGCCAAATAAAGATCAGATAATTCATTGGGATATAGAGGATCCTGTTAAACTACTTAATGAAACAAATGACTTAAATAAAAAAGACGAAATAATTGAAAAAGTTTTTAACCATATTAATAAAAATATAAAGGAACTACTTAATGAAAAATAAAAGTCGTTATTTTCTTGCTGAATTATTAGGCAGTTGTTTTTTGGTAATGATTATTGTTGGCTCAGGTTTAATGGCTGAAAACTTAACTAATGACGTTGCTGTAATGTTAATTGCAAACACAATAGCAACAGGAGCAGGTTTATTTGTCCTTATTACAGTATTTGCTGATGTATCAGGAGCTCACTTTAATCCATTTGTAAGTATCGCAATGACAATAACAGGAAAATTAAAAAAGAAACTACTACCCTACTATATTATTGCTCAATTGGTTGGTTGCTTGATTGGTGTTGGTTTAGCCAATTTCTTTTTTGAACATGAAATTTATGAATTATCTACTAAATCAAGAGATGGAATTTATATATTTACATCTGAGGTAATAGCAACATTAGGACTTATAGTGATAATTTTTGGTTCAATGAAGTCAGGTAAAATTACTGTTGCTGCTAGTGTTGGTCTTTATATTACTGCTGGTTATTGGTTTACTTCTTCAACTTCTTTTGCAAATCCAGCTGTTGCAATTGCTAGAACATTTACAGAGTCATTTACTGGTATTAGTTATTTAAATACTCCTTATTATATATTAGCTGAGCTTATCGGAATGTTAATTGCTGTATTTATTGTTAAAAAGTTATTTTTAGAGAAAAATTGAAAAATATAAAACTTACCAATCAAATAAGTTTGATTAACAAAAAATTTAAGAAAAAAGAGTTTTATCATTATCTTAAAACTTCTAATCTTTCATTAGTAATACCTAAGATTAAAGACAAATATATAGTAGTTTCTCAAAAAAGAGTTCCAATTAATAAAATTAATTATGAGTTTCCTTCTGGCATAGTAGAAATAAAAGAAACAACTCTGCAATCAGCTTATAAGGAATTAAAAGAAGAAACAGGGTATAAATCAAGATCAAAATTGAGTAAAATTATAACTTTTTATACTGAGCCTGGACGACTAACTACTAAAATTACTGGTTATTTTACGAAAGACTTAATTAAAATTTCGAAACCAGAACAAGGTATTAGAATTCATCTTTTTAATCAAAGAGACATATTTAAATTAATATTAAATCAAAAATTTAATAATAGTTCTCATATAGCAATGTTTTTATATCTAATAACAAATCTTAAAAATCAATAAACTACAGGTTGTATTATATTAACTTTCAGATTTATAAATTATGTGATTAAATTAATCATCTAAAAATTTGGAGGTAGAGATGGGAAAAAAATTAAAAAAAAATGAGAAGAAAAAAACAAAAATTTTAAAAGCAATTGATAGACTGAAAAACAAAATTACGGCTAAAGAAAAAAAATTGTCAAAAGTTAATATTAAAATTGCTGGTTTAGAAAAAAAGGTTGCAGAAAAAAAAGCAAAAAAGCTTGCTAAGAAAAATGCAAAGCAGTCTCCTGCATCTATAAATAATTAATATCAAAAAAATCGTCTTTCCCCCTTCTTAGTTTAAGAGAAGGGAGAAAGTAGTTAATTAACAAAATTTAAGGGGGAAAAATAATGATTTTATTTCAAATTTTGTTAAGTCTTTATAGATTAACTAAGTTACAAAATTATTTACTTATTGTTAAAGTTTAATTAACTTAAGTTTATTTTGAATTATTAGAATAAATTACTCTTGGTTCTAAAAATAATTCTCTAGCAAGAGCTTTAAATCTTTTGGTAACTTGTTTTGAGATTATTTCTTGATGTTGTGATGGAATTTTTAAAAATACAGCATTACCTCTTTTATACAATTTAAACTCTTCAAGAAATATCGTAGATATCGAGGTCAATGATTGTGAAAATCTCAATGCTGCTCCAACTTGTTTGCTTGAAAAAATTTCATTATTATTCAAAAAAGTTAGATACTCCATCTTTGGATTATACTTGATACTACAGTACCGCCAATAGCATGACAAAGCTAATTGTATTCTTTCTTTATGAGTCAATCTGAGTAACGGAGTATTTATCGTTTCTTGAAATACCAATTCAGCTTTTTGAAATGCTCCTAATCCCCAGTCCATATGACTTAATACACATGCCAGATATAATAATTTCTTATTAAAGTGCTCATTACCCTCAAAAACTGGCTGAATAAATTCATAATATTTTTTATAATTTGATCCTAGATCACCTCTTTTTTGCGCAACCTTCTCAAGTGCTTTATAAAAGATTTCAGATTCTTTTACATCTTTAAAATAATCAATTGATAAAGATCCTTCTCGCAAACCACTGATAGAACAAATTATATTTTTTGGATTTGAAACTTTCATAATTTCATCAAGTATAATACAGCTATAAGGTAAATACGGTGTTCTAGATTTTGAAATATACTCAACTGTTTTAAGTTTGGATTTATTAAAAGAAGAAATTTTTTCAACAAACTTAGATAAAACGTTATTATCAATACTATATTGATGGATTATATGTACTGGATGATTATTTTGAAAAAGATGTAACTTAAATAATGCACGCCAAGTACCTCCAACTAAATATAAATTATTAAACTTCTTTTTTGAGATCCATTTTTCATCTCTTAATAATTTTTTAATATATTTTGCTAAATTTCTTTTTTTAACAATAGGATTATTCATTAATCTTAAGACACCAACGGGTAAAGAGGTCTTATTTGTTACTATATTGTTTTCAACTCGGGCTAACTCCAAACTACCCCCACCTAGATCAGCAACTAATCCATCAACATTTTCAAAACCTATTTTTACTCCCTCAGCTGAGTATGTAGCTTCTTCTTCGCCTGATAATATATTAATCTTAGTTTTAAAAAGTTTTTCAACTTCATCAATAAAAGGTTTTGTATCAGTTGCTTCTCTTATAACTGCTGTTGCAATAATCTTTAGATTTGTGATTTTTGAAACATTTAAAATTTCAGAAAATCTTTTTAAAACTTTTAAAGCATATTCAGTACCAGATCTGTGAAGTTTTTTCGATTTATCTAAATTTTTTCCAAGTTCACAAACAGCTTTTTCATTAAAAAAAGGCACACGAGAAGAACTGAAATCTTCATAAATTAGCATTCTTATAGAGTTTGATCCAATGTCTATTATAGCTAATTTTGTCTGTTTAAATTTTAAACTATTTTTACTTTTAATTACTTCCACTTTTAATCAATCTTAAGTGCAGTTGTTTAGGCTGCATTTTTAATTTAGCCTTACCTCTTCCAGATAAGCTCGGATTATTCATAAAATATTCATGAGCTGAAAAAGAATCGTTCTTACTATATTTAATTTTTTTATAATTACCATCAGCATTGAGCTCCCAGCTCTGATTAGTATCAAGATAATTTGCTAACATTATTTGATCTAAAATCTGTTCATGAACAGTTTCATTTTCAATTGGAACTAGAAGTTCTACTCTTCTATTTAAATTTCTCGGCATTAAATCAGCTGAAGAAATATATACTTTTGCATTTCTATTAGGCATGTTTTTAGTGCCGTTACTAAAACAATAAATTCTAGAATGCTCTAAAAATCTTCCTATGATACTTTTTACAACTATGTTTTCTGATCTATCTTTAACTCCTGGTCTTAAACAACAAACACCTCTCACAAATAAATGAATTTTTACACCAGCATTTGAAGCTTCATAAAATTTATCAATAATTTCTGGATCTACTAAAGAGTTCATTTTTGCCCAAATAACTGCAAATTTTCCATTTTTAGAATTTCTAATTTCAGCATCAATATTTTCATTTAAAGTTTGCCTCATATTTACTGGCGAAATAGAAATTTTATTAAGATTTTTTGGTTTTGCGTATCCTGTTACATAATTAAAAAACTTTTCAACATCTGACGCCATTTTCTTATCACAACTAAATAAAGATAAATCAGTATAAATTTTAGCATTTACAGGATGATAATTGCCGGTTCCTAAATGAAAATAAGTTTGTATTTTTCCTTGTTCTCTTCTTAAAACTAATGATGATTTTGCATGGGTTTTATATTTAGCAAAACCATAAACAATTTGGACACCTGCTTTTTCTAAACTTCTTGATAGTTGAATATTAGCTTCCTCATCAAATCTAGCTTTAATTTCAATTAAAGCGGTAACTGTTTTTCCGTTTTCTGCTGCTGTTATTAAAGCTTTAACAATTGGTGAGTCTAGAGTTGTTCTATATAGAGTTTGTTTTATAGCTATAACTTTTTTATCATTTGCTGCTTGGTTTAAAAATTCAATTACTGAGTCAAATGTTTCAAAAGGATGATGAACAACTAAATCTTTCTTTTTAATAGTTTCAAAAAAATTATCATTATATTCTTTTAATCTTTCAACTTCTCTAGGTGTAAAATGTTTAAATCTTAATTTTGGATTTTTTACTTTACATATTTGATCTATATCTTGAATTCCAACAAGGCCAGCAACATCATAAATATAGTCAGGATTTATGTCTAATTTATTAGTTATAAATCTTACCAATTCATTATCACTATTTTCAAGAACCTCTAAACGAACAATATCACCCGTTCTACGACTTTTTAAAGCCAATTCAAAAGATCTAACTAAATCTTCTGCTTCCTCTTGAATCTCTACATCGCTGTCTCTTATTACTCTAAAAATCATTTTTTTTTCTAAATCATGATCTGGAAAAATTTCATTAGCAAAAAAACTTATTATGTCATCTAGAATAACAAACTTCTTATGATTTTTAGAAGACTCTATTTCAATAAATCTAGATAATGCTTTTGGTATTACAATTATTGAGTTTAAAATCCTTTTTTTATTTTTTTTTCTTAACTTCATTACAATTGCTCTTCCTTGATTGATTATAAAAGGAAATGGGTGTGCAGGATCAATTGCTGATGGTGTTAGTAAAGGGTAAATCTCTTCTTTAAATATTTCTAGAAGTTTTTTTTTATCCTTAGTATTTAAATTAACTGGTTTAACTAAACTGATATTATTTTTTTTTAATTCCATAATCAGTTGAATAAAAATTTTGTTCTGTTTTTTTAATAGATTCTTAGTTTCAAGCACTACCTCATCCATTTGCTCTTCAGGTGTCAAACCATCAGAACTTAATGAGTCAACTTCTTGTTTTATTTGACTATATAATCCAGCAACTCGGACCATAAAAAATTCATCTAGATTAGACCCAGCAATTGATAAAAACTTTACTCTTTCATAAAGAGGATTTTCGATATTTTGTGCCTCTAAAAGTACTCTGTCGTTGAATTTTAACCAAGAAAGCTCTCTATTTATATATCTAGATTTCAGCTCTTCTTTATGTTGTTTTTTTAAAGCAGTCATATATTTAAATTTTATGTATCAATTATACGTCATGAGACACGCAAAATCTAGTTGGGATGATTTAAGTATTAATGATTTTGATAGACCACTTAGTAAAAGAGGCAAGAGAAATGCAAAAATGATTTGTGAATTTTTTGTTAAAAAAAAATTTAAATTTGATTATGCATTAATTTCATCATCAAAAAGAACAAAAAAAACTTTTCAAATTTTGTCCAAGAAAATTAATAAACCAAAAAAAGTTAATTTTTCAAAAGATTTATATTTAGTTGATGAGAATGCAATTATAAAAAAAATTAAAGAAATATCCAGTGAATATAAATCAATTTTGATTATAAACCATGAACCATCAGTGAAAAATTTAGTACGAAATCTTACAAAAAATCATAATACGAATAATTTTAAACTAATGAATTATAAATTCCCAACAGCAGCATTTGCAAAAATTGAGTTTGATATTAAATCCTGGAATGAAGTTGAGAAAAAAGGAGTATTAAAAGAATTTATAAGGCCCAAAGATCTTCAAGATTCTAAAGAATAACCAGCTGATCTCACTGTTCTAATTAAAGGTTTTGTATTTTGTATATTAATTGCTTGTCTTAATCTTCTAATATGAACATCTACTGTTCTAGACTCAACATATATATCTTCCCCCCAAACATTATTTAGAAGTTGTTCTCTTGAATAAACTCTTTTTGGATTTTTGATAAAAAAATCTAATAGTTTAAATTCAGTTGGACCTAAAGTAATTTCCTTATCTTTTCTATAAACTCTTTTTGTAATCCGATCTATTTTTAAATCAGTAAATTCTACAATGTCTGATGATGATTGAGGCTTAGATCTTCTCAATAAAGATTTAATTCTAGCATTTAATTCTTTTTGACTAAAAGGTTTAGTTACATAATCATCTGCACCTGTATCAAATGCTTTTAATTTGTCTTCTTCCTCCCCTTTTGCAGTTAACATAATGACAGGAATATCATTAAACTTATTATCTTTTTTTAAGTTTTTACAAATTTCAACACCAGATAATTCAGGTAACATCCAATCCATTAATATCAAATCTGGCTGTTTTGATTTTATTTGTTTAAGAGCATCTTCTCCATTTTCTGAATGACTGACTTTATAACCTTCTTTTTCAAGATTATACTTTAACAAACTAACAATTGATGCTTCATCTTCAGCTATGAAAACATGAGCTGACATAAATCATTTTTCTCCAGTTACAATTGGCTCAGTACCCTTAGGTCTGTCACCTTCTAAATATTCACCTTTAACTAAATAATAAATTTGTTCTGCAACATTTGTAGTATGATCACCAATACGCTCAACATTTTTGGTCACAAACAACAAGTGAGTTCCATCGTCTAAATTTTTTTCATTTTCTTTAAGATATTTTATAACTTCTTGCATACAAAGATTTGTTAGATCATCTATTTGCTCATCACCTTCCCAAACATTTACTGCCATTGGCGCAGATCTTTCTAAATAAGCGTCTAATGTTGATTTTAATTGTTTTTGAACATTGGTAGATACTCTATTTAGTGAATCTACCAAATTCTTTGGAAGATTTTCATTTAGCAAAAGTGTTCTCTTGGATATATTTTTTGCTAAATCACCTATTCTTTCTAAATCTGAAGACATTTTCAAAGCCGTTACTGTCTCTCTTAAATCAATTGCCATAGGTTGTCTTAAAGCAATTAAATTTACAACTTGTTGTTCAATCAAGGCTTCATATTTATCTATTTTTTCATCATCTTGAATTACATTTTCTGCAATATCGCTATTTCTTGTTGTGATGGCTTGAATTGCTTTACCTAAAGCATCCTCACATGCACTTCCCATTTTAATTATATTAGCATTCAGGTTTTTTAGTTCTTCTTCGTAAGATTTAACTGTATGTGGTGCTTCAGACATTATCCAAACCTCCCGGTTATATAGTCCTGGGTTTTTGTATTATCAGGATTCTTAAATATTTTATCAGTAGATCCATGTTCTATCAATTGTCCTAAGTGAAAAAAACCTGTATTTTGAGATACACGTGCCGCTTGAGCCATAGAATGAGTTACAATTATTATTGTGTGCTCTTTTTTTAACTCATCAATCAATTCTTCAATTTGTGCTGTTGCTATTGGATCTAATGCTGAACAAGGCTCATCCATTAATATAACTTCTGGTCTTACAGAAATCGCTCTAGCAATACAAAGTCTTTGCTGTTGTCCTCCAGATAATCCAGTTCCAGGTTCATGCAATCTATCTTTTACTTCTTCCCATAGTGCAGCTTTTTTTAAGCTAGTTTCAACAATTTCATCCATTTCTTGTTTTGATTGAGCCATACCATGAATTGTTGGACCGTAAGATACATTTTCATATAAAGTTTTTGGGAAAGGATTAGGTTTTTGAAAAACCATACCAATTTTTTCTCTTAGTCTTACAACATCACAACTTTTATCATTGATATTAAAGTCATTAATTAAAATTTCTCCTTTAACACTGCAGATATCAATTACATCATTCATCCTATTAAGACATCTTAGGAAAGTTGATTTACCACAACCAGATGGACCAATTAATGCTGTTACTTGATTTTCCTCAATATCTAAACTTATATTAAAGAGCGCTTGTTTTTTTCCATAAAAAACATCAACATCTTTTGCTTTAATCTTTATCATTTTAACTCCATTTTTTCTCAAACTTATGTCTTATTATTTGGGCAAATAAGTTCATTGTTATTAAAAAGCCAAGAAGGACCATTATACATGCCGAAACTTTTTCTACAAATCCTCTTTCAGCACTTTCAGCCCAAATATAAATTTGAACTGGTAAACTTGCAGCAGGATCCATAGGTGATCCAGGTATCGTGTTAACAAAAGCAACCATTCCAATTAAAATGAGGGGTGCAGTTTCTCCTAAAGCTTGAGCTAAACCAATTATTGTTCCTGATAACGTGCCAGGCATTGAAAGAGGAACAGTATGATGCATTGTGGTTTGCATTCGACTTGCTCCCATAGCAAGTGCTGCCTCTCTTATACTTGGCGGAACTGCTTTTAAAGATGCTCTGGCAGCTATGATTATTGTTGGTAAGGTCATTAAGGACAAAGTAATACCTCCAACTAATGGGGTAGACCTTGGTAGTTGAAATATAGCCAATAAAACTCCTAACCCTAATAGACCAAAAACTATAGATGGAACTGCTGCTAAGTTATTTATATTTACTTCAATAAAATCAGTAAATCTATTTTTAGGGGCAAATTCTTCAAGATAGATTGCTGCTAGAACCGCTACAGGAAAAGCTATCATTAAACAAACAAGTATAGAAAAAATTGAGCCCATAAATGAACTTGCTATTCCAGCTAGTTCTGCTTCTCTTGAGTCAGCATTTGTAAAAAAGCTAATATTAAATTTACTTTCAACCTTACCATTTGCAACAAGTTGATCAAAAATTTTTAATTGATAATCGCTTACTCTTCTTTGATCTTCAGGTAAATCTCTTGGATAATTTCCTTTAAAAACTTGATCTAGATCATCTGAAGCAGTTAAATAAACCTCTTTTGTTTTTCCTATTAAACTAGGGTCATTTAAAAGTTCATTTTTAATTTCTTTTTCAAAGAAATAAGAAACCATTCTCTTCAATTCATTTTCTTGATCTTCATTGGCGTTTGGATCTAAATCAGCCATTGATTTTAATGCTATATCGTAATAATCAGCGTCCTGTAAATCTTCTTTAGAAGGATTTCGGTCTAACATCATTAATTCAGCATCGAAAGTTACTGGAACAATAAGCCATGTTTTTTGAAAAGCTGAATAGCCAGTTGAAAAAATTTTAAAAATAAAGATTGTTAAAAATAAAAGTGCCATAAAAATTGCACTCAGACCGTATAAGCGAAATCGCTGTTCAGCTTTATATCTTTTATTTAATAATTGTTCTTTATTTTTATTCATATTTTTCTCTATATTTTTTAACTACTCTCAAGGCCACAATATTTAAACAAAGTGTTACTAAAAATAATGACATACCTAAAGCAAAAGCAGCTTGCGTTTTTGGGTCGCCAAAAGCTTGGTCACCAATTAGAATAACTACAATTTGAGCTGTAATCGTTGAAGTAGACTCTAAAGGATTTAAAGTTAAATTAGCAGCTAAACCAGAGGCCATAACAACTATCATTGTTTCTCCAATAGCTCTTGAAACACCAAGTAAAATAGATCCAACTATCCCCGGCAATGCCGCGGGAAAAATAACTCTCTTAATTGTTTCTGATTTAGTTGCTCCCATAGCGTAACTTCCATCTCTTAAACTTTGAGGCACACTTGTAATGACATCGTCACTTAAACTTGAAATAAATGGTATAATCATAATACCCATTACCCCTCCTGCTGCTAAAGCACTTTCAGCTGAAACTTCAAGACCCATTGAAGTTCCTAATTCTTTCAAAAATGGTCCAACAGTTAGGGCAGCAAAAAAACCATAAACAACTGTTGGTATACCAGCTAAAATTTCAATTAATGGTTTTGCATATTGTCTAACTTTAGTTGATGCATATTCAGCTAAATAAATTCCACTCATTAATCCAATTGGGATAGCAACGCACATAGCAATAAATGCAATAAAAAAAGTACCTGCAAAAATAGGGACTGCTCCAAAAGTATCGGAATACATTGTCGGATCTAAAGCCTCAGAAGAATCTCTAACAAAAGCTTTTGCTGGATACCAGTGAGTTCCAAAGACAAAATCAAATAATGGAATTACTTTAAAAAAATCTATAGTTTGAAATATAAGTGAGAAAACTATTCCAACAGTAGTTAATATTGCAGCTAAAGAAGCTGTAAATAAAACTGCGTTTAAAAATTTTTCAACTGGTTCTCTTGTTCTAGAATTAGATGAAATTCTTTTATATGCGTAAGCAACAGAGGCAATAATTGCAGATAATACTATAACAACTTTTGAACTTTGAGCTATTGATCGAAGACTTAAATATTTTTCAGCTGAAGCCTCAATAAAAGGTGTAATTTCTCCAGTGAATTGACCTCGAGACAATGCTTTTGTTTTTTCGTATATTAAATTTAATTCATCATCAAGATAACCTTGATTTGAATAATCACTTAAGATTAATAGTTTTACAATTGTGGGCTCGAAAATTGCCCATAAAGAAAAAATTATAAAGGCTGGTATTGCACACCAGATTGCAAGATAATAACCATAAAATTGTGGTAATGCAGTTAATCTTTTTTTTGTAGATTGAATTGTATATGCTTTTTTGCGTCCAAAATAATAACTTGTGAAACCTAGAAGAACAATAAATGTAAATAATATTAAGTTCAAAGAATCTCCTTTATTGAGGACTGTACTCTTAATTTAAAAAAAAGGGGTCTAAAAAGACCCCCTTTTTTATCATTTGTTAACTGAGGAATAATTAATTACCCATAGCAACTAGTTTGGTAGCATTAGTTCTAGTTGTTTTATACAACTTAGAGTCTAATGGCACTAAACCAATGTCTGCTAGGTAACCACCTTTTCCAATAGCTTTCTTCGTTGTGAATTCTTTCACAAACTCATGTAAGCCTGGAATTACTCCAACGTGAGCTTTTTTCACGTAGAAGAATAAAGGTCTAGCAACAGCATAACTGTAGTCTTGAATAGACTTCAATGATGGTTGTCCACCATCAATACTTGCTGCTTGCAATTTATCTTTTGCAGCTAAGAAATAACTGAAACCAAAGAAACCAAACATATCTTTATCTTGAGTTAACTTTTGGATGATTAAACTATCGTTTTCTCCTACTTCAATAGCAGCACCATCTTCTCTGTAAAGTTTTTGAGGTTTTTTGTATTTTTTATTTCCAGCTTCAAAACCAGCTTTATAAAGAGCTTTAGCTTCTTTAGTCATACCTTTTTTCATTACTAAAGAATTCCAAGCATCTCTAGTTCCTGATGTTCCTGGTGGGATCATCACTGAAATTTTTTGTTTTGGTAAACTAGAGTCAATTTGGTCCCAAGTTTTATAAATATTTGGAACTAATTTACCATCAACAACTGTATGAGCAGCTAGTGCTAAATACAAATGTTCTTTAGTAAAGTTTACTGGTTTTGCATCTTTGCTGTAAGCTAATGTAATACCATCGTTACCAATTACGATCTCAACGATTTCATTTACACCATTTTTCTTACATAGAGCTTTTTCTTTATCTTTCATAGCTCTTGATGCGTTTGTAATATCTGGATGTTGTTCACCTACACCAGCACAGAATAGTTTAGCTCCACCACCAGTACCAGTAGACTCGATTACAGGAGTTTTAAATCCTGAACCACCAAATCTTTCAGCAACAACTGTTGCATAAGGGAATACCGTAGAAGAACCAACTATCTTAATTTGATCTCTTGCTTGAGCAACAGTTGCAATTGAAAGTGCAACTAAAGAAGCAATTACTATAGTTAGTTTTTTCATTATCTTTAATCCTTTCGTTATTTATTAATTAAAAGATGACTGACTCGTATAAATTTATTGAATCTTTAATATTACAGAATTGTTACACTTTTGTTAAAAAGGTAACTTTTTAGTTGTATTTTTTTGAAATAATTATCTGATCAATATCAGTTTCTAGGCCACCAATACATGAAACAGGGTTTACCTGTTCATTAATAGCGAGTTCATTGCTTGGACGTAAAGTTATTTCTAGTTTTACTAAGTTTACTAATTCTTCTCTAATTTCTTCATCATATCTCCAGCTAGGCCATGAACTTGGGGTTGAAAATATAGAGGTTAAATAACTTGTAGCCATAGTATATCTGTAATTACTCAAATTTTCATTCCTCAATAAAAAATCTCTTACAGAATTAAAAATATTCCTACATCTAAAAGAATCTGAAAAATAATTTTCCTTCTTGAGATTTTTATTCATAGGAACAGAAACAATTAAATCAATTGAATTTTTAGAATACGAGGTAACTACGTCTGTATAAAATTCAGCTTCAGTAACTTCTAAATGATCTTTTATAGAAGGATATGAAGTTTTTAAATCTGCTTCTAATCTAAAAATTCCAATATCAAAAACTGTAAGTTGCTGATTTCTTAATAATGTTGTGATATCTTTAGAAAAAACACTTGTTGTTATAGAGCTTAATAAAAAAGCAAAAATCAAAATATTTTTGAATATTTTAACCATATAAAAAATTAATTAAAAGATTAACATTAATCAAGTAAAGAATTGTTAAAAAAATCTTCTAAAACTATTACAATATAACACTTTTTAAATTTAAGTTTTCGCTGGTAAATAAATTTGAATTTCAGTTCCTTGGTTTTCCTCACTTAGAATCTCATAATGTCCACGATGTTGAGTAACTATATGTTTAACTATAGCTAATCCTAAACCGGTTCCACCAACCTTGTTACTTTGTTCAAGATCTACCCTAAAAAATCTTTCTGTAATTCTAGAAATATATCTTTGAGGAATGCCAACACCTTCGTCTTTAATACTGATCATAAAATTTTTTTCTAACAATTTACCATCGCTAATTTTGCTTGATATAAAAATAGACTTATTTTCCTTTGAATACTTAATTGCATTATCTAAAAGATTAGAAAAAACAGTTTGTAATTTTTTTTCATCTCCAATAACGACTGTTGGATTGGCGAGAGATAAATTAATATTTAATTTCTTTCTTTTTAAAATAATCTCAAAATTACTGATGATTGTTTTGAAAAGATCATTTATATCAACTAAAGAGTTTGGCCTTATGTGTTCTTCTAATTCAATTCTTGTGAGTATTAAAAGATCATTAATTAAATTTTCCATTCTATTTGATTGATCAGTCATTATTTTCATAAATTTTTTTTTAGCCTTTTCATCATCAGACGCTGGGCCCTCAATTGTTTCTAGTGATCCTTTGATTGCCATTAAAGGTGTTCTTAATTCATGGCTTACATTTGCTACAAAATCAGTTTTAAATTTTTGTGCTTTTGTAATTTCAGTAAAATCTTTTAAAAATAACACAACAGAGTCTGGTTCAGTAAACAAATGAGTTGGGCCAGGAATAATATAAATTTTATAGAATTGATATGATGGGAGGTCTATTTCAACATCGATATTTTTTGTTTTATTTTCTACGATAGCTTTTTCAATATTTTCTATTAATTCTGGTTTTCGAATTATAGAAGATATGTTTTTATCAATTAAATTACTTCCAAATCTTTTTAATGCACTTGGATTGGCATATTTAATTATGTTAAATTTATTTAATGCAAAAAACTGATCCTCTAGTTCATCAATAATTACTCTTTTAGTTTTTTCTTCTCTTTTATTAATTATTGTAGCGGTATTTATTGATTTATTTTTTTTTTGATTAAGTAAATAGAGGAGATAAATTATAACAACTATAAGTAGAATGACGAAATATTCCATAAATTTAGATAGGTTAATTTTGCATCATTACTCTTTTTAATGCAAATAAATTAAGAAAAATTAACTAATGATTTGGTGAAATATTATTAAAAAATATTTTTGCTGTTTCTTCCCAAGTGAATTTTTTTGCAAATTCAAGACAATCATTTCGATCAACTTTTAAAGCTTTATGTGCTGAAACTTTAAGATCATTATCTAAACAATCTATTTTAGAGCCCTCAAATATATCTTTAGGACCTGGAACAGGATAAGCAGCTACAGGAGTTCCACAATTTAAAGCCTCTGTAACTACAATTCCAAATGTATCTGTTTTGCTTGGAAATACAAAAACATCAGAAGATGCAAAATGTGATGCTAATTCACCATTTGTTTTTTCTCCTAAAAAAATATCTTTAGGGAATTCTTTTTTCAATTTTTTTAAATCAGGTCCTTTTCCTATAATTATTTTTGTACCTTCTAAATCACATTCTAAAAAAGCTCTTATGTTTTTTTCAACTGCAACTCTTCCAACATAAATCCAAATAGGTCTTTTATGAGGTAAATCAATTTTTTTAGGGTTCTTAAAAGCTCCATGATTTCCTCCTCTAGTCCAAGTAATCATTTTATTGTCATCTATACCTATATCGATTAATTCTTTTCTCATAGACTCTGTAGTTACTAAAATTCTCTCAGCCTTATTATGAAAATTTGCTAAGAATTTTTCAGCCCATTTTGCTGGTATAATAGGAAAGTAAAGTTTTAGATATTTATCAAATCTTGTATGGAAACTCGTAGTAAACTTTAGATTATTTTTTAAACAATATCTTCTTGCCATAGTGCCTATCGGGCCTTCGGTAGCGATATGAATTGCATCTGGATTGATTTTCTTTATTAAATTACCAACTCTTGGCCATACATTTATAGACAACTTAATTTCATTATATTTCGGCATCGGAAAAGTAAAAAATAAGTCAGGTGTAATATATTCTATTCTATGACCTTGTTCTTTTAATACATTACCTGTTTCATGTAAGGTTCTTACGACACCATTTACTTGTGGAAAATATGCATCTGTAGCAATTAAAATTTTCATTAATTATGAAGCTTTTTTTAATTCTTCAGTTTTAATTGGTTTAATTATTTCTTTATCGTCTAAATATTGTTCTCTTATTTTGTCCCAATATAATATTTCAAAACTACCATCATAATTTTCGGCTAATGCGGTACAAGATTCAACCCAGTCTCCACAATTTAAATAATTGACCCCATTAAAGTCTCTATCCTCAGCATGATGGATGTGGCCACAAATAATTCCATCAAATTTTTTTCTTTTTGCATAATCTGAAAGTGTTTTTTCATATTCACCAATATATTTAACTGCATTTTTGACTTTATACTTTAAAAATTTTGCAAGAGACCAATATTCTTTTCCTCTCAATCTTCTAAAAAAGTTAATTATTACATTTAATTTTAATAGTAAATTATAGGCTATTGATCCAAGTTTAGATAACCATTTAGCATGTTTCATAACACCATCCCAAGCATCACCATGAACAACAACATATTTTTTTCCTGCATTTGTTTCATGAATAACTCTATTAACCATATGGATATCACCAAAATGCATTGGAATAAATTTTCTTAACATTTCGTCATGATTACCCATTATGTAGAAAACTTTGGTACCATGTCTAGCTTTTCTTAAAATTTTTTGGATTACATCATTATGTTCTTGAGGCCAAAAAAAACTTTTTTGCATTTCCCAGATATCTATAATGTCCCCTACAAGATAAAGATTTTCGGATCTTGAGTTTTTAAAAAACTCTAAAAGTTTTTTTGCCTGACAACCCTTGGTACCTAAATGAACATCAGAAATAAATATACTTTTATATTTAAGTAAATTAGGCATTTAAAGACCTATATTTTAATACAACTGTAACACGAATCATGTACTTTTTATTTCATTTGAATGTTACAAATTTGTTAAAAATTTTTTAAGGATTAATTATGTTATGTTGTTTGATTTATAATTTGAATTCTTCCTCTGGAAGAAAATCTATATTCATAAATAGGATTTTATCTAAGTTAAAAGAGAATATTTCTGTAGACTACTTTGAAACAAAAACAATAAATCAAGCTAAGAAAATTTTCAAAAATTTTAATCAAAAAAATTATGATCGACTAATAGTAGCTGGTGGTGATGGTTCAGTTTCTTTTGCAATTAATGAATTAATTAAAAATAATTTTGATTTTAAAGACGATTTTGCCATAGGTTATATTCCTGCTGGCACTGCAAATTTGCTTCAAGCTGAATTATCAATGAATAAAAAAGTTGATGATATAGTAAATGTGTTGGTTTCTAATAATTATAAATCCTCTAATCTTGTAAAAATTAACGATAATTATTTCTTTTTAATGGCTGGTATAGGATGGGATGCAAAAATTGTTCATTCAATTAATTCAAAAATTAAAAAGATTCTAGGTAAAATTATATTTGGTATCAAAGGTTTTCAATATTTCTTGTTTATGAATAATAAAAAGTTAAATGTCACTTTTGATGGTCAATTTTATCAAGCAGACTGGATATTATCTTCAAATACCAAATATTACGCTGGACATCATAAAATAAATAAAACAAATATTTTTGAAGAGAAATTAGTCACCTATATATTTAAAGATTTGACTAGGATTAGTTTATTATATTCAATTTTTTTAATAATTCTTAATGGTGATTTAAGTAAAAATAAAAATGTTATTACTACTTATGCACAAAACATTACAATTGATGGAAATGATTTGATACCTGTTCAAATTGATGGAGATAATTTTGGTTCATATAAAAAAATTCATTTAAATCTATCAAATAAAAAAGTGAATTTTCTTGTAAAATAATTATTTTATTCTTCCATAAATATCTTGGTATCTAACTATATCAGTTTCTTTTAAAATTGAGCCTACTTGTGCTTCAATTATTTTTACTGGTTTTTTATATGGGTTTTCTATTCTATGGATTGCACCTAATGGTATAAAAATAGTTTCATCAGGTTTCATGGTAAAATATTTTTTATCTAACGTAATTTTAGGTTTACCTTGGGTTACTACCCAGTGTTCAGCTCTATGATGATGTTTTTGAAGACTTAATATACCTTTTGGTTTTACATATAATTCTTTAATTAAGAATTCCTTACCATTAAATAAATTTACATAACTACCCCAAGGTCTATGAAATACATTCTTCTTTTTATAATAATGTCTTTTATTTCGTCCGTACATTTTACAGATTTCTTTCCAGGAACCTAAGTCAGACCAAGGAATATCTAATTTGATCGCATTTATATCTTTAGTTTTTTCTAATATTGCATAGTCAAAAGACTTAGCTGTTGCTTTGGTGAATGCTTGTTTGTTTAAATAATAAACATTACTTTTATATTTTGCTTTTGAAACGGCTTTACTACAATTTCGATAAATATTCGGTTGATATTTTTTAAAATTATTGATGATTGAGTCTTTTCTCAAATAAAACATTCCTGAATTCCAATAACCTTTTTTGCTAATTATTTGTCTTGCTTTTACTTCTTTGGGTTTTTCTATAAATTTAGTTACTTTGATATTTTTTGTTAAAAAATAACCAAATTCACTGGAAGGCATTGTGGGTTTAATCCCAAATATAAAGATATTATTTTGAGTGAGTTTCTTTTGATTTTTTTTAATAGCTTTATTGAATAAACCAACCTTCTCTATCAAATGATCAGCAGCTAAGAACATTAAAGGTTGTTCGTCTGGAATATCCTTTATTAATGCTGTACTTAATATGGCTGGTGCTGTGTTTCTTTTAGCTGGTTCTAAAACTATCTTAAATTTTCTTATTTTGTGTTTTTTGAGGTGTTGTTTTACTTGTCCTAAATATTTTGCATTAGTGCTTATAATTGGTGCATCAAATATAGAGGCTTTAACTCTCTCAAGAGTTTTACCTAATAAAGTCCAATTACCAAAATCGATAAACTGTTTTGCTTGATGCTTTTTAGTTTTTTTCCAAAGTCTAGTTCCTGCTCCACCACATAAAATGACTGGGCAAATTTTCATTAAATTTTAGAATAATCCTTAACTTCTTTTTTCTTACCTGGATGAGTTGGTGCTCCTAAATAAGCAGGTCCAACTGTTTGAGCGTATTTCCAAAGTGTACCTGATCCAAAATCAGATTTTCTTGCCTTCCATTTTCTTTTTCTTGAAGCTAATTGAGCTCTGGTTAATCGAACATTAATAGTTCCTTTTTTAGCATCAATATCAATTACATCTCCGTTACGTAAAAGTGCAATAGGTCCACCTAATGCAGCTTCTGGACCTACATGACCTACACAAAAGCCTCTAGTTGCTCCTGAAAATCTTCCATCTGTAATTAAAGCAACCTTCTCTCCTTTACCTTGTCCATAAATTGCACCCGTTGTTGAAAGCATCTCTCTCATACCTGGTCCCCCTACTGGACCTTCATATCTAATAATAATCACATCACCATCTTTATATTTTCTACTTTGAACTGCTTTCATTGCGCTTTCTTCATTATCAAAACATCTTGCTCTTCCAGTAAATTGTAATTTTTTTAGTCCCGCAATTTTAACAATTCCACCTTCTGGAGCTAAATTACCTTTTAATCCAACAACACCTCCATCAGGTGACAACGGTCTATTATAAGCTCTTAAAACTTTTTGTTTTGGATTAAACTTAATTCCTTTTAAATTTTCTTTCATGGTTTTGCCAGTCACTGTCATACAATCACCGTGAATATAACCACCGTCGTAAAGAGTTTTTAATAACATTGGTACACCACCTGCTAACCACATATCTTTTGCAACATATTTTCCACCTGGTTTTAAATCAGCAAGATAAGGTGTTCTTTTAAATATTTTTGCAACATCCATTAAATCAAATTTAATTCCAGCTTCATTTGCAATTGCTGGTAAATGTAATGCTGCGTTTGTTGAACCACCAGTTGCAGCAACTATTGTTGCAGCATTTTCTAATGCTTTTTTTGTAACGATATCTCTTGGTTTAATTCTTTTAGCTAATAATTCCATTACCATTTTACCACTTAATTTTGCATACTTATCTCTTTCTTCATAAGGAGCTGGTGTTCCTGCTGAATAAGGTAAAGCTAAACCAATAGCTTCTGATACACAGGCCATTGTATTTGCAGTAAATTGACCACCACATGCACCCGCACTCGGACATGCAACTAATTCTAATTTTCTTAATTCTTTTGCTGTCATCTGTCCTGATGAATGTTTTCCAACTGCTTCAAAAACATCTACTACGGTTACATCTTTACCTTTATATTTTCCTGGAAGTATTGATCCTCCATAAATAAATACACTTGGTACGTTTAAACGTACCATCGACATCATTAATCCAGGTAAAGATTTATCACAACCTGCAATACCTACTAATGCGTCATAACAATGTCCTCTTACAGTTAATTCAGCACTATCTGCTATTACCTCTCTTGAAATTAATGAGGATTTCATTCCTTCATGGCCCATTGCAATACCATCTGTTACAGTAATTGTACAAAATTCTCTTGGAGTTCCTCCTGATGCTCGAACACCCTTCTTAACTGACTGAGCTTGTCTCATTAAAGCAATATTACATGGCGCTGCTTCATTCCATGTCGATACAACTCCTATAAATGGTTTTGATACATCCTTTTCCGTCTCACCCATTGCATAATAAAAAGAACGATGAGGAGCTCTATCAGCTCCTAAAGATGTATGTCTGCTGGGTAATTTCTTCTTATTAAACTTCCGCATTATAAACTTTCAATTGTTAACGATATTTTTTTGATATCATTTTTTAAATTACTATAGTTAGTTTTTTCTTGTTCAACAATATTTTTTGGAGCTCTATCAGTAAAACCTTTATTAGATAATCGTTGAGATATTTTATCCATTTCTTCTTGATATTTATTCTGTCTTTTAACTAAGTTTTCTTTTATTAGATTTAAATCTACATTCTCATCAAAATATATCTTAAATATGTCGCCAGATATAACCAATGTAGCGGATGGCTTTTCTTGGTCTTTATCATAGAAATTATTGATACGACCAAGCTTTTTGAGAATGATTTCATTATTGGTCATTAGAGTTTTATTTTTTTTAGTGATTTTATTAATTGAAATATCAATAAATGAACCTGGGCTCACATTTAGTTCATTTTTAAAGGATCTAAGCTCAGAAATAACATTGATGATACTTTCTACGTCTTTCATAGATTGATCTTTCTTAGATTTTCCTGATGGCCAATTAGCATACATGAGAAAATTCTTATCTGATTTATCAAATTTATTTTTTAACCAGATTTTCTCTGTAACAAATGGAATAAATGGATGAAGAATAACAAGTATTTGTTTAAATATATAAGCTGATACTTCTTTTACCTCATTTTTAGATCTTTCATCGTCTGAAAACAGAATAGTTTTTGAAAGCTCAATGTACCAGTCACAATAAGAGTGCCAAGCAAACTGATAGGCATTTTTAGCTGCTTCATCAAATCGATAATCTTTAAGATTTTTTTCAATTTTATCTTTTGTTTGAATTAGTTCTGAATAAATCCATTTATTAATATTTAGTGAAGTTTTAGGAATTTTATCTGTTTTATTAAAATCACATTTATTGGTAATTAAGAAATTATTGGCATTCCATAGTTTATTTAAAAAATTTCTATATCCTTTAACTCTATCTTCTGAAAGTTTAACATCTGTTCCAGGTGAGGCCATTGAAAGAAGAGTAAATCTTAAAGCATCCGCGCTGTACTTTTCGATTAAATCTAATGGATCAATTACGTTTCCTTTTGACTTTGACATTTTTTGTCCTTTTTCATCTCTAACTAAAGCATGAACATAAATATCTTTAAAAGGTTCTTTGTTTAAAAATTCCATTCCAAACATCATCATTCTCGCTACCCAAAAGAAAATAATATCAAAACCTGTAACTAAAACCGTTGTCGGATAAAATTTTTTAACAAAATCTTTTTTATCAGGCCAACCTAATGTTGCAAATGGCCATAATCCAGATGAAAACCATGTATCCAAAACATCAGGATCCCTGACAATTTTTACATCTTTTTTATAAAATTTTTTAGCTTGTTTTTTTGCATCTAATTCATTTGTTGCAACGAATATTTTTTTGTTAGGCCCATACCAAGCTGGTATTTGATGACCCCACCAAAGTTGCCTAGAAATACACCAAGGCTCAATATTATTCATCCATTGAAAATAAGTCTTTGACCAATTTTCAGGAAAGAAATTTGTTTTTTTTGATTTAACTATTTGTTTAGCTTTAATAGATAATTTTTTTGCATTCACGAACCATTGCTCTGTTAAAAAAGGTTCAATAACTGAATTTGATCTATCTCCGTATGGTACTTTATTTTTAATATTTTCTTCTTTAACAAAAAAATTTTTTACTTTTAACTCGTTTAAAATTTTTTTACGTGCTTCAAATCTATCTAATCCGACATAATCAGCTGGAGCGTTATTATTTATTTTACCATCTTCAGTAAACACATTTATTATATCTAGCTTATTTCTTTGTCCAACATCATAATCATTAAAATCATGTGCAGGTGTAATTTTTAATGCACCAGTTCCTTGTTCAGGATCTGCATAATTATCTTTAATGATTTTTATCTTTCTACCTACTATCGGGATAGTGACAGTTTTACCCACATACTTTTTAAATCTTTTATCCTTTGGATTAACCGCAATAGCCGTATCTCCAAGCATTGTCTCAGGTCTTGTAGTTGCAATAGTTATAAAATCAGAAGAATTATCTATTGGGTATCTAATATAGTAAATTTTTGAATTCATCTCCCTTTGATCAACCTCTAGATCAGATATTGCTGTTTTTAAAACTGTGTCCCAATTAACTAGTTTTTCTGCTTTATAAATTAATTTTTTTTTATGTAATTCAACAAAAACTTTAACTACTGACTTTGAGAGATTTTCATCCATTGTAAAAGCGTTTCTAGACCAATCACAAGAGCACCCAAGTTTTTTAAGCTGATTAATTATAATATCCCCATATTGATTTTTCCATTCCCACACTTTTTCTATAAATTTTTCTCTACCTAAATCATTTTTATTTAAATTCTCTTCTTCAAGTTTTTTTTCAACAAGTGCTTGAGTGGCTATTCCAGCATGATCTGTTCCGGGTTGCCACAGAGTTTCATAATTATTCATTCGATAATAACGAACTAAAAGATCTTGAATTGAATTATTTAGTGCGTGTCCCATATGTAAACTTCCAGTTACATTAGGAGGAGGAATTACAATCGAGAATTTCTTGGAGTTTTTTTTAGGTTTGAATAATCTATTTTTTTCCCAATAAGAATAAATATTATCTTCTACTTCAGAATGTATATATTTATCACTATTCATTGGTGTAAGTAGTTTATAATTTAATAATCTAAATTAACAATAATCAAATTAGAACGTTATTTAATAGACTAATTACAAAAATTTAATATAAAACTCATTGTAGCTATCTACTAAAACTCATGGCAACGTGGCGGAATGGTTACGCAGAGGATTGCAAATCCTTGTATCCCGGTTCGATTCCGGGCGTTGCCTCCAAAAAAATCTTGTTTTAGTTAAAAAAAAAAGTAAGTTGAGTTTTTTATATTCCTCGGTAGCTCAGTTGGTAGAGCAGTTGACTGTTAATCAATTGGTCGCAGGTTCGAGTCCTGCCCGAGGAGCCAAAATTATTTATCCTACTTTTAAATTTGAATTATTTATAAGTTGTAAAGATTTATTAAACTTTAATTTTTGATCAGCATTTAATTCTGAATAAACCTTTGTTAAAAAATTATAATTCACATTCATATGACCTTCTTGAGATTTTTCCAAGTTAACAAGGTATTCTGAAAAATCTTCAAAAAAATAATTAATTGGTACCTTTAAGTAATTTGAGAGTTGCAATAATCTTATTGAACTTACTCCATTAGTTCCTTTTTCGTATTTTTGAATTTGTTGGAAAGTAACGTTGATTGCTTTTGCAACTTTTGTTTGTGTTAACCCTAAAGCTAACCTTCTAAGCTTAAGCTTATTGCCTAGATGCTTGTTAAAATTATCTTCCATTAAGACCCCTCTTAAATTTTTAAATGCTATTCAACTAGTTTTTAATACCTACTGCAACTATATTTTTATTTATTTTTTTAGGAAAAGGCTGTTATACAGAAAATATGTCAAGCAATACTTAAGGCCTAATTTGAGAAAAATTCCTTGAATTTTATATTGACTATAGTATCTGGCTTAGAAAAAGTTTGGTCCTATCGCTCTTTGGGTTAGCAAAAAATTCCTTAGTATCAGCTTTTTCTACTATCATTCCCTCATCCATAAATATCATTTGATCTGCTACTTCCTTAGCAAACCCCATTTCATGAGTAACTACAATCATTGTCATTCCCTCTTTTGCTAAATTAACCATAACATCAAGCACTTCTTTAATCATTTCGGGATCTAAAGCAGATGTAGGTTCGTCAAATAACATTATTTTTGGCTTCATACACAAAGCTCTAGCAATTGCTACTCTTTGTTGTTGACCTCCTGATAGTTGACCTGGATATTTTTGTGCTTGATCTAAAATTTGAACTCTTTCTAAATGTTCTAGGGCTAATTGTTCTGCTTCTTTTTTAGGTAATTTTTTAACCCATATTGGTGCTAGTGTGCAATTATCTAAGACTGATAAATGAGGAAATAAATTAAATTGTTGAAATACCATTCCTACCTCAGATCTTATTTGTTCTATATTTTTCGTATCTTCAGTAAGAGTATTGCCATCAACAATTATATCTCCTTCTTGATGTTCTTCTAATCTATTTATACATCTTATTAAAGTAGACTTACCTGAACCAGATGGACCACAAACAACAATTTTTTGTTTTGGTTTAACTTCTAAATTTATTTCTTTTAAAACTTGGAAATCACCAAACCATTTATTAACATTGTTTATTTGAATTATATTATCTGACATAGTTAACTATCGATCTGTTTTGTATTTTTCTTCTAAATTATAACTATATTTACTCATTGCATAACAAATAATCCAGAAAATTATTGCTGCAAACACGTAGCCTTCCATAGCAAATCCTAACCATTCTGGATTAGTTTTGGCTAAATTAAGCATTCCTACTATTTCCAATAAACCAACTACAAAGATTAATGGAGTATCTTTAACTAACGCTAAAAATGTATTGGCTATTCCTGGTATAACTAGTTTTAAAGCTTGAGGTAAAATTACAAATATATGCATTCTCCAGTATCCCATTCCTAATGACTTTGCTGCCTCGTATTGACCTCTAGGAAGAGCTTGTAGACCTCCTCTAATAACTTCAGCAACATAGGCTGCTTCAAATAAAGAAATAGCTATTATACATCTTACTAATTTATCTATAAAAAAATCCGCTGGTAAAAACATGGGAAACATTACAGCTGACATGAATAATACTGTAATTAGCGGTACGCCTCTCCAAAATTCAATAAAGCCTATTGATATATATCTAATTAAAGGGAATCCAGATCTTCTACCAAGTGCAAAGGCCATTCCGATTGGAAAACAAAAAATTAAACAGAAAAAAGAAATTATGAATGTAAGTGATAATCCGCCCCAAGCACCAGTTTCTACCCAATTTAGTCCATCTAATTTTCCAAGTTCAATCAACTCTTCATAAAAAATAAAATATTTTAATAAAATATAAAGACCAAATGGGACAATTAAAAAATAATAAAACTTAAATTTATTAGGTATAAAAAATCCAATTATAATTGATAAAATTGCAGCAATTATTCCATAAGAAAAATCAAAAAATACTGGTCCACCAGAAATAAAGAAAAAAATAAATAAAAATGCTATAAATGGATATATTACAACATAATAAAGTGTTAAGTATTTCTTAAATCTATCAGTTGCGAAATATCCAACTGATCCAAGTAAAGCTAAAGCTATAAAAGATAAATTAATTCTCCATTGCTCTCCATTTGGATACATCCCATACATAAATCTCCTCATCCAAACCTTTATATAAGTCCAACAAGCTCCTGAACCTGTGCAAACATCTTTTGAATCACCCGCAAAACTAGCCTCAACAAAAAACCAGTTTAATATAGGTGGAATAGATTTAAGAATTATAAATATTATTAATAAAGATAATACAGCATTAAAATTATTAGTATTAATATGCTTATTTAATAAATCTAATTGTTTAATTCCACTTAACTCAATCCTAATGAAATAAAGTCCAATAAAACCAATTATTAATGGTAATAAAAAACTTAAGAAATCAGGCAAGAAACCCGTTATGTTTAAACTAAAAAAAGAATTTAAAAGAACATCTAAAACACTAACAAAAAACAAAAAAGTGCCTAAATACAAAAAAGTGTAAAGATTAGACTTATCAGGTTTTAAAAAATTGATTTTTGACACTATTTTTCCTGTATTGCTATTTTTTTGTTATACCAATTCATCAATATTGAAATTGAAATACTTAATGATAAATAAGTGAACATTGTTATGGAAACAATTTCAATCGCCTTACCAGTTTGCATTAAAGCTGTTCCTGCGAAAACTAATACTAAATCAGGATAAGCTATTGCTGCAGCTAACGAGGAATTTTTAGTAAGATTTAGATATTGATTAGTTGTAGGTGGAATTATTATTCTAAGAGCTTGGGGCATTATTACAAGTTTAAGTACTTGATTTGGTGTAAGACCAATTGATGCTGCCGCCTCTTTTTGACCTTTTCCAACGCCTTGAATTCCTGCTCTAACACATTCTGCTATAAAAGTTGCTGTATATAAAGACAATGATAACGCTAAGGCAATTAATTCTGGCGGCAAGCTTACTCCTCCTTCATAAATAAATGATGTAGTAGCAAGTTGTTTTAATACAGGAACTTCAAATTCTAATCTTACTCCTCCAATTAAAAAACTTAAAAGAGGTAGGATTAATAATAAACCTATTGATATTAATAAAACTGGTGTTTGTTTGCCTTGAGTCTCTTGTACTTTTTTTGCATGAATACGAATAACAATTATTGCAATAATTGCAGCGACTATTGAGTAAAAAAAAATATTAAAATTTTGCCAAATAAAAGCAGGAACAAATAAGCCTTTAATTGTTAAAAATGAAATTCCAAACATAGGTTCGGCATCTTGAGGGAGAGGTAAAGCTCTTAAAGCAGCAAAATACCAAAAAAAAATTTGTAAAAGTAATGGTATATTTCTAAAAAATTCTACATAAAAAGCTGCAAATTTATTTATTAAATAATTAGGAGATAATCTTGCTATTCCAACTATTACCCCAAGAATAGTTGCAAGAATAATTCCAATTACAGAAACAAGTATAGTATTTAATAAACCAACTAAATACGCTCTAAAATAAGAATGAGATCCATCATATTCTATTAAAGAAAACTGTACATCAAATGATGACTCTTGAGATAAAAATCCGTAACCAAAATCAATACCTCTATTTTCCATATTAACTTGAGCGTTATATGTAAAAAAACCAAAAACTAGAACAACAGCTAAAACTGTAATTAATTGTGGGCCAAGATCTTTAAGTTTAAAATTCACAATGGGGATAATATATGAGTTTATAAAAAAAGGGCTAGAAAAATCTAGCCCTTTTTAAGTAATTAATGACTTAAATTATCTTGATGGTGGAACGTATAAAATACCACCTTTAGTCCATAATTCATTTGGACCTCTGTCTGGTAAAATACCAGTGTCAGCTATATTTCTTTTATAACTTTCACCATAATTTCCAACTTGTTTGATAATTCTTAAGTTCCACTCATTATCTAAACCGAATGCTGCACCCATTTCACCTTCAGCACCAACAAGTCTTTTAATTTGTGGGTTGTCTGAAGTTTTCATTGAGTCTGCATTAGCTGAAGTAATACCATATTCCTCTGCTTCGATCATAGTGTTCAAAGACCATCTTACGATATCTTCCCATACTGAGTCACCTTGTCTTACAACTGGTCCTAAAGGTTCTTTAGAAATAGTTTCTGGTAGAACAATGTGTTCATCAGGGTTTTTCATTTTAGTTCTTTGAGCAGCTAAACCAGATTTATCAGTAGTATAAGTATCACATCTACCTGCATCATATGCAGCTACAACTTCGTCAGCTTTTTCAAAAGCAACTGGTTCATAAGAAATTCCTCTAGAATTAAAGAAGTCTCTCATGTTTAACTCAGTTGTTGTACCAATGTTTGTACAAGCTGAGATACCATTTTTAAATTGATCTACCGAAGTAATACCTGAACTTTTTCTTACCATGAAACCTTGTCCATCGTAAAAGTTCACACCTACGAAAGTAAGTCCGATATCAGCATCCCTTGAAAGAGTCCAAGTTGTGTTTCTTGATAAGATATCAATCTCACCAGAAGTTAAAGCTGTAAATCTTTCTTTAGCACTTAGTGGTGTAAACTTAACTTTGTTTGCATCACCTAGTACTGCAGCAGCTACCGCTCTACATACATCAACGTCAACACCAGTCCAATTTCCTGCAGCGTCAGCATTAGAAAATCCTGGAAGACCTTGAGATACTCCACATCTAACAAAACCCTTTTTTTGAGTGTTTTTAAGTGTTTTAGATTTTTTAGCAGCCATAGTCTCTGTTGTAAAAGTGAACAACACAGCAACCATAGCAACTAAAGAAGTTAATTGTTTTAAGTATTTAAACATATTTCTTCCTATTGTTTATTTATTTGTTAACAAATAATTCAAAATAACTTTTGAATTTTTATAATTTAAGCATGTAAGAAATAACTCTTCAAGATAAAATTATTACAAAACAGTAGAGATAACAACGCATCTGAAACCCATTTTGGTCTAAAATGGCGCGCCCTGGAGGATTCGAACCTCCGACCCTCGGTTTAGAAAACCGATGCTCTATCCAGCTGAGCTAAGGGCGCAAATTGAGATATACATATACAATATTTAGTTAATCTTTAAAAAGAAATTTTTTGATAATAATTAAAACTGTTAACAGTTCAATTCTTCCAATAATCATAAATAAAATCAAACAATTCTTAGTAAAATAATGTAGATTGTAAAATTCAAAATCTGTTAACCCATAAGAAGATGAATTAACAGTATTCATGAGAGTTAATATCGATAATTTAAATGCACTTTCAAAATCAAGTTGGCTTAAACTCAGGAGAATCGTAAGAATAAATAAAGAGAAAATAAATATTAAAACTGTTAAAAAATATTTATTAATCTCTTTAAAATCAAAATTTATTTCAGTAAAAAATAACTTATTCATAAAAATATTTTTGGGTTTACTGTAAGATAAAATTTGATTTATTGAGTATTTAAAAAGAGAATAAATCTTAATAAATCTCAAACCTGAACTAGTAGAAAAAAAAGATCCTCCTATAATTACTAAAAGTAAATAAATAAAATTTAAGTTTGATTGTTCATAGGATATCGAAAAACCAATATTAGACATACTACTTATTAAAGACAATAGATTGTACGAAAAATCGTTATTATACGAAAAGAATAAAAAAAAGATTGAAACAACTATAAGCAAATAAAAAATTAAATGAAAGTCTTCATAAAAAAAATTTATATTTTTTTTTTTGATAAAAAATAAGTTGTAACTAAAGAAAATACTAAAATAAGAAAATAAAAGAAGTAACGAAAATATAATAATTTGAGTATTTCCTCTTAAAATACTTGAAAGGTCGTTTACCGGTAAAAAACCACCAGATGAAATAATAGTTAAAGCTAAGTTTAAAGAGTCAAATGTTCTTATAGATAAAAAATTTAGAATTAGAAAAATAAAAATGGTTAAACCAGAATATAATAAAAATATCTTAATTGTTTGTTTTAATATTTCTTCGTTATTTAAAGATAAGTAGTTTGTTAATGATTTTTTAAAACTTTCATCGTATATATCAATAAGATAGATTATAGAAAATAGAAAATATAAGCCTCCAATCCATTGAATAGATGACCTCCATAATATTAAACTTTGATCAACGTGCTTAATGTTTTCGAAAATAGTGAATCCGGTAGATGTAAATCCAGAAATTGACTCAAAAAAAGAATTTAAGAAAGTTAAGTTATAAATACTAAAATAAAATGGAAGGGCTAAGATTAAGGGTAATAAAAAATATCCAAAACAAATTGTTAAAATTTTTTCAAAAATCGTTGTTTTATCTTTAACCCTTTCTAAATTATAAAATAAAATAGCTATTATAATAGATGATATAAAGCTTATGTAGTAAGTATTAAGATTTAAATATAAATTAAAATAATATGAGTAAATAACATTAAAAAATGATAATATCGAAATTAATCCACAAAAAAAACTTAAATATTTAATTCTTAGACCAAACATTAAATAGCTATTAACTTAACCTAAAAATATTTTCTACAATTGAAATTGAATCTTTTTTAGCTAAAAAAACAACTCGATCATCTTTTTTGAAAATAAAATCAGATCTTGGTATTATAACTTTTTTATCTCTTAAAATTGCTCCTATCCGTATTTCTTCAGGAAGATTAGAATTTTTCAATTCTTTATTAATTAATTCTGAAGTTTCAATAATTTCTGCTTCTATTATTTCATATTCACCGTTTGAAATAGTATAAGCGTTTTCAATTGAGCCTTTATGAACATGTTTTAAAATACTTGAAACAGTATTCATTCTTGGATCAATCAAATCATCAATTTTTAAAGATGATTGGAGTAAAGAATAGTTTGGTTTATTGATTAAAGCCATTGTTCTTTTGTCATCAATATCTTTTTGATCTTTTGCAAATTTTTCAACGAGTACACTTACCATTAAATTATCCTCGTCATCATTTGTTAGTGCCAAAACAGTTTCGGCTTCACCTAAATTTGCCTCTATTAATGCTTCCTCATCAAGTCCATCACCATTAATCACAATAGTATTATTAAGCTGGTTAGCTAAAAATTCAGCTCTCTCTTTATTTTTTTCAACAATTTTGATTCTAACAGAATCTAAGCTTTCTTCTAAATTTTTTGCTAAATTGAATCCAATATTTCCACCACCAATAATCAAAATCTTTTTAGAAATTTTTTCATCATGTCCAAATGCTTGCAAAGTTTCGGCCATTTGTGAAGAATTTATAATAACATATATCTTATCATTACATTTTATTTGGTCTGTTTTTTTAGGTATAAAAATCTTATCTCCCCTTATTAATGCTATAATATTTGCATCTAATTGAGGATATTTTTTAGTTAATTCGTTAAGTTTAAAATTAATTAGTTTACAATTATCTTTAATTAAAATTTCAAGTAATCTAATCTTATTCTCAGCAAAAGGTACACTATCTAAAGCACCTGGGGCTTCTAACTTTCTTTGAATCGACTTTGCAATCTCAATTTCTGGAGAAATAATTACATCTATCGGCAAATTTTCTTTATTGTATACTCTGGTGAATTTAGGATTCAAATAGTCTTGTGAACGAATTCTAGCAATTTTTTTTTGAACATTAAAAATTGAATAGGCTATTTGACAAATTAACATATTAATTTCATCATTTCTAGTTACAGCAATAATCATGTCAGTTTCAGAAGCATTTGCTTTTTCTAGAATAGATGGATATGTGCCTTTACCAACAATTGCTTTTACGTCTAAACTTTCGTTAATTTTTTGAATATCTTCACTAGATTGGTCAATTACAGTTATTGAATGGCCTTGTTCACTTAATAGTTTAGCAATAGTAAACCCTACTCTTCCGGCACCACAAATTATAATATTCATTTAATTAAATTCTTTTATTCCTAGGCCTTTAAGTTTTCTATGTAGTGCGCTTCTTTCCATACCAACAAAATTGGCTGTTTTAGATATATTTCCATTAAATTTTTTTAATTGGATAGTTAAATACTCTTTTTCAAATTTTTCTCTAGCTTCTTTTAACGGTATAGATAGGCTATTTTCAGAGACTTTTTCTTGAAAATGATCACTTTTAAGAGATTCTTTAATAATATTCGATATCTTATCTTTACTATCAGGTTGTAAAATAGCTATTCTCTCTATTAAATTTCTTAATTCCCTTACATTGCCTTTCCATTTGTGATTTAAAATATAATTATCATTTTCATCAATTTCTAGATCTTTAATATTATAATTTTCCGTAATTTTTTTTGAAAAATACTTAATCAATAAAGGTATATCTGAAATTCTATCACTTAAAGGATCAATATTAATTTCAAATACATTTATTCTATGAAAAAGATCTTCTCTAAAATTTCCCATTTCAATTTCACTTTTTAAGTCTTTGCTTGAAGAACAAATTAATCTGACGTCAACTTTAATATCACTTGATCCATTAACTCTTTTAAACTTCTGATCAATCAATACTCTTAAAATTTTAGATTGAATGTCTAATGGAATATCAGATATTTGATCGATTAATAAAGTGCCTTTATTTGCTTTTTCTAGTGCTCCATATGAAATTGAACCATCAATTTTTTCTTCACCAAATAATTCTAGTTCATATTTATTATTATCTAATAATGCTCCATTTAAAATTATAAATGGTTTATTATTTCTTTTAGATTTCTTATGAATTTTTCTTGCAATTAATTCTTTTCCAGAGCCTGAAGGACCGTTAATAATAATTCTACTATCAGTCACAGAAATTTTTTCAATTTGATCTCTTATTGTTGCTATATTTTTACTATTCCCAATTAAATCAAAAGAAGAGAAAAGTTTATTTTCATATTCTTTATTTTGAATCTTTAAATTCAAATTTTCAACAGCTCTGGTAATAAAATTTAATAGTCTTGCTTGATCAAAAGGTTTTTCTACAAATTCAAAAGCACCATGTTTTAAAGAACTTATTGCCATTTCAATATTTGCATGTCCAGATATCATAATAACTGGAACATCTTTACTCTTGGATTTTATATGTGACAATAACTGAATCCCATCATGATCTCCTTTATCTAATTTAACATCAAGAATCGCAACATCAGGTATTTTTTTATCGATTTCATTAAGTGCTTGATTGTAATTAGCAGCAACCCTTGTCTTATAGCCTGCATCAACAATTAGTTCATTCAGGATATTTCTTATATCTGAGTTATCATCAACTATTAATATTTCAGCTTTCATTATTTATTGAAAATTATTTTAACTTTTGCTCCATTATCTATAGAAACAAAATCAATTTTTCCATTGTGATCATTTACAATCTTATTGACTATTGAAAGCCCTAATCCTGTACCATTTTTTTTTGTTGTAAAATATGGATGCAATATATCCCTAATATTTTTCTTAAAATTTCTAAACCCAATACCGTTATCGGTCATTATAATGTTTATATGATCACTATTATCATCAATTTCAATAGATATCTTTTTATCATAATTACTTATGTTTTCTGATTTTTGCTGAATACTTTCAATTGAATTCTTAATCAAATTTAAAAAAACTCTACTAAGCTGTTCTTTATCACTTTTAAAAATTACTTTATTTCTGTTAGTTTTTAAATCTATTTTAATATCATCATCTATCTTAGATAATAATTTTATATTATCATTTAATTCTTTTATTAAATCATTATTTTTAAAAACTGGTTTTGGCATTCTTGCAAAATCAGAAAATTCGTTAACTAGATTACCTATTTGCTTAATTTGATTATTTATTATTTGAAGATTTTCTTCAAAATTTGATTTATCTTTATTATCAATCTGATTCGCATAATTATTTTTAATTCTGTCTATTGTTAATTGAATTGGTGTTAAAGGATTTTTAATTTCGTGTGCTAATTTTCTAGCTAGGCTGCCCCAAGCTTCATGTCTTTCATTAATAATTAGTTTTTCTTGTTGGATCTTAAGTCTATTGATCATAGAATTAAAATTTTTATTTAATGTTTCTAAATCTTTATCTGTTTTTAATTCTGGAACTTTTATATCTAAATCTCCATTACCAATAGCAGAAGAGGCAAAAATTAAATTATTTATTGATCTGAAAAATCTAGATGAAAACCTTATAGCAATACTTATAGAAATGAACATTAACAAAGTGACTATAATTAAATAGATAATAGCAAATGAAATTTTAATACCAGTACTTTTCTCTTCAACTGTATAATAAAAGTTTATAGCTTCCTGAGATTCTGTGAGATAATTTGAAATATTTTTATCTAAATATTTTACTACATACAAAAATCGATTATCAAAATTTTGTAATCTCATAATAGCTGCAGAAATATTTTCAGGTGCATTAATTATTTTTAAAGGTCGATCGTCATCAAGTACAAGTTTTAATGCCTCTTCTAAAGGTGGTTGATAAAGAGATCTATTATCTAAGCTTGAAAAAAGTAAATTTTTATTTTGGTCAATAATATGAATTTCATCAATATCTCTAATTATTTTTTGTGTTTTTAAAAATCTAAAATATTCATTAGGATTATCATTGAGAAATTTTGCACTTTTATTAGTATCGAAAGCTGTTAAAACAATATCGGCCTCAACCTTGTTTCTAACTTCACGGACATAACTTTTAGCAAGTGCATACGAATTATTTACTACCGTTGTAACTTTTTTGTCAAAATATTTTTCAAGTGCAAATGAAAATAAAAAGAGAGAGAAAATTGAAATCAAAATTGAAGGTATTAAAGTAAATAATGAAAAATAAGTTATATATTTTTTATTTGATTTAAGCCCATCTTGATCAATATCAGTTCTAATCGATTTTTTAATCTCAAAAAAAATGAAACTAAATAATAATACTAGTAAAATAATATTTAAAATTAATAAATATTGAAGATTTAGTTGATTTAGCTCTATAAAACTTTTATCGATAAAAGTTAAAAAAGTAAAAAAACCTATAAAAAGAGTAATTAAGGATATTATAATAATGAATAAATTTTTTTTTAAAAACTCTCGCATTATTTAGAGATATTATAGTTATAAAAAATGAACAACTATTTTATAATATTAGCTGCTGGATCTGGTAAAAGATTTGATAATAAAAAACCCAAGCAGTACTTTTTATACAAAAATAAAGAATTATTTGAACATTCAATTGAAAAGGCTATTCAATCCAAATTATTCAAAAGAATTATTTTAGTTGTAGATAATCCAAAAAAAATTAAAAAAAAATATTCAAAAAATATATTTATAATTAAAGGTGGAAGGGAAAGATCTGACTCATCGCTAATCGCTCTTAAAAAAATTAAAAAGTACAGGCCAAATAATGTTTTAATACATGATGCAGCTAGACCAAATTTTTCTATCAATCTATTAAAAAGAATATTAAAAAATTTAAAAAATAATAGTTCAGCTGTTCCAATATTTCAACCTAAAGACTCTTTAAAGTATAAAATTAATAAGCAAGTATTTAATTTAAAAAGAGAAAATTCTTATTTAACTCAAACACCACAAGGATTTAAATTTTATGAATTATATAATTTAGCTATTAAAGAAAAAGATAAATTTTCTGACGAGTCAAGTTTGTTTATCAATTTTGATAAAAAAATTAAATTTATTAAAGGTGAGAATAAAAATTTAAAAATAACCTTTAAAGAAGATATTGATTCATCTAAAAATTATTACGGTATCGGATTCGATATTCATAGACTAGTCAAAAATAAAAAACTATATTTAGGTGGTATAAAAATTCCGTTTCATTCTGGTTTAAAAGGTCATTCTGATGGTGATGTAATATTACATTCAATTATTGATGCTTTATTAGGTGCAACATCAAAAAAAGATATAGGTACTTATTTTCCTAACACAAAAAAGTTTAAAAATATAAGATCAACAAAAATATTAAAACCTATTTTACATAATCTAAATAAATCAAATTTTTTTATAAATAATTTAGATATTAATTTAATATGTGAACAGCCTAAGGTTTCAAAATATCGAGACAAAATAATTAATTCAATATCAAATCTAATGAATTTAGATAAAAATAAAATTAATTTGAAAGGGAAAACAGTTGAAAAGTTAGGTTTAATTGGAAAAGAAAAGGCTATTGCATGTGAAGTAATAACTTCTGTAACCAAGTATGACTAATAAATTTAATTCATTATTTGTAACAATGTTTGGTTTGGGAAATATAAAGAAGATACCTGGAACTATTGGATCCTTAACTACAGTTATTATATTATATGTTTTATTTCATATTTTTAATATTTCATCAAATATAATATTATTAGGATTAGTTTTAATTTTCATCTATTCTTTTCCAGCTGTCACAAGTTATATAAAATATAATGAAAATAAAGATCCTAAAGAAATTATAATTGATGAATTTATTGGACAATCAATTCCTATTTATTTGTATGAAATTTCTCATGGAACTGAAAAATCTTCTGAAGAAGCAATTATTTTTTATTCTATTTGTTTTGTGCTTTTTAGATTTTTTGACATAAAAAAACCATTTCCAGTAAATTTTTTTGATAAAAATTTTAAAAATAGTTTTGGAGTAATTAT
>CACHDJ010000002.1 GCA_902578525.1 uncultured Pelagibacteraceae bacterium | reverse complement strand
TTTCAAATCAAAAAAATATTAAACTAACTATAAAAAATAATGGTAAAGAAAAAATCACAACATTATTTTCTGGAAATGCCAAACCTCTTGTTGATAGATATAAATTCATAAGAGGTTTTGAAGAAGGTGATCTCGATTTTTTTTCTATAAAAAAAAATGGAATTACAGATTCTACGTTAAAAATTGATAATTTTAAGGTACAACAAATTCCAGTTTTAGCTAAATTGTTAACATTAGCTTCATTGCAAGGAATAGCTGATTTATTAACAGGAGAAGGTATTAGATTTACAGATTTTGAAATGAAATTTTCGAATAAAAAAAAACTAATGACTATAAAGGAAATGTACGCAATTGGACCTGCAATATCAATTTTAATGGATGGTTACATTGAAAAAGACAAATTAATTAGTTTAAGAGGCACATTGGTACCGGCCACAACAGTAAACAGGACAATCTCATCAATACCTGTAATTGGTGATATCTTAATAGGAAAAAAGATTGGAGAAGGGGTCTTTGGTGTTAGTTTTAAGATAAAAGGCCCTCCAAAACAATTAGAGACTACTGTAAATCCAATTAAAACATTAACACCAAGATTTATAACTAGAACTTTGGAAAAAATTAAAAAAAATTAATTCAATTCAATTCAATTCAATTTTTAAATGTCTTTTTTTTCCTATAGAAAGTTTTAAGTAGTTGTTTTTAAAGAATTGATTTTTGATGATAAGTTTTTCATCAGATATTATTTTATCATTAATTTTGATAGCATTTCCTTTAATCAATCTTCTTATTTCACTTTTAGAATTTTCTAATTTTGATAAAATTATTAGATCTATAATACTTATTTGTTTATTAAGATTCTCAGACTTGATATTTATTGATGGTAAATTAGAACCAAGTGATTTTCCTGAAAAAGCTTCTTTTGCAGCTTGTTCTGAATTTTGAGCAACTTTTTTACCATGAAGCATAGAAGTAGCTTCATTTGCTAATTTTATTTTAAGCTTATTAATGTCTTGATCTTTAATTTTATCTATTTCATCAATCTTTAAGTCTGTAAACATTTTTAAAAATTTAATTACATCTCTGTCATCAATATTTCTCCAGAATTGCCAATAATCATAAGATGACAATAATTTCTTATCTAACCACACTGCACCTGTTTCTGTTTTTCCCATTTTAGTCCCTGATGCTAATGTAATTAGAGGTGTAGTTAAACCATACGCTTGTTTTCCAGAATGTCTTTTTATAAGTTCAGTCCCATTAACTATATTCCCCCATTGGTCTGAGCCACCAATTTGTAAAGAACAATTTTTTTTTTTATTTAATTCTAAAAAATCATAGGCTTGAAGTATCATATAATTGAACTCCATATAGCTTAATGACTGTTCTCTTTCTAATCTAGTTTTAACACTCTCAAAAGTAAGCATCTTATTTATTGTGAAGTGTTTTCCAATATCTCTTAAAAAAGAAATATAATTTAATCCTTTAAGCCAAGAATAATTATTTAAAAAAATAGGCTTAGTTTTTGGATTTTGATTATCTAAATAACTTTTAAGTATTTTTTCAATACTTTTAATATTTTTTTCGATTTCTTTTTCAGTGAGAATTTTTCTTGTTTTGTCTTTACCTGAAGGATCACCAATTCTAGTAGTACCTCCTCCCAACAACACAATAGGTCTATGTCCATGTTTTTGAAGCAGTCTTAAACACATTATTTGAAGTAAACTTCCAACATGAAGACTTTCTGCTGTACAGTCAAAACCGATATAACCTCTGATTTTTTCTTTATCTAATAGCTTAGATAACTCATCCTCATTTGTGCACTGATAAAAGTATCCTCTATCTTTAAATTCTTTTAAAAATTTATTCATAGGTCTATAGTTCCACAATATACAATATTTGATAAAAAAAAATAAATATGAAAAAAAAGATATTTACTACTTTGGGGTTGATGAGTGGAACTTCTATGGATGGAGTAGACTTATCACTAATTAAATCAGATGGTTATAACCATATAGAACAGTTATATGACAAATATTACGAATTTGATGATGAATTACATAGAGAATTAATTATTCTAAGAGAAGAAGTAAAAAATTCTGATGATTTGGAAGAAAACTCAGCAAAAATTAATGAAATTGAAAAAAAATTTACATTATTTAACGCTCAAATTGTAAACGAATTTATTGGTAATAAAGGATTTAGCCCAGATTTAATAGGTTTTCATGGACAAACAATATTTCATAAAGCTAAAGACAAAATTTCAAAACAAATCGGAGATGGTCAGCTTTTATCTCAATTAACAAAATGTCAAGTTATTAACAAATTTAGACAAAAAGATTTAGAAAATAATGGTGAGGGAGCTCCTTTAACCCCAATATTTCATTACTTAGTTTCAAAAAAAATTAATAATGAATTTAAACTTAATTATCCAATTAATATAATTAACATAGGCGGAATTACGAATGTTACAGCAATTTTGAATAATGAAAATGTAGAAAAAGATATTTTTGCTTATGACATTGCACCTGGTAACTGTTTAATCGATGAATGGTTAAGAAAAAATAGTAAAAATAAATTTGATAAAGATGGGAATATAGCTTCATTAGGAAAAATTAATGAATTAGTTTTAAATCAAGTAAAAGATAATTTTGAAATACCTTCAATAAAAGAATCTTTAGACATAAATGATTTTGATATAACTTTCGCAAAAGGGTTAAGTTTAGAGGATGGTTGTGCAACACTTACTAAATTCACTGCTTATTTAATTTCTGAAGGTCTAAAGAAAATTGATGAATTAAATAATATTAAAATTAAGAATTTTATTTTGTGTGGTGGTGGAAGAAAAAATAAAACTATTAAAAGCTTCATATATCGTTTTTTAAACAATGAGGAATTAAATATAAAAAATATTGATGAATTTGAAATTGATGGTGATTTTGTAGAGTCTCAGGCCTTTGCATATTTAGCTATTAGATGTTTTTTAAAATTACCAATATCTTTTCCAAATACCACTAGATGCAATAAACCTTGTTCAGGTGGAGTAATTATAAAAAATTTTTAATAAAGAGCAGTTTCTTTTTTTATATATTTATTTAAGTATTTAATTAACTGATCTTCATTTTTAGAAAAGAAATGATTCGCTTCTGACACAGGTTGAAATTCTACTTTAATTCCTTTTTGTGCACTCAATCTTTTATCTAATTCTTTAATATAATCAATTGGGACTAATTCATCTTTTTTTCCATAAATCATTAACCCCGATGAAGGACATGGTGATAAAAAAGAAAAATCATACACATTTGGTTGCGGAGAGATAGCTATAAACCTATTAATTTCTGGTCTTCTCATTAATAGCTGCATTGCAATTAATGAGCCAAAAGAAAATCCTGATACCCAACATTGAGAGTTATCAAAATTTTCTTTTTCTAACCAATCTAATGCAGCTGCAGCATCAGCTAATTCACCTTGACCATTATCAAATTCTCCATCGCTTTTGCCAACTCCTCTAAAATTAACTCTACAAACAGAAAAATCGTTTTGCATAAATATTTTAAAAGTTTCTACAACAATTTTATTATTCATAGTTCCACCGTATTGAGGATGAGGTTGTAATACTAATGCAACTGGCGAAGTGTTTTTTTTACTTTTATAATATTTTGCTTCGAGTCTTCCAGCAGGACCAGGAATAAATATTTCTAAAATTTTATTATCCATAATTGATATTGATAATTATTCTCAAAAAAAAATTACGTTTAACACATGTGCGTGACAAAATGTTAGTTTTTTTTTCTTTTAGATACTTGACTATTTTAGTCGGGTTTATATATACCCTTATAATATATAGGATTTATGAAACTAACATCTAAAGGTAGATATGCAGTGATGGCTTTAGTGGATCTGGCAAGATTTAACAATGTTAACCCAGTATCTCTTAGAGATATCTCACTCAGACAGGGTATTTCCCTCGATTATCTCGAACAAATTTTTTCTAAGCTTAGAAAAAAAGAAATTGTTCAAAGTGTGAGAGGAAATCAAGGTGGATATATTTTGAACAAAAAAGCCAAAGAGATAAAACTTACTAATATCTTTGATGCGGTTGATGAAAAAGTAAAAACTGTCCAGTGCAAAAAAGAGTCAAAAAAAGGTTGTAATGGTAAATCTACAAAATGTTTAACTCATAATCTTTGGGATGAGCTAGAAAACCATATAAATGATTTTTTTGAGAAAAAGAGCTTAGAAGATCTTGTTAAAGAGAACATTGAGAGAAGAATTTAAAAATGGATACAAGAGAAAAAGATATAGAAAAGTTAAAAGATTATAAATATGGTTTTACCACCGAGATAGAAAATATTAAAGCTCCAAAAGGATTAAACGAAGATGTGATCAAGTTTATTTCTAATATTAAAAAAGAACCACAATGGATGTTAGACTTTAGATTAAAAGCTTACGAGAGGTTAAAACTTTTAAAAGAACCAAATTGGCAAAAACCGAAATATCCTAAAATTGATTATCAAGATTTATATTATTACTCAGCACCAAAAAGTATGAAAGATAAACCAAAAAGTTTAGACGAGCTTGATCCAAAACTTTTAGAAACATATAAAAAACTTGGAATTCCATTGCAAGAGCAAGCAAGACTAAATGGAATTGCTGTAGATGCTGTATTTGACTCTGTTTCAGTAGCAACAACGTTTAAAGGGGAATTAACTAAACACGGAATAATTTTTTGTTCAATGTCAGAAGCTATTCAAAAACATCCTGAACTTGTGAAAAAATATTTAGGTACAGTAATACCAGTTACTGATCATTTCTTTGCAACACTTAACTCTGCTGTTTTTACAGATGGATCATTTGTTTATATTCCTGAGGGTACTAAGTGTCCGATGGAACTGTCGACTTATTTCAGAATTAATGCATCAGAGACTGGTCAGTTTGAGAGAACATTAATTATTGCTGATAAAGGAAGTTATGTTAGTTACCTCGAGGGATGTACTGCACCAATGAGAGATGAAAATCAATTACATGCAGCGAATGTTGAATTGATTGCTTTGGACGATGCAGAAATAAAATATTCAACTGTTCAAAATTGGTATCCAGGTGACGAAAATGGTAAAGGAGGAATTTATAATTTTGTAACTAAAAGAGGATTATGTAAGGGAAAAAATTCTAAGATTTCTTGGACACAGGTTGAAACAGGTTCAGCTATAACTTGGAAGTATCCAAGCTGTATATTGAAAGGTGATAATTCAATTGGTGAATTTTATTCTATAGCGATTACTAACAATCATCAAAAAGCAGACACGGGGACTAAAATGATTCATTTAGGAAAAAATACTAGAAGTAAAATTATTTCTAAAGGTATAAGTGCTGGATTTTCTGATATGACTTACAGAGGTTTAGTAGATATTAATTCAAAAGCAAAAAATTCTAGCAATTATACACAATGTGACTCTTTATTAATGGGAAATAAGTGTGGTGCACATACAGTTCCTTACATTAAAAATAAAAATTTCGACTCTAATATTGCTCACGAAGCTACGACATCAAAAATTAGTGATGAACAATTATATTATTGCCAACAAAGGGGATTAAATCAAGAGGAAGCTGTAGGATTAATTGTTAATGGTTTTTGCAAAGAAGTATTACAACAGTTACCAATGGAGTTTGCAGTTGAAGCCCAAAAACTTGTAGGCATTAGCTTGGAGGGGAGTGTTGGTTAATGCTTAAAATAAGTAATTTAGATGCTATCGTTGAAAACAAATCTATATTAAAGGGGTTTTCTTTAAATATAAATCCTGGTGAAGTTCATGCAATTATGGGCCCAAATGGCTCAGGAAAAAGTACGTTATCTAATATTCTATCAGGAAAAAAAGGTTATGAGGTATCAGGTGAAATTTTATTTGAAAACAAAAATTTGTTTGATCTTGAGACAGAGGAGAGAGCACACAAAGGAATATTTTTAGCTTTCCAATATCCATTAGAAATTCCAGGTGTAAACACTAATATATTTTTAAAAACATCTTTAAATGCAATTAGAAAAGCAAGAGGTGAAAAAGAATTGGATGCGATAGAATTTTTAAAACTTGTTAAAGAAAAAGCAAAAGAATTAAAATTTGACGAAGAAAAACTAAATAGACAATTGAATGTTGGTTTTTCAGGCGGAGAAAAAAAGAAAAATGAAATTTTGCAAATGTCAATGTTAGCTCCAAAATTATCTATTTTAGATGAAACAGATTCAGGATTGGATATAGATGCGTTAAAGATAGTTGCTGATGGGGTTAATACTTTGAGAAATAAAAATAATTCTTTTTTAATAATAACTCATTATCAAAGATTATTAGATTATATAAAACCAGACTTTGTTCATGTTCTAATGAATGGAAAGATAATTAGATCTGGTGGTCCAGAATTAGCGATCGAATTAGAAAAAAAAGGATACGAAAGTTTTAATTAAATGAGTGAACAATTACAGTCAGATTTTGATAAGATAGTAAAAACGTCAAAGATTTCTAAGGAAGAAATTCAAATAAAAAAAGATTTTTTGAATAAGTTTATTAAAAGAGGTTTTCCAAATAGAAAACAAGAAGATTGGAAATTTTTGGATTTAAATCAAATTATTAAGAAAAACATTGGTGATATAAGTTTTTTTAATGATTATTCACAACCCAATAAAATTGACTCATCTATTTTTATTGATGGTTTAGAGCATAATAAAATTATTTTTATTAATGGAAGAATAGAAAAAATTGATTTTAATTATGAAGACCAAAATAAAATTGAAATAAGTGATGAAACTAAAAAAGATATATCATTTGATTATGAAAACTCATTAATTGATTTAAATAGTGCACTTACACATAAAGTTTTTAAAATTATAGTTAAAAAGAATTATTCTTTAAAAAAACCTTTAATAATTTATCACTCAACAAATGATAAGATAAAGTCAACGAATATTAATTTAAGATTAGATTTTGAATTAGGAGAAAATAGCTGCTTAAGGCTTATTGATTTTTTTACTGATAACGCAGCTAAAAACTTTATTAATATTTTTTACAATTTTAATTTAGAAAAAAACTCAATTCTTAAAAATTATAAAATTGATAAATTTAAAAATAATAGTTTAAAATACTCTTTTAATAATATTGAACAGGGCAATAACAGTGTATCAGAAACATTTATATTATCTGCTGGTTCAGATTATTTTAAAAATGAAATAAACTGTAATTTAAACGGCGAATATTCTTCTGCTTTTATTAATGGAGTTTTTTCATTAAAGGAAAATCAACAGCATGAAATAAGAACTTCAATAAATCATTTAGTCGAGAACACTAAAAGTTATCAGCTGATTAAAAGTGTTCTTGGAAAAAATTCAAAATCTGCATATCAAGGAAGAATATTTGTAAACTCAAAAGCTCAAAAAACTGACGGGTATCAATTAAGCAAAGCAATATTATTAGATGAAACATCAGAATTTAATGCAAAACCAGAATTAGAAATTTACGCTGATGATGTAAAATGCTCTCATGGATCAGCATCGGGAAGCTTAAATGAAGACTCAATTTTTTATTTGATGTCTCGTGGATTAAATTATCAACAGTCAAAAGAACTTTTAATAAATGGTTTTTTACTAGATGTTGTTGAAAAGATTACTGACTCAGAAATAAAAAACTTAATTAAAAATATTATTGGATTGAAAGAATGAATATAAACAACATTAAAAAAGAATTTCCGATTTTTGATGAAAAAATTCAGAATAATGATTTAGTTTATTTAGATAGCGCTAATTCATCTCAAAAACCCAAAGTTGTTTTGAATAGGATAAATGATTTTTACTCTAAACAATTTTCAAATGTGGGGAGAAGTATTCATTATTTAGCTGTTGCAGCTACAAATTTATATGAAAATACAAGATTGTCAGTACAAAAATATATTAATGCCAAAGATAAAAATGAAATTGTGTTTACCAAAGGAGCAACAGAAGCTCTAAATTTGGTGGCTAACACTCTAGGACAGACAATCTTGAAACCAAATGATGAAATTTTAATTACAGAATTAGAGCATCATTCAAATTATGTTCCATGGCATTTTTTAAGAAAATCCAAAAATATTATAATTAAATTTGCAGAGATAAACGATGACGGAGACATACCGATTGAAAATATAGAGAAAATGATTACAAATAAAACTAAAGTTATAGCTATAACTCATTTATCCAATGTTACTGGTGCAGTTTTACCGATTAAAGAGATAACTCAATTAGCACACTCAAAAGGTATTATCGTTGTAGTAGATGGATGTCAGGGAGGACCACATTTAAAATTAGATATGCAAGACTTAGATTGTGATTTTTATGCTATTTCATGTCATAAAATGTATGGACCAACGGGTCTCGGAGTTTTGTATGGAAAAAAGAAATGGTTAGAGCAACTTCCACCGTACCAAGGAGGCGGGGGAATGATAAATGAAGTAAAAAAAGATAGAATTTCTTATGGTGAGCTTCCTAATAAGTATGAAGCTGGAACAATGGCCACCGCACAGGTAATTGCCTTTGACCAGTCAATAAAATTTCTGGAAAGTATTGGGATTGAAAATATAATAAATCACGAAAAAGAATTAATAGAATATGGTCAAGAAATTTTAAGAAAGAATAATTCTGTAAAACTCATTGGAAATCCAAAAGAGCGAAGGGGAGTATTATCATTTACAGTTGAAGGAGTTCATCCACATGATATCGCGACTATTTTAGATGAAACAGGAGTTGCTATAAGAGCTGGTCACCATTGTTGTCAAATACTTCACGATAAATTAGGTATTTCTGCAAGTGCAAGAGCATCCTTAGGAGTTTATAATACCAAAGATGACCTAGATAAATTAAATGATGGAATTAATAATTGTAAAAAAATTTTTGAGATAAAATGAACTTAAAAGAATTATATCAAGAGATAATCCTGGAACATGGAAAGAATCCTAGAAATTTAGGAAAAACAGAAAATTTTAATAAAGATGCTAAAGGAAATAATCCATTATGTGGAGACAATGTACATGTGTATTTGAAATTAAACGAACAAAGGAGAGTAGAGGATATTTCTTTTGAAGGAAGTGGATGTGCAATATCAATGGCATCAGCCTCGATAATGACAGATTTAATAAAAGGTAAAAGTGATAATGAGGCTAAAGAAATTATTGAAGATTTTCTAGGAATGATAAAGGAAAATCCTGAACTTAAAAATAAAATTTTGAAAGAAGATGATAAAACAAAATTAATGTGTCTTTCGGGTGTTAAGCAATACCCAATGAGAGTTAAATGTGCTACTTTATCATGGCATACATTAGTTTCTGCAATAGAAAATGATGGAAAACAAGTTAGCACCGAAGATTAGTATTTATGGAAGTAAAAAAAAAAATTATAGATGAAATTAGAAAAATTTATGATCCCGAATTACCTGTAAATATTTATGAACTTGGTTTAATTTATGATATACAAGTTATAGGAAGAAAAGCCGAAATTAAAATGACATTAACAACTCCTAATTGTCCAGTTGCTGAAAGTTTACCTAAAGAAGTGAAAGAGGGCGCTATGCAGGTTGAGGAAATTGATGACGTTGATCTTAAATTAGTTTGGGATCCACCCTGGACAAAAGATATGATGTCAGATGCAGCAAAATTAGAATTAAACTTATAATGAACCCTATAATTAAATTAAGCGAAAAGGCTGCAAGTAGAATAAAAGAAATTATGTCTAGTGCTGAAAAGGATGCATTAGGAGTGCGTGTTTCTGTAAAATCTGGTGGATGTGCTGGAATGTCTTATGTGATGGAGTATTCTAAAGAACTCAATCCAAATGATGAAATAATTGAGGACAAAGGTGTGAAAGTTTTTATAGACTCAGCTGCAGTCATGTATCTCCTAGGAACAGAAATGGACTACAAAAAAGAAGATTTTTCCTCAACTTTTGTATTTAATAACCCTAATGAGACAGAGCGATGTGGTTGTGGAGAGTCCTTTAAAATAAGTTAAGTAGTAGTCTCCCATAAGTTGCATAGCAGTATTGCATAAAATGCATATCTAGTATATGATTCTTTTATGAATAAATTTGAATTTAAAAATCTTGTTAAAGATCTTAAAGACTCTTTAAAAGAAAAATCTTTTTTTAAAGATTTACGTAAAGAGGTTGAAACTGGTGCAAATGGCACTCAAGATTATGTGGTAAAAAAAGGTATTAACAAAAATACTATTGCAACAACTAAACAGTAATTAGAGAATTCTAACAGCTGTAATACATCTCAAATTCTACAGGATGAGGTGCATGTTCAAATTTGTGAATTTCTTCAAACTTGAGTGCAATATAAGCATCAATCTGATCATCAGTGAATACGCCACCTTGAGTTAGAAATTCTCTATCTTTATCTAAACTCTCCATTGCTTCTCTCAATGATCCACAAACAGTAGGAATTGATTTTACTTCTTCTGGAGGTAATTCGTATAAGTCTTTATCAAAAGACTCGCCTGGGTGAATTTTATTTTTAATCCCATCTATTCCTGCCATTAACATTGCTGCAAAAGTTAAATAAGGGTTTCCTGAAGCATCTGGAAATCTTATTTCACATCTAGCTCCTTTTTTACTTAATGTAATTGGTATTCTACATGACGCTGATCTGTTTCTTGCAGAGTAAGCTAATAGAACTGGAGCTTCAAAACCAGGAATAAGTCTTTTATAACTATTTGTTGTTGCATTAGCGAAAGCATTGATTGCCTTGGCATGTTTTAGTATTCCACCAATGTAGTGTAATGCTGTTTCAGATAGACCTGCATAAGCATCTCCAGAAAATACTGGAGTGTCTCCTTTCCAAATTGATTGATGAGTATGCATACCGGAACCGTTATCTCCTGCAACTGGTTTAGGCATAAATGTTGCTGTCTTACCAAATGAGTGTGTAACCATTTGTACAACATATTTGTACAATTGAACATTGTCTGCTTGTTGAACCAATGTTCCAAAATACATTCCTAACTCGTGTTGGCTTGGTGCAACTTCATGGTGGTGTTTTTCAACTTTAATACCTACCTCTTTTAAATTTTTTAAATATTCACCTCGCATATCTTGCTCACTATCAACTGGAGGCACTGGGAAATAACCGCCTTTAACACCAGGTCTATGACCCATGTTACCATTTTCATATTCTTTACCAGAGTTATAAGGTCCTTCTTTACTATCTAGAACGAAACCACACTCGTTCATATCATTTTTAATTCTTACATCATCAAAAACAAAAAATTCAGGCTCTGGACCAAAAAAAGCTTTATCACCAATACCTGAAGCCTTTAAATATTCTTCAGCTTTTTTCGCAACTCCTCTTGGATCTCTTTCATAAGGATCTTTTTTAATAGCATCCAAAATATCACAAAATAAAACTACAGTATTATGAGAAGTGAAAGGATCCATGAACATTCTTGAAGTATCTGGTTTTAAAATCATGTCAGATTCATTAATTGCTTTCCATCCTGCAATAGACGAACCGTCAAAAAAAACTCCATTATTAAGCATATCTTCATCAACAACTGTTACATCCATAGTTAAATGTTGAAGTTTACCTCTTGGGTCGGTAAATCTTAGGTCTACAAACTCTGCTTCTTTTTCTTTAATAAATTTTAAAACATTTGCTGCGCTCATTTTGTCTCCTTTATAATTCTACGGGTGGTAATTAACAAAATAATCACTAAAAATATTGCTTATTTAATAAATAACACCTATGCAATTTTCACATAAGTGATGTATTTATGCAATAATATTAAACAACAATTTTAAAAATCTGTGAACCAAATTCTCAATAAAGAACCTGTTAAAAGAGCTGAAAAATCAATTAAAGAATTTGATCCTAATCTTAAGATTATCATATTAGAAAAAACAGCAAGGACGGCACAAGATGCAGCTACAGCTTTAGGTTGTAATGTTGGTGCAATTATTAAAAGTTTACTTTTTAGAGCCGGTGATAATTTTGTATTATGCTTAGTTTCTGGAGATAAAAGATGCTCTTTAAATAAACTTAAAAAAATTTTAGATGAAAAAGATGTATCAATGGCAAGTCCTGATGATGTTAAAAAAATTACTGGTTATACAATTGGGGGTGTTTCACCTGTTGGACATTTAAAAAAGGTAAAAATCTATGTGGATATTAATTTAGATAGATTTACAACATTGTTTGCAGCAGCTGGTCATCCAAATTGTGTTTTTAAAATAGAATTAAATCAATTAATAAAATTAACATCTAGTGAAACTAAAGAAATAACTGAATGAGACAACCAAAATTAATTGATTATTTCTTATTAACATTATTAGCTTTAATCTGGGCTTCAGCTTTTTTTAATATAAAAATTGCTACATATTCTTTTGGACCAGTAACGATTGCTTTTCTAAGAGTTTTTTTCGGAGCAATTCCAGTTTTATTAATTTGTTATTATAAAAATATCAAAATCGAAGCATTTTCTAAGGATTGGCATTGGTTTGCAATGATTGGATTCATAAATTTGGTTGCTCCCTTTTTTTTAATCGCTTATGGAGTAAAGTCTGTTCAAAGTAATTTGGCAGCTATTCTAATGTCTACTACACCTTTAAGCTCAACTGTTTTAGGTCACTTTTATACAAAAAATGAAAAGTTTAATTTTATCAAAACTTTTGGAATTTTAATTGGTTTTTCAGGAATAATTTATCTGTTCTCTGACAACTTATTAATTGATGAAAATAATTTTTTATCTGCTTTATTAATTCTTCTTGGATCGACTTGTTATGTTATTGGTGGAGTTTTAACTTTAAAAATTAGCAAAAAAAAAAATGAAAATGTTACAGGCTCAATATTAATTTGGGCCATTATTATTCTTATTCCCCTTGTGGTTTTTATTGAGCAACCATGGAATATCATCCCAAGATTAGACTCAACAATCTCAGTCGTTTATTTAGGATTAGTGTCTACAGGAATTGCTTGGTTATTAAGATTCAGAATTCTAGTTAATAATGGATTAATATTTCAGTCTCAAGTTTCTTATTTAATTCCTATTTTTGGAACTATTTTAAGTTATATCTTTTTAAAAGAATTAATTACATTTAAAGTTTTAATTTCACTTGCAGCTGTTTCTGTAGGTATTTATTTTGTAAGAAAAGCAGATAATAAAAAATTTTTTTAAACAAATATTCTTAAACCCATTCTTATAGAGACAAAAATCACCAACAAAGATGTCATTATTGCAAGTGTTCTGTTTGAGAAAATTTTTAGATTTAAAAAATTTCCTAAAAGGCCACCAATTAAAACAGCTAAGAATAATGGTAAATATAATAAAATTTCATTTAACACTATATCTTTAGTTAATTGACCAAAGATCCCAGAAATTGAGTTTATAAGTATAAATAACGATGCTGAAGTAACAATATTTTTTGGTTTGTCTGCTTTTAATAAAAAAAGAATTGGGCTTAAAAAAATTCCACCTCCAATGCCTACTAAACCAGAAATTAAACCTATTGCTGAACCTATTAAGATTGAAAAAATTAAATTAAGTTTTTTTATTATTATGTTTTTTTCTACATAAGACTTATTGTTTATTAATAATATTAATCCAGCAATTGACAGTACAAAAAATAATAAAATTTCAAATATTTCTTTACTAATCATTAAAGAGCCACCTAAAAAAGCCATGGGAATTGAACCAATTAAAAAAGGTATTAATAATTTAAAATTATGATTTCCAGCGCGAATGTAATTAATAGAATTTCCTGTAACTACAATTATGTTACAAATAAGAGCTATTACTGGAAAAATATAGTATGGAATTTCCCAAATTAATAATAATGCCAAATAGGTAGATCCACCACCAAAGCCAACACTTGAATATAAAATTGCTGTTATAAAAAATAAAATTGATAATATAATCATATTAATAAATTTTTATGAAAGTAAACATCGCTCTATTGACTGTAACAGATACCAGAACATTTGATAATGATAAATCTGGTAGAATTTTAGTAGATAAAATTAATGAGGCTAATCATATTTTGTTAGATAGAAAAATATGTAAAGATAACAAGGATGAAATAGTTTTAATATTAAAAGACTGGATCAATAATGAAAAAGTAGATGTAATTATTACCACAGGTGGGACAGGACTTACTGGTAGGGATATTACTCCAGAGGCAATTGATGAAATAGCAGATAAACAAATACCAGGGTTTGGGGAAGTTTTTAGAAATATAAGTTTAAAAACTGTTGGTACATCAGCCATACAATCAAGAGCTAGTGCAGTATTAGCAAATGGAAAATATATATTTGCATTACCAGGATCTTCGGGTGGTGTAACTGATGCTTGGGAGGGAATATTAAAACATCAACTAGATATAAACCATAAACCATGTAACTTTGTAGAATTGTTTCCTAGATTGAAAGAAAAATAATTATTTCTGATATTTATCTTTCCATTCAGAGTAAGGCATTCCATAAATTCTTTCTCTAGCTTCAGGATCTGAAATGGATATACCTTTTTTTTCAGCCTCTTCTCTGTACCATCTTGATAAACAGTTTCTACAAAAATTAGCTAGATTCATAAGATCTATGTTTTGTACATCTTTTCTCTCATCTAAATGTTTTAACAGTCTTTCGAACGTAGCAGACTGGATTTCAATCTTTTCGTTTTTATTCATAATAAAAATATTAATGAGTTATTTTAAGACCACAATATATAGTATTAATGCAATTAAAAGTAGAAAAAAAAATTAATTGAAATAGACACGCTTAATAATTCTTAGTTAACTATTACATGGCTATTAAAAGAAAAAAAATAGCAAAACAAAAGACCAAGAAAAAAAGCTATAAATTGGTCAAAAAATCTAGAAAAAAAATAAAAACGAAAAAAAAAGTTGGGACCAAAAAGTCTGCGACTAAGAAGCGTTCTAAAAAATCTAGAAAAAATAATAAGCTAATAAAAACTAACAAACAAAGAGGAGAAAAAAAAATGAGTGCAGAAGCAATGAAAGTGTCATCTGTCTTGGATACTTCTCATTTAAAGGTTAAATTTCCGTTTAAAGCTAAATATGGAAACTACATTAATGGAAAATTTGTAGAACCTAAATCAGGTAAATATTTTGATAATGTAAGCCCGATTTCAAATGAGAAAATCTGTTCAGTAGCACGATCTAATGAACAAGACGTTGAAGCAGCACTAGATGCGGCTCACGCAGCCTTTCCAGAATGGGGAAAAACAGACATCACTACAAGATCGAATATTTTATATAAGATTGCTGATGTTTTAGAAAAAAACCTAAACTTATTAGCCACTGCCGAATGTTTAGATAATGGTAAGCCTATTAGAGAATGTATGGCAGCAGATTTACCTTTAGTGATAGATCACTGGAGATATTTTGCAGGAGTAATTAGAGCAGAAGAAGGTTCTATTGCTGAAATTAGCAATAACCAATATTCTTACAATTTTCCTGAGCCATTAGGAGTAGTTGGTCAGATAGTTCCTTGGAATTTTCCATTATTAATGGCAACCTGGAAATTAGCACCAGCTCTTGCAGCAGGTAATTGTTCTGTTTTAAAACCTGCAGAGCAAACACCAGCATCCATCATGGTAATGATGGAACTTATTGGAGACTTATTACCTCCAGGAGTTGTGAACATTGTTAGTGGTTTTGGATTAGAAGCGGGTAAACCTTTAGCATCTTCTAAAAGAGTTGCAAAAGTTGCTTTTACAGGCGAAACAACAACAGGAAGATTGATTATGCAGTATGCTGCTCAAAACATAATTCCAATAACACTGGAATTGGGTGGAAAATCTCCTAACATTTTCTTTGAAGATATCATGGATAAAGATGATGACTTCTTTGATAAATGTATAGAAGGTTTTGTAATGTTCAATCTAAACCAAGGTGAAGTTTGTACTTGTCCAAGCAGAGCTTTAGTACAAGAGTCAATCTATGATAAGTTCATGGAAAGAGCTATAGCAAGAACTAAAGCAGTTGTTCAAGACAATCCTTTAAAAATGGAAACAATGATTGGAGCTCAAGCATCAGTAGAACAAATGGAAAAGATAAAATCTTATCTGGAATTGGGAAAAAAAGAGGGTGCTAAGGTTCTGGCTGGAGGAAGTGTTGGTAAACTTAATAGTGGATTGGAAAAAGGTAATTATATTCAACCAACTATTTTTGAAGCCAACAACAAGATGAGAATCTCCCAAGAAGAGATTTTTGGACCAGTTGTATCTGTGATTAAATTTAAAGACGAAGCAGAAGCATTAGAAATTGCTAATGATACTCTTTATGGTTTAGGCGCAGCTGTATGGACTAGAAATGCCAATATAGCTCACAGAATGGGAAGAGCAATACAAGCAGGTATAGTGTGGACTAATTGTTATCATGCTTATCCAGCTCACTCACCATTTGGAGGATATAAACAATCAGGAGTTGGTAGAGAAACTCACAAAATGATGCTTAATCACTATAGACAGAATAAGAACTTACATGTCTCTTATGCTGAAAAGAAATTAGGCTTCTTTTAATCAATAATATATACTGGCCCATGATTCTAAATCATGGGCCGTACTTTAAAAATGAAAGTATCTGCAACACATTCAGCTCTAAATTTACTATCTGAGCTGCAAGAAAAATACGGCAAAAAATTAATGTTTCACCAATCAGGAGGTTGTTGTGATGGAAGTGCTCCTATGTGTTTTCAAGAGGGAGAATTTCCTTTAGGTGATAATGATGTAAAATTAGGAGAAATCGGAGGTGTGCCTTTTTATATGAATGGTGATCAATATGAAAAGTGGAAACACACTGATTTAACTATAGATGCAGTAAAAGGAATTGGCGGAATGTTTTCTTTAGATAACGGAACAGGAAGAAGATTTTTAACTAAATCTGAGATATGTCTTGTTGTTGATAATGACCAAAAAAATTAATTAGTTTTTAAATTTAAATACTATTAATAGGAAGAGCATTCATTCTACTCATAACAAAAGATATAGATAGAAAAGCTATTATTAAAAAAGATAAAAATACAATTCCAAAAGATTTAAAATTAGATTTTAAATTTAATACCTGTTTTGTAGAGATTATTAAACCTGCAAAAATCCAAAACTGAGTTAAAAATATAATGGGTATCATCAATTCTGGTGTTACGGCAAAAAATCGAATTAATCCTGGTGAATGTGCAAAACCTACTGCAATAAGAACTTTTTTAAAGGGAACTTTTGTCTCTTTATCAGGAAAAAGCTTAACACCTATTACATAAATAAATATTGCCCAAACTAACCATGTTAATATTGCTGTAAGACCAGACATTCCAATTGCAGTTTTAACAATTGTATTTGCTGCAACTGCACCAGCAATTCCGTCTAAAATCATAATTAAGCCAGCAAAATAAATAGCTGCTTCACCAAAATTTTTATTATCTGTGTAAAGTGTTTTATCTAATTTTATAGATTTGAAAATAATATTTAAAAATTCACCAAACATTTATTTCTTTTTATTTTTTTGTTCTTTGTAAGAAACAATTAATGGAAAGAGTATTAAAGCAAGAGCTATAATAATGCAAACTGCTATTAAAAAACCTTTAGTCATTATTTTAAGGGGAAGCTTATCTCCCCCTAAATAAAGTTAACCTTTTACAACTTCCCTTGTATTTGCGTTGAAAGATTCTTTAAATGGAATATCAACTACTACTGCATCTACAGGCTGGCCTGGTTTATCAGAGTATTTTTCAGGCAAATGAACCTTATATTTAGTTCCAACCTTCCCTTTTGGAAAACCATTTGTGTTTAAAGTTCCATCAAATGGCACATATCCCATTGCAATATTAGTTTTCTTTTCAGGATGATACCAAGGAGAGGTTAAGAAACCTACTGGATCTCCTCCTTGTTCATTTGAAACTAACCAAAAATCTGGAGCATAATCTTCAATTGGTTTTCCTCCTAATTCGAGACCAACTAGCTGGAGTTTATAAGGTTTTTTACCAGCTTTTAGCTCATTCTTCATTTTTTCTAGAGCTGCTTTACCAACATAATCCTCTTTTTTATTCCACTCACCTTTACCTGAAAGCGAAACTTGATAACCTAGGTTACATTGAAAAGGATTGTGTTGTTGGTCCATATCTTGTCCCCAAGAAAGAATTCCAGCTTGAATTCTTCTATGGTGTGCAGGGGCAATAACCATTAAGTTATGTTTTTTTCCTGCATCCAAGACTGCATTCCACATATCTTCAGCATGAAGCGTTGCATTTCTTAAATATATTTCATATCCAGCTTCACCAGAGAAACCTGATTGTGAGATAACACAGCTTTTTCCTCCAACTTTAACTTCAGCTAAGCCATAAAATGGCATATTATCAAAATCAACTTGATCTCCACAAAGATCTTTCATTAAAGCTTTAGATTTAGGACCTTGAATTTGCACAGGACAAGCATCTATTTCTTCAACAGAACAGTTGAATCTTTGATCAGCATTTACACCCTGAAGATACATCCCAATATCAGAATCTGACAAAGAAAACCAAAATTCATCTTTAGAAATTCTTAAGAGTATAGGATCATTCAAAACTCCTCCGTATGCATTACATAAAATTACGTATCTTGCTCTCATTGGAGAAATTTTAGTTGCATCTCTAGTAATTACATAATTAGTAAACTTTTCAGCATCTGGACCTTTAACTCTTATTTGTCTTTCTACTGCAACATTCCACATTGTTACATGATTAACTATAGCATCGTATTCTACCATAGCTCCACCGTCCTCAGGTTTTACATAACCTCTTGGATGATAGATACGATTGTAAACTGTTGCTCTCCAACATCCAGCTTGCATTGATAAATGCCAATAAGGTGATTTTCTTACCCTTGTTGAAATTAGCATTTCAACTTTTGTTGGTCCACTTTGTCTTAAATTATATGGTACTTCTCGATCTGATTGATCTACTGAAGTAACATGTCTTAGTTTAGTATAATCAAATTCTTTAGACATAACCATTCTCCTTCAACCACTTGTTAGTTTCCTTCAAGCCGCCGAATGTATAAATGTGGAAGAAATCAGTATGCGATTTAACTTTCCCAATTAAATCATTAGGGTCTTTAGGTTTCAATAAATCTAACGCCTTACTAAAATTAGATTTAAGAAAGTTAAGGGAATTTTTTGCTCCAACAATATTAGCAAATTTTATTAAGCTAGATATTTTTAAAGGCCCAGTGATTCCCACATGAACTGGCACGCTTTGTTTAGATATAAAATCTACGATAGGCTGAGGATCAAGTAACCATTGAGTTACTATGTAATCAGCATAAGGCTTTTTATCTATCATAGCTTTTTCTAAATCTGAGTCGGATATATCAGGACTCCCCTCTGGGTGTCCAGCAATTCCTATCTTCATTTTTTCAAAATAACCGGTCTCTAAAAGTTGAAATGAGCTATCAAATTTTCCTAATGGCTCTCTACCACCGCCTATAATTAAAGCTTGCTTAACTCCTCCGTCTTTACACATATCAACATAATCTTTGAGCTCTATTTCATTCTGCATAGATCTTGCTGGAAAATGTGGTACCGGGTTAAATCCTTTTTTAACTAGTTCAATAGCTTTTTGAGCAGTCTCTTTATAATCTCCACCAGGTAACATTGTGATATAAACATCACTTACCTTTGGGACTGTATCAAGGTCTGTTTTGGGACTAATTTCCAAAGAAAAGTTCATTTTTCCAGATCATTATCTTTTTTGAAAAAGCTGTCAAAGAAATTCAGCAATAATATAAAACGAAATTTGTTGCTTAAAAATAACCTCGTGATAATTTTTTTTGTGGATCAGAATCTTAAAAATTTACCTATTTCAGAAATCCTAGATATTGAAAAATTAAATAATGTAGATAAGTCTATAGAAGTCGCAAATGGCTTACCAAATGAGTGCTACACAAATGCCAATTATTTAGACCACGAAAGAGAGAAGATTTTTTTCAATAAATGGACAGTAGTTGGTGTTGGAAGCTCTATTCCAAACGTAGGAGATGCTAAACCATACAATCTACTCGGGATTCCTCTAATTTTAATTAGAGATAAAGATATGAAGATTCGAGTGTTTCATAATGTATGTAGCCATAGAGGATTTAAGCTTTTAGACAAAGCATGTAATTTTAAAAATGTTATTAGATGCCCTTATCACTCGTGGTCTTATGACTTTAAAGGAAACCTAGTAGCAACTCCTCATATTGGAGGTTTAAATAATCATCAATCTGAAAAATTTGATAAAACTAAAAGCAATTTAAAAGAAGTTCGAACAAAAATTTGGATGGATATTATTTTTGTTAATATTAATTCTAATGAAATTTCTTTTAATGATTATATTAAACCTCTTGAAGAAAGATGGTCTAATTTAATTAATAAAGAAGATCAGAAATTAATAGTACATTCAAACGATTATGGTTACTTTAGTTTAGAGGTAAAATGTAATTGGAAATTTGCGATTGAAAATTATTGTGAAAGCTATCATTTACCAACAATTCACCCAGAGTTAAATAAGGTTTCTAATATTAATGATCATTATCATATTCAAGGATTACCGAATAGATTTGCTGGTCAAGGAAGTAAAAATTACGAACAGTTAATCAGAGGAAATAAAAAATTTAATTCATTTTCAAATTGGAAAAAAAATAAGTTAAAAAATTCAGAATATATTGCATTATTTCCTAATGTAATGATTGGCTTACATGTTGATCATTTTTATGTTTTTTGGTTAGAACCTTTATCAATGAACAAGACCAAAGAACATATGCAGATGTATTATGTTGGAAATGAAAGTGCGAATGGCGAATATTTGAAAGAATTGAGAAAAGAAAATTCAAGATTTTGGAAAGATGTAATGATCGAAGATATAAGTGCAATCGAAGGAATGCAGGATGGAAGAAGTTCACCAGTTTATAATGGTGGAAACTTTTCTCCTGTAATGGATCAACCAACTCATCAATTTCATAAATGGGTAGCAAATAGTTTAATGGAGTAAAATTAAAATGGCATTGAAAGATGTTGGTAATAAAGTTCCTATTTATAAACTTAAGACTACTGATGAGGTTATGAAATATTATGATGAGTGGGGGGACAAAGATAAATACAATAAAGATATGCTTGAATGGAATTACACAGGACCAAAAGAAACTGTTGAGGTTTTTAAAAAACATACAGAAAACAAAGAAATTCTTATATTTGACGCAGGATGTGGCACTGGTTTAGTAGGTTTGCAATTAAAAAAATTTGGTTTTAAGCATTTTCACGGAGCTGATCTTTCACAAAAATTACTAGATTCTGTTCCAAACAATCTCTATCAAAAATTAATAAAGGTTGATTTAAATAAACCTATAGATGTTCAAGACAATTTTTATGAAGCAACAATGTGTGTAGGAACTTTTACTTTTGGACATGTAAAACCCCAAGCTTTAGATGAATTTGTTCGAATAACTAAAAGGGGTGGACTGATTTGTTTTACAATTAATGAAGGTATTTACAAAGAATATGGTTTTGATAAAAAAATTGAAAATTTAAAACAAGATAATAAATGGGTTGAATTAGAATTTTTTAAATCAGATTATATAGCCAGCAAGGATGTAAATGCTTGGCTTGGATTGTATCGAGTAAAATAATGAAGATTATATTAATAATGGGCTTACCTGGTTCAGGGAAAACAACTTTAGCAAATGAGTTAGGCCCGATGCTAAATGCAAAAAGGTTAAATGCAGACGAGGTAAGAAAGGAAGCTAATGATTGGGATTTTTCTGAAGAAGGAAGAAAAAGACAGGCCAAAAGAATGGCAGACTTTGCAACTAAATTAAAAACTGAGGGAAACTATGTTGTTGCTGATTTTATTTGCCCAACACCAAAAGCAAGAAGTTTGTTTCCTGCAGACTTCACTATTTGGGTTGATACAATAAAAGAGGGAAGATTTGATGACACAAATAAAATGTTTGTAAAACCTGACAAGTATGACTTTCATGTTACAACTCAAGATGCTAAAAATTGGGCACCAAAAATATTAAAGGAGATAAAATAATGACTTACAATTGGGATAATAAAAAACCAACTGCACAAATGTTAGGTAGATGGCAACCGTTTCATGATGGTCATTATACTTTATTTAAAGAAATAATAAAAAAAACAGGTCAAGTTTGTATTCAAATTAGGGATGTTCAAGGGGTTGATGACAATCCTTTTGATTTTGAAACTGTTAAAAAGAATATTGAAGATAGATTAAATCCTGAGTTTGAAGGACGTTTCAAGATTATGATGGTGCCAAATATCACAAATATTTGTTATGGAAGAGGTGTAGGATATAAAATTGAAGAAATCGAACTTTCGAAAGAAATTCAAGAAATCTCAGCTACCAAAATTAGAGCAAAGATGAGAGAAGAAGGTAAACTTAAATAATCCTAAATGAATATTAAAGTTATTAATCAAGAAAAAGATATTTCAAGAGTTATAATTAACGATCCTAAAACATATAACTCTTTATCAACAAAAAATCTTCATGATTTAATTAAAGTTTTTAAAAAACTTGATAATGATAAAAAAGTTAAAGTAATAATTCTTGAGGGAGCTGGAAAAGGATTTAGTGCCGGTCATAATTTAAAAGAGGTAAGAGGATTAAAAAAAAAAGAAAAGTATCAAAAATTATTTAACCTTTGCTCAAAATTAATGACCCAAATTGTTGAAGGAAAAAAACCAGTTATTGCTAAAGTTCATGGTGCTGCCTATGCAGCCGGATGTCAATTAGTTGCAAGTTGTGATTTAGCTTACAGTACAAGTGATGCTTTATTTGCTACCCCTGGGGTAAACATTGGTTTGTTTTGTAGCACACCAATGGTGGCAGTTAGCAGAAAAATTAACAGGAAACCTATGATGAAAATGTTACTTACTGGAGAACCTATTAAGGCAAATTATGCAAAAGAAGTTGGATTAATTAATGATTGTTTTTCAAAAACAAAATTGAACAGTGAAGTATTGAAAATTGCTAAAAAGATTGCTTCAAAATCTAATCTTACAATTAAAATTGGTAAACGAGCTTTTTATAAACAATTAGAAATGCCCTTAAGAAAGGCTTATGCATATACAAGCAAAATGATGACGTTAAATATGATGGCTATGGATGCTAAAGAAGGTATTTCCGCATTTTTAGAAAAAAGAAAACCAAAATGGAAAAATAAATGACAATTAAAAATATGTTAATTGTTATATTCATAATTGTTGGACTATATGTTGTTTTAGATTTTAGAGATCATAATTTTAAAAGAGCTATTGATGCTTGTATTGCAGGCAGTAAACAACTAAATAAACAAATGACCACTAAAGAAGCAAAAAAGTTCTGTGAAGATAAAATAAGGAACTAAAGATAAAAATAATGAGCGATATTAAAGATATTCTTTCAAAGTATAAATCCATTGCAATGATTGGAGTAAGTAATGATCCAACTAAATCATCTACTATTGTTATGAAATATATGCAAAAATATGGTTATAAAGTTTATCCAGTTAATCCATCAGCAAAAGGACAAAAAATTTTAGGTGAAGAAGTTTTTGCAAAAATTACCGATATTAAAGATAAAATAGATATTGTAGATGTTTTTAGACCCTCCAGAGAAGTTTTAGATATTGCAAAAGATACAATAAATATTAGGGCTAAAGTTTTATGGTTACAACTTGGAATTAGAAGCGAGCAAGCAAAAAAAATTGTTAAAGAAAATAAAATTGAATATATTGAAGACAAGTGTACTAAGATGGAATATCAAAAACATTTTTTAAAAATACGTCAGGCCTTTCCAGTTTTACAAAGTTAGAATGAAAAATATATTTCTTGTATATGGTCACTATGATAACAAGTCATTTAATGCTGCAATTAAAGATACTTTCATAAAAACAGTAGAGGAAATTGGACATAATGTAGATGTTGTTGATCTATATAATGAAAAGTTTAATCCAGTTTTTTCTGGAGAAGAACCAGACAAAATAGTTTTAGATCACAGGAAAAGAATAGAAAATTCTAACGCAATAGTATTAATTGCACCAATATGGAATTTTAGAATGCCTGCAATTGTTGAAGGATGGATAGACAAAGTTTTAGCTCCACCTTGGGCATTTAGATTTAAAAGACTTTTTGGAAATTATGGATATCCAATTGGAAATTTAAAAGGAAAAAAAGCTGTCATATTTTGTACTTATGGTTCTCCACAATTTGCTGTAAGAACTTTTTTTCTTAATATGCCAACAAAAAGACTTCGAAGAGGAGTATTCAATATATGCGGCATAACGGATGTTATATATAGAAGATACTTTGCTGTACCATTTGTAGGTGATAAAAAAAGAAAAGAATTCCTTAATGATGTCAAAAAAACTGCACTTAACGTTTAGTGTAATAATTTTTTTTTTCTTTAACGCTTCATTTGTAAATGCAGATTTATTAATTCCTAAAAATTCAATTTTACCTAAAGAAGTAGTAAAAATCCAATTAGTTGGCCTTATGAATAATGATAGAGATTATAAAGATAGCGGAATTGAACAGACTTGGAATTTTGCACATCCAAACAATAAAAAAGTAACTGGTCCATTAGACAATTTTAAAAGAATGATAAAAGGGGATACTTACCAGATGATGCTTAATCATCTAAGTCACACAATTACTCAGCTTGGAAGCGGTGAGAAATGGGCTCAATTTGAAGTAGTTATTTTAGATAAGAATAAAATTTACCATAAGTTTAATTGGCAAGTTGAAAAATATATTGAAGATGGGGAACTCAAGGATTGTTGGCTTACTACTATGGTCTCAAATCCCATCCCACTTGGAAGTTCAATTTGAATATACATAGTTACAATTTTGTTTCGTTATTTCAAAAAATTTAGTAGGAATCGTTGATGAAAACAAAAACTAAAGTTGTAGTAGTTGGAGGTGGTGTAGTAGGTGTTAGTGCCCTATATCATTTAGCTAAAAAAGGTTGGTCTGATGTTGTTTTAGTGGAACGTAAGGAGCTAACTTCAGGTTCAACTTGGCACGCTGCTGGATTATTGCCTCTGTTTAATATGAGTTATTCTGTAGGACAGCTTCATAAATATGCTGTAGATCTTTATAAAAAATTAGAGGAAGAGACTGGAAAAAATGTGGGTTTTAGTGTTGTATCAAATATTCGTTTAGCAAGTACCAAAGACAGAATGGACGAATACCATCAATATGCTGGTGTAGCTAAAACTATAGGTGTTGATGTTAAATTTTTAACGCCCAATCAAGTAAAAGAAATTTGGCCCTTATGTCATACAGATGATTTGGTAGGTGCAATTCAACATCCAGAGGATGGTTATATTCAACCAGCTGATTTAACCCAAGCACTTGCTACAGGTGCGAGAAACATGGGCGCAGAAATTTATAGAAACACTGCTGTTGTTGCTATGAGACAAACTAAAGACGGTTGGGTTGTTGAAACTGATAAAGGTTCAATTGAATGTGAACATATAATCTCTTGCTCAGGTAATTTTGCAAGACAAACAGGGGAGATGGTTGGATTAGATATTCCAGTCATACCAGTTGAGCATCAATATATTGTAACTGAACCACATCCTGAAATTCAAAAAAGAAAAAAAGATGGACTACCTGAGATGGGAGTTTTAAGAGATAGTGATAGCAGATGGTATATGAGAGAAGAAGCAGGTGGATTAATTTTAGGACCATACGAAGATGGTGCCCCAGCTTGCTATGTTGAAGGACCTTCCAAAAACTCTGAGTACGAACTATTTCAAGAAGATTTAGATAGACTTGCACCACATATTGAAGGCGCAATTCATCGTGTTCCTGCCTTTGGAGAAGTTGGAGTTAAAAAAGTTTATAATGGAGCTATTTGTTATACTCCGGATGGCAATCCAATTGTAGGTCCTGCTTGGGGATTAAAAAATTTTTGGATTAATGAAGGACATAGTTTTGGAATTACTGCTGCTGGAGGAGCAGGTTGGCAATTAGCTGAATGGATTGTTGATGGTGAACCAACTATAGACATGCTTGGTGTTGAACCGAGACGGTATGGAAACTACGCAACTAAATCTTATTTAAAAGCTAAAAATGAAGAAGCTTACAGTCATGTTTTTATTACACACTATCCTGATGAAGAAAGACCTGCTGCAAGACCTCTAAGAACTGCTCCTTGTTACGAAAGAATGAAAAATTTGGGTGCAGTTTTTGGTCAAAAATTTGGATGGGAAAGACCTAATTTTTTTGCAAGAGATGGTATGGAGCAAAAGGATGATTGGTCCTTCAGAAGATCTAAATGGTTTGATGCAATTAAGAAAGAATGTCAGAATGTAAAAGAAAATGTTGGTCTTTTAGACATGACAGCATTTGCTAAATGTAGAATTAAAGGACCTAAATCTGAGGAGTTTTTAGATTATTTAGTAGCCAATAAAATTCCAAAAAAAATTGGTAGGATTAATTTGTGTCATGCACTTAATACCAAAGGCGGAGTTCATTCAGAATTTACAATTATGAAGGAAGCAGAAAACTCTTATTATTTAGTTTCTGCTGGTGCAAATCTAAGGCTTGATCATGATTGGATACAAAAATGGATGCCAAATGATGGCTCAGTTATATTTGAAGATCTTACAAATAGCACTGGAGTTCTTGTGGTAGCAGGACCCAAAGCTAGAGAATTAATGCAAAAAGTTTCTACAGATGATTTTTCAAATGAAAATTTTAAATGGTTAACAGCTAAAAATGTTAATGTTGGGTATGCTCCGGTAAATGCTATGAGAGTAAATTTTGTTGGTGAATTAGGTTGGGAATTACATCATCCAATTGAATATCAAAATCATATTTTTGATAAATTAATGGAAGAAGGTAAAAGCTTGGGAATAAAACCTTTTGGAATTAGGGCAATGAACAGTTTGAGACTTGAAAAATCATATAAATTAGTTGGCACTGAATTATCTATAGAATACTCTCCGTATGAGTCTGGTCTAGATAGATTTGTTCATCCAAATAAAGGAAACTTTATAGGTCTAGAGGCTCTTAATAAATGGAGAGAAAAAGGATTTGATAATAAATTAGTTACTTTAGAAGTTCATAATACTAAAGATGCGGATGTTTTAGGAAATAATCCTATATATAAAGATAACAAGGTAGTCGGAAGAGCAACAGGAGGAGAATTTGGATTTAGGTTAGATAAATCAATAGCTTTGGCAATGGTAAAACCAGATTTTGCAAAAGTGGGTGACAAATTACAAGTTGATATCTTAGGTGAAATGTACGACGCTACAGTATTAGATGAGAGTCCATATGACTCTGAAAATAAATTATTGAGAGCTTAATGAAAATATTGGTCGCTGTTAAAAGAGTAATAGATTACAATGTTCAAATAAGAGTTAAAGAAGATGGCTCAGGGGTTGTGACAGAAAATGTAAAGATGTCTACAAATCCACCAGATGATAATGCTATAGAAGAAGCAGTAAAAATTAAAGAGGCTGGTAAAGCAACAGAAATAGTTGCAATAACTATTGGAGAGGAAAAAGCTCAAGAAACTGTTAGAAAAGCTTTAGCAGTTGGGGCTGATAGAGGTATACATATTAAAGCTGACGGCATACTTGAACCATTGGCTGTTTCAAAAATTTTACAAAAGATTGTAGAAAAGGAAAAACCAGATTTAGTATTTATGGGCAAACAAGCAATTGATGACGACTGTAATCAAACTGGACAAATGTTGAGCGCATTGTTGAATTGGCCACAAGCAACTTTTGCATCTAAGATTGAGGTTAAGGAAAATAGTTTAGAAGTTACAAGAGAAATAGACGAGGGGTTAGAGACAATAGAAGTTAACATTCCAGCAATTGTAACTTGTGATTTAAGATTAAACGAGCCAAGATATGCCTCATTACCAAATATAATGAAAGCTAAAAAGAAACCTATTGAAGAGATCAATGCCACAGATTTAGGTGTAGACACTGCTCCAAGAGTGGAACAAATAAAAATAGAAGAACCACCAAAAAGAAAAGCAGGTATTAAAGTTGCAAATGTAGCAGAATTAGTTCAAAAATTAAAAAATGAGGCAAAGGTGATATAATGGCAGTTTTACTTATAGCAGAACATAACAACAATAATCTGAAAGCATTTACATTAAATGCAGTTACTGCTGCATCGCAAATAGATCAAGACGTACATGCAATAATCATTGGACATGACTGTGGAGATGCATCAAAAAAATTATCTGAACTTCCTGCGATTAAAAAAGTAATATGTGTAGACGCGCCACATTATGAAAATTTTACCGCAGAAAATTTTGCACCAGTAATTATTAAAGCTTCTGAAAATTATTCTCATATCGTTTGTTCAGCAAATACCTTTGGTAAAAATTTAATGCCTAGAATAGCTGCACATTTAGATAGTTCTCAAGTGAGTGATATTATAAAAGTAATTTCACCAGATACTTTTCTAAGACCTATTTATGCAGGAAATGCATTTGCGACGGTAAAAACAAATGATTCTAAAAAATGTATAACAATAAGACCTACATCCTTTGACCCTTGCGAAAGTTCAGGCGGTTCTGCAACAATTGAAAACGCAGAGGCGGGTGAAGAATTCAAAAGTACAAAATTTATAAAAAGAGAGGAAGTTAAATCTGATAGACCAGAACTTGGCACAGCAAGAATTGTTGTTTCAGGAGGAAGAGGTATGCAAAGTGGAGATAATTTTAAATTAATTACTCAAGTTGCAGACAAGTTAGGTGCAGCCATAGGTGCATCTAGAGCAGCAGTGGATGCGGGTTATATCAGCAATGATCATCAAGTTGGTCAAACAGGAAAAGTAGTAGTTCCAGATTTATATATTGCAATAGGAATTTCGGGAGCAATCCAACATTTGGCAGGTATGAAAGAAAGTAAAATAATAGTTGCAATTAATAAGGATGGTGAAGCACCTATATTTAGTGTTGCGGATTATGGCTTAGAAGCGGACCTGTTTGAAGCTATCCCTCAGTTCATGGAAGAACTGAACAAATTAAACACTATACAAAAATAATCCTTACAGTTAAAAACTAAAGTATGTCTAGAGAATCAATGGAATATGATGTTGTAATTATTGGTGGAGGACCATCTGGTTTATCTACTGCAATTAAATTAAAACAACTAGATCCTAATCTTAATATATGCTTACTTGAAAAAGCTTCTGAAATAGGAGCTCACATTTTAAGTGGTAATGTTTTTGAAACTCGTGCCTTAGACGAACTTCTACCTAACTGGAGAGAATTAAATTCGCCAATTAAAACAAAAGTCAGAAAGGAAAAATTTTTATTTCTAGGAAAAACAAAATCATTGAGTTGGCCAACATGGTTACTACCTGCGGTACAACAAAATCACAAAAATTACATTATCAGTCTTGCAAATTTATGTAGATGGTTAGCAGAACAAGCTGAAACTTTAGGAGTAGAAATTTTTCCAGGTTTTCCAGCAAGTGAAATTTTATATAACGATGATGGTTCAGTAAAAGGTGTGGCTACCCAAGACATGGGTGTAGACAAAGAAGGAAACAAAAAAGATGGTTTTGAGCCAGGTATTGAACTTTTAGGAAAAGTAACTGTTTTTGCTGAGGGATGTAGAGGACATTTAGGAAAGCAACTTATTCAGAAATTTGAGTTAGACAAAGGTAAAGATCCTCAACAGTATGGAATTGGTTTTAAAGAAATTTGGGAAATTGATGAAAAAAATCATGAGGAAGGTCTAGTAATGCATACTGCAGGATGGCCTTTAGATAATAATACTTATGGGGGAAGTTTTATGTATCATGCAGAAAATAAACAGATTTTTTTAGGGTATGTAATTGGTCTAGACTATAAAAACCCTCATTTGTCCCCCTATGATGAATTTCAAAGGTTTAAAACTCATCCAGCAATAAAAAAAATAATTGAAGGTGGAAAAAGAGTTTCTTATGGAGCAAGAGCATTGATAGAGGGCGGTTTTCAAAGTTTACCTAAAATGTTTATGCCCGGAGCTTTATTAGTTGGTTGTGATGCAGGTACTTTAAATATGCCTAAAATTAAAGGTTCTCATACAGCAATGAAAAGTGGAATACTAGCAGGAGAGACAATTTTTGAACATTTAAAAAAAAATAAAGATTTATCAATCTTTGAAGAAAAATTTAAAAATAGTTGGTTATATAAAGAATTATTTGAGGCAAGAAATGTAAAACCTAGTTTTAGCTGGGGTTTAATTTTAGGAATAATATTCACAGGAATTGATCAAATTCTCTTTAGAGGAAAACTTCCCTTTACTCTTAAACATAAACATGCAGATCACGAAACTTTAAAACCGGCAAAGGATATGCCTAAAATAGATTATCCAAAATACGATAATGTTATTACTTTTGATAAAACAAGTTCAGTATATTTAACAGGAACCAATCATAATGATAATCAACCTGTTCACTTAAAACTCAAAGATCCAGATTTACCAATTAATTATACATTAGAAAAATTTGACGAACCTGCTCAGAGATATTGTCCAGCAGGTGTATATGAAGTTCAAAAAGAAAATAACATAAATAAATTTGTAATAAATTCTCAAAATTGTATTCACTGTAAAACTTGCGATATCAAAGAGCCTTCACAAAATATTATTTGGGTTACTCCAGAAGGCGGTGGCGGACCAAAATATGGAAATATGTAAGTTACGATAAATCTATTGCAAACTTTTTTAAAGTTTCAATAGGCACATGTTTAAGAGTATTTTCATGTGTTCTTTTCAAAAATATTGGACATCCTTTACCTGCTTCGACTGCTCTTGCATACCAGCTTGCGCACAAACACCATCCGTCTCCATCTTTTAAACCTGGAAATCCAAATTCAGGATGTGGGGTTATTAAATCATTACCTTCTTCTTTCATCCACTCCAAGCATTCAGTAGTAACTTTAGCACAAACCGTATGAAGTCCATGATCATTTTCATCTGTGTTACAACAACCATCGCGAAACCATCCTGTTAGAGGATCATTTGAGCATTCCTCCAAGTCTTCACCAAGTACATTTTTTTGTTTATCTGACATTTAAATTTTAGTTGGATTTGGTTGTCCTTTATAGACTTCCTCTGGATCAAATTTTTTTTCTTTTTCAGTGAATTTCATTTTAACTTCTCTACCATTATCTATCGGGCCTAAAGGAATTGATCTATAAAAGCATGAACGATATCCTACATGACAGCTAGCTCCACCTCCAATATCAACAGTTAAACAAATAGAATCTTGATCATCATCAATTCTAATTTCAGTAACTTTTTGAATAAAGCCACTTGTTTTACCTTTATGCCAGATAGTTTTTCTTGATCTACTAAAATAATGAGCTTCTTTGGTTTCAATTGTTTTTTTTAACGCTTCAACATTCATGTATCCATGCATTAAAACTTCTTTAGTTTTAGAGCACATTGTAATAACAGGTATTAACCCATCATTATCAAATTTTGGGGAAAGAAGATTTCCTTCTTCAATTTCAGCTACATTCTCTCTTTTTTTGAACATATAGTGTGATTATGTAGCATATATCTCGATATATTAAATATTTTAAAAAGAAGCATTTATAGGTATAAAACTCACAATGAAATTAGTTAAAGATACGAATAGCAACGAAATCTCAAATAAGGTTTCTGACAAGGAAGCTGAAGAAGCTTTCAAAACAATATTATCTTGGATGGGTGAGGACCCAAATAGAGAAGGATTATTAGAAACTCCTAAAAGAGTCGTTAAAGCCTTTAAAGAATATTTTAAAGGATACAAAGAAGATCCTTCTAAGATTTTAGATAAAACCTTTGGAGACGTAGATGGTTATGACGATATGGTAATTCAAAAAAATATTTCCGTTCAAAGTCATTGTGAACATCATATGGCACCTATTATAGGTAAAGCCCATGTAGCATATATTCCAAAAGATAGAGTTGTTGGTTTGAGTAAGTTAGCTAGAGTAGTGGAAGTTTTTTCAAAAAGATTACAAACTCAAGAAAGATTAACTATGCAGATTGCGAATACCTTAATGGAGTCTTTAGATGCAAAAGGAGTAGCTGTAACAATAGACTCAACCCATCAATGTATGACTATGAGAGGTATAAAAAAAGAACAAGCTACAACTGTAACAAATTATTATTTAGGTAAATTTAAAGATGATCTTAGTTATCAAAATAGATACTTAAGATTTATTAGTATTTCAAAAGATTAAAGTGTCAGATCAATTCAAAGCATTAATTCTTGATCAAAAAGGAGAAGAGTTTACTCGAGAAGTCAAATCAATAGATAAAAGTTTTTTAAAACACGGAGATGTAACAATTAAAGTAGATTATTCTGATCTAAACTTTAAAGATGGAATGATCTTAAAAAATGGAGGAAGACTAGTTAAAGAGTTTCCTCATATACCAGGTATTGATTTTTCAGGAACTGTTATTGAAAGTGAAAATTCAAATTTTAAGGAAGGTGATGAGGTTATTTTAACTGGTTTTAGAGTTGGAGAAATCTTTTATGGCGGATACTCGCAACTAGCAAAAGTTAAAGGAGATTTTTTAGTAAAAAAACCAAAAAATTTAACAAGTAAGCAAGCGATGATACTTGGAACTGCTGGCTTTACCTCGCTAATGAGTGCTTTTGCAATTAAAGCAAGAGAAGAAATATTGCTTGGTGAAAAAGTGAACGATGTTTTAGTTACTGGGGCGACAGGAGGTGTCGGAAGTATTGCAGTGATTGTATTGAATAAAATGGGTTACAACGTGACTGCAGTGACAGGAAAAAATTCAAAAGCTGATCATTTAAAATCAATAGGTGCTAAAACTGTTATAAATAGAGCTGAATTTGACAAAGATCCGAGACTAATCGATAAAGGTTTATGGGATGGTGTAGTAGATACGGTAGGTGGAAAAATCTTAGCTAATGCAATAGTTCAAACTAACCCAAATGGAATAATAGCTGTGTGTGGAAATGCAAATACTAATGAACTTAACACAAGTGTAATTCCATTTATGCTTAGAGGAATAAAACTTTGGGGAATGGACTCTGCTAACTGTAGTATTAAAAGAAGAGAGTTTATTTGGGGTGAAGCTGCAAACCTAATTGATTTTAGTTTATTAGAAAAATCTATTCAAACAGTAAGTTTAGAAGAGTTAATTGAAACTTATCCAAAAATATTAAAAGGTGAAATTTCAGGAAGAGTTTTGGTTGATTTAAATAAATAATGGATTGGGATAAACTAAAAATATTTCATGCAGTAGCTGAAGCAGGCAGTTTTACAAATGCAACAATTAATCTCAATCTAAGTCAATCAGCTATAAGTAGACAAATTCAGTCTTTAGAACAAGATTTAAAAGTTCAATTATTTGAAAGACACGCTCGAGGATTAACTCTTACAGAAAATGGTGAATATGTATTTAAAACAGCTCATGAGGTAATAAGTAAACTCAAGGAAGTTGAGACCTCTTTGGGTGATCAAAAAAGTAAACCAACTGGAAAATTAACAATAACAACTGTTAGAAGTTTTGGAACCCATTGGCTTACACCAAGAATACAAGAGTTTATGAGACTTAATCCAGAAGTTGAAATTGAGTTGGTATTTGATGATAAAGAGTTGGATTTAAGTACTCGTCAAGCAGATATAGGTATTTTTATGAGAAGACCAAAACAACTTAATTATATTCAAAAAAAATTAGTAGATATTAAGTATTATATATATGGATCTAATAAATATTTGGAAAAATTTGGAATACCTAAGACAATTAATGATTTAAATAAACATAAATTTATTTCTTTTGGAAAAGGAGCCCCTTCACCTGTTTACAATCCAGATTGGGCTTTAAAACTTGGAATGAATGATGGTAAAAAAAGAAAAACAGTTATGAAGGTTAATAGTGTTATGGGACTGCTTTTGGCAGTAGAGTCTGGGGTAGGTTTAGCAGCATTACCTGAATACTTAGTTTCAAATTCTAATAACATTATTAAAGTACTTCCTAAATCTGAGGGCCCAATTACCGAAGCTCATTTTGTTTATCCTCAATCATTAAAAAATACAGCTAGAGTTCAAGCATTTAGAAACTTCTTATTCAGTAAAATAGGCGATTGGAAAGCCTAAAAAATCGCAAATTAGCCACTAAACGATAGGTGCGTCATTATTGCGATTGATAATCATTATCAATGAGAATAGTTATCATTCTCAATAACAAATGCGGAGATATGGAGAACAAATGAGTAAAATAACTATTTTTGGATTAATTACATCATTATTTCTGTCGACATTAGCAGTTGCAAATGAGGTAAATGTTTTTAATGCAAGACATTATAAAGCTGACGCAGAGCTTTATTCCAAGTTTACAAATATGACTGGAATTAAAGTTAATCTGATAAATGGAAAATCAGGTGCTTTAGAAAAAAGAATAATAGAAGAGGGCTCTGATTCATCTGCAGATCTTTACATCACGGCTGATGCAGGAAGATGTGGTGCTATGGATGCAAAAGGCCACCTTCAAGGTGGTTTAACGTCTAAAGCTATAAAAGCTGCCGTTCCAAAAACCTTTAGAACTAGTAAATGGGTTGGAATAGCAAAAAGAGCTAGAATAATTTATTATTCACCTGAAAGAGTTACTGGTGCTGAATTATCTGGAATGACTTATGAAGGTCTTGCTGATCCTAAATGGAAAGGTAGATTAGTTATAAGAAAATCTAGCAACATATATAACAAATCTCTTGTAGCCTCATTAATTGAAAATAATGGAAAAAAAGCTACAGCTGAATGGGCAAAAGGAGTTGTTGCAAATATGGCTAGAGACTCTAAAGGAAATGATAGAGCTCAAATTATGGCAGTAGCTGCTGGAGAAGCTGACATTGCTGTGGCAAACACTTATTATTTAGCTTTGATGTTATCTGGTAAAAAAGGTGCAGAGCAACAAGAAGCTGCTAAAAAAGTTAAAGCTTTCTTCCCTAATCAGAATGATAGAGGAACGCATATGAATGTTAGTTGTGCAGCTTTAGTTAAAGGAGCGCCTAATAAAGCTAATGCTGTAAAACTTGTAGAGTTTTTATTAACTCCACAATCTCAAGAGCACTTTACAAATAATACTTTTGAGTTTCCAATGATTGATGGTGTTTCACCAAGTCCATTAGTAGTGAATAACTTAGGATTAGATTTCAAACAAGATATGAAAACTAAGTTAGCTTCTTATGGAAAAAATCAAGCTGCTGCATTAGAAACAATGACGGCTGCTGGTTGGAAATAATAAATGAAACAAGAAAAAAAATTTATTTCTAAGATTGATTATAATAAATCTTCCAAGGCATGTTACCCTTGTGTTCAGGAGTGTAAAAAAATCAATAAAAGAATAAATCAAAGAAAATTGTCTGAAATTAAGACTAAGGAGGTTCCGCATATCCTAAAAGTATTTAATTTTTGATTTTCTTAAATTGTGTCCACAATAAACAGGGTTTTATTTTGGACACTTTACTTTTTTCATGTTTATAAGGCGGATTATAATATGAAATTTAACAGTTGGTATCTTACATCTTTCCTAATTTCTTTTATTGTACTAATTCCAATTATTACTGTATTTACAAGTTTTTTTGAAAATACATCGAATTATTATGAAATTTTGAAAAATACTTTTTTAATCGAGTATATTTTAAATTCATTTTTTTTGTTGTTATCGGTATTAATTTTGACATTCATATTAGGTACAGGAACAGCATACTTGGTTTCATTTTATAAATTTCCGGGTAGTAATTTTTTTAAATGGGCTTTAATATTATCTTTTGCAGTTCCTCCTTATATTTATGCGTATTCTTTGACAGCTTTTTTTGAGAATTATGGAACAGCTTTCACTATTTTAAAAAACTTATTCGGTGATGCTAATTATAATAAGAATATTCCAAAATTTGATGGAATGTTTGGAGCAATATTATCAATATCTTTTTCTTTATATGCCTATGTTTATATTCTAGCAAGAGCATCATTTTTATATCAATCACAAAATTTAATTGATTTAGGTAAAAATTTAGGTTTTTCTAAGTTTAAATCATTTTATAAAATAATATTACCTGCTGCACGTCCTGCAATAGTTGCTGGATTATCATTAGTAGCAATGGAAACTTTAGCAGAATTTGGGGCAGTTGATTTTTTTTCAATTAACACTCTTACCACAGGTATTTATAATTCATGGATAACTTTTGATGATTTAGCTTTTGCAAATAGAGTATCTTTCTTTTTATTAATATTTATATTTTCATTATTTATTTTGGAAAATTTATCTAGACGAAAAGCAAAATACCATCTTAATTCCAAAGGTGGATTTAAACAAAAAGAAAAGATCAAACTTTTTGGAAAAAAATCTTTTTTAGCATTCACATTTTGTTTTACAGTATTTTTCATAAGTTTTTTATTTCCATTGAGTCAAATGTTATATTGGACAATAAAATTTCCTGAAAATTTATTTGATTTACAAATAATTGATCTAGTTTTAAACACCTTATATTTAGTTGTATTGTCTAGTTCAGTCTTATTAATATTTTCTTTAATATCCAATTATGGGAATAGAGTTTCAAATAATAAAACTCTTAATATTTTATCTACTTTGTCTATTTCGGGTTATGCAATACCAGGAGTTATTTTAGCTATTGCTTTTATTACTTTTATAGCGTGGTTTGATAATAGTATAATTAAATTTTTAGGTTTTACTTCAATTAAAAAATTATTCATAGGTTCTATTCTTGGACTAGTGTTAGTTTACTTTGTCAGATTTTATTCTTTGGCCTTTAATGGAATAAAATCAGGGTATGAAAAAATAAATATTTCAGTTGATGAAGGTGCTTATTTACTTGGCTATTCAAAAAGAAAAACATTTATGAATATACACATTCCTTTTTTAAGAAACTCTTTATTATTTATTGTAATTTTGATTTCATTAGAAATTATAAGAGAATTACCAATAACTCTTATTTTAAGACCTTTTAATTTTGAGACTTTTGCAACTACGGCTTATATTTCTGCTTCCGAGGATTTATTAGAAGCTGCTGCTGTACCTTCGTTATTTTTAATTTTAATTGCAAGTTTATTCATTATAATTACATCAAAATATATTTTAAGAGAACTGCATGAGTAATAATTTTTTTGAAATAAAAAATGTTGACTTTAATATTGGAGGTAAAACTAAAGTCAAGAATGTATCATTTTCAGTAGAAAAAGAAGGAGATATTATATGTCTTTTAGGACCATCTGGTATTGGAAAAACCACAATATTAAGAACAATAGCAGGACTAGAAAAAATTAATAAGGGTTTTATAGAATTAAAAGGCAAAATATTGTCTTCAGAAAAAATTAATGTAGAACCAGAAAATAGAAATATATCTCTTGCCTTTCAAGAAAACAGTTTATTTCCTCATTACACTGTTAATAAAAATATATGTTTAGGTGCTGAAAGAAATAAAGGCACAAAAGACAAACAAGTAAATTTTGATGAAATATTGGATTTATTAGATATCTCCGAAATACTCGATAAATATCCCCATGAAATTAGTGCAGGAGAAGCTCAAAGGGCATCTCTAGCAAGGTCTCTTCTAACACAGCCTGATCTATTATTGTTAGACGAGCCATTATCAAATGTTGATCAAAGTTTTAAGGAGGAGATACAAGAAAAATTAAAAAAGATATTAAAAAATTCAAAGATTACTACAATAATTGTTACACATGACTCTTATGAAGCTTTTTATTTAGGATCAAAATGTGGAATAATTTTGAATCAAGAGCTTAAGCAATTCGATGATCCGTATAATGTTTATCATTTACCAAACTCGATTGAGGTGGTTAATTTTTTAAATAGAGGGACTCTTATCCCTGCAGAGGTGACAAGTCCTAAGAGTTTAGAAAATAAAGATCTTGGAACAATTACAGGCAATTTTATAAGATCTTTTCCAATTGGGTCAAAAGTGAAACTTTTAGTTCAACCAGAGGACCTACATCATGATGATAAAAGTAATTTAAAATTTGAGGTGATAGATAGAAAATTTAGAGGTACTAATTTTATTTACACTCTTAAAACACCTAGTAATGCTTTAATTCCAGTTTTTGTTCATTCCCATCATATTCATCAACATGAAGTTGATGAAAAATTTGGTATTAAAAGGCCAATTCATATTGATCATATAGTTTGCTTCTAATAAAACCTTTTAGAAAATGAAAAGTAATCTAAAAGTTTTTTTAAAAGGGATATTTGATGTTAGTCCATTAATGATCCCTGTAGTTCCCTTTGGTCTCATATTTGGAGTTCTTGCAATTGATGTTGGATTTAGTCCATTAGAAACAATGGGAATGTCATTAATAGTTTTTGGTGGGGCCTCCCAAATAGTTCTTTTACAACTATTTTCTGGAGGAGCTTCTTCTTTCGTGATTATAAGCTCAGTTGGTGCTGTTAACTCACGCCATCTGCTTTATGGAGCTGTTGTATCTGAACATTTGTCAGATTTAAAATTAATTTGGAAAATTATTATTTCATATTTTTTAATAGATCAGGCATATGCAATTTCAAATGAGTATTTAAAGAGAAATAAAGATCAAAATAAATATTTTCATTTAGTTGGTGCTGGTGCAACATGTTGGGTAATTTGGCAATCAACTACATTTTTAGGAATCATACTAGGTGCAGCAATACCAGAAAAACTTGGCTTAAGTTTTGCTATTCCTCTAACATTTTTAGCTCTCTTAGTTAATGATTTTAGAAAATTTATAAATTTTATTGTGATAATTATTTCAGGATCGGTCGCTACATTTGGATTTAATTATATTCCTTTCAAAGCCTATGCAATAGTAGCTGGTTTAACAGGTTTATTAGTAGCTACGATATTAATAAAAATGGTAAAAACAAATGAGTAATTGGGCTTTAATAATATATTGTGGATTGATCACTTATTTAACGAGATTCTCAATGATAGCATTAATAAAAAAGGAAATGTTTAATGATAGAATTAGACAAGTTTTATCTTATGTACCATCTGCAATATTTCCAGCTATTATATTTCCAGCTATATTTTTAGATAACTCAGGATCAATTTTGATTGGTAATAATCCAAAAATTTTAGCAGCATTAATTGCAACATTAATTGGAATTTTCTCAAGAAGTATAATTGCGACAATATTTTCAGGATTAGCTTCTTATTGGTTCTTAATTTTTGTAGTATAAGAAATTGTGAAAAAAATATTTATTTATATATTTTTAGTTTTATCATTCAGCGCAAATGTTTTAGCTAAAGAAACAACTTTTAAAAAAGAATTGTTTGATAAAGCTCAATCAGACGGCAAAATTGTAATAGTTAGTTCTTGGGTTAAATATTGCACATCTTGTGCAAGTCAAATGAAAGTTCTGGATAAAGCTAAAAATGATTTTGAAAATATTGAATATTTTAAATTTGATATAAATAATGAGGAGATAGCAAAATTATTCAATATTCAGTATCAAACTACTCTTTTAATTTTCAAAAATAATAAAGAAGTTTACAGAAGTATAGGTGAAACAAGTAAAGATTTAATTTATAAAGCTATAAAATCTTCGATTTAGATTTAAGCACCTAATTTAATATTCCTAAAAACATTATTCTCAATTTCAGCCGGTTTCTTTAAATTCAGATTGTTCATAATTTCAATATATTCATCGACACTGTTAACTTGTAATCTTGGATTTTGTTTTTTTTCTTTACCAATTGTACTTACTTTTTCACCCTTGTAATCATGAGCAGGATATAAAAGAGTTTCTTCTGGTAATTTTAAAAGTTTATTAAATATTGAATTATAAGACTCTTTTGCATTACCATTTTGAAAATCTGTTCTGCCAGTTCCATTAATTAATAATGTGTCACCCGAAAAAAGATAGTTGTTCATTAAAAAACTATAACTATCCGAAGTGTGTCCCGGAGTATACATCGCTCTAATTTTTAGATTATCTAAATCAATATATTCATCATCTTTTACTTTTATTTCTACTGTTTCTGCTGGAGTATGATCGCCCATTATTGTTGAACATTTTGTTATATCCTTAAGTTTAGAAGCACCTGTAACATGATCGGCATGAATATGGGTATCAATTACTTTTACTAATTTTAGATTTAATTCTTTAAGCACATTTATATATTCTGTGATATTTTCTAAAACTGGATCAATAATTAATGCCTCTCTACCCTGTCCAGAAGAAACTAAATAAGTATAGGTTGAAGATTTAGTATCAAATAACTGTTTAAAAATCATTATAATTTAATTATTATTGAGTATAACTTGACCCATTGTAAATACAAAACATAATATTAAATTCTTATTATGAGAATTTCAAAGATTATATCTATCCTATTACTTTTAATTTCATCTGCTTATGCAGACAAGAATATGAAAATTGGTTCTAAAGGTAATGAAAGTGAAGTATCTCGTGTCATAAAAGTTATTATGTACGATAATTATTATGAACCTAGTTCATTTAAGATTAAATCAGGTGAAACAATTAAATTTGAAGTTGAAAATGCAGGTGAGCTTGTTCACGAGTTTAATATAGCTAATAAAATGATGCACTTAAAACATCAGCCCGAAATGCAAAAAATGGTAGAGAATGAAATTCTTTTTGCTGACTCAATTGATAAAGAAAAAATGAAGAAAATGGCAAAAATAGATAAGTCTTTGGGTCATTCGCATAGTAATAGTGTTTTGTTAGAACCGAAGCAAAAAGGAGTTATCATTTGGAAATTTGATAATTCAGCAAACATTGAGGTGGCATGCAATGTTCCTGGCCACTATCAAGTTGGAATGATTGCTAAAGTTGATATAAAATAATTAAATGGAAAACGCTGCTGCAACCAACTTTAATTGGTCGTGCAAAGATACTTGGAAAATAAGTGCAAAAAATACTGGGTGGTGTTTGCTAGGATGTGCCATCGGTGATCTTGGAACAATTTTATTTTTTCAATTAACAAAAATACCATTTCCTGTTTTAGGAATTATGACTTTGGCCATTATTAATGGTTTAATTACTAGCATCATTTTAGAAACAGTGATTTTAATGAAACAAGATTTAAATTTTTCAAAAGCTTTTAAAACTGCCATGGGAATGAGTTTTATATCAATGATAAGTATGGAAGTTGTAATGAACTTGACTGACTATTTTTTAACCGGTGGTGCTATTCTAACTTGGTGGGTTATACCAATTATGCTATTAGCTGGCTTTCTAACACCTTGGCCATATAATTATTGGCGATTAAAAAAATTCAATATCGCGTGTCATTAAGAAATTGGGATAATAAAACTTGGCTTTCATCAAAAAAGTACATTAAATCATTTAATGATTTCTTATTGAAACAAGTTAATCTAAGTAAAGACTCTCAAATTTTAGATATTGGTTGTGGGAGAGGTAAAATATTAGGAAGTCTAGCAACTAAATTAAAACTAAACAAAAAACCATTAGGAATAGATGTTGAAAAACATGTAGATAGAGACTTAAGAATAAGATTTAAAAAAATCGATGCACTCTCTTTTTTTGATTATAACAAGAAAAAATTTGATTTAATTTTGGTAAAACAAACAATCCATTTATTTGATTTATATAATGTAAAAAAGTTAATTGATTGTTGTACAAAGAGTCTCAGTCCTAATGGAGTGATATTAGTTTTTTCATTAGATCCTCATAACAATCAAATACCATCATTTAGATTGATGAAAAAAAAACTTAAAAAATCACTTGAAAGAGATAAAATAATATCAAAATTATTATCTAAATTTAATTACAGAAAAGTTTCAAAAAAATTTGTATATCGAGTGAAAATAACAAAAAAGAAATATGTTAAAATGATTCAAAATAGATTTATTTCAACCCTATTACCTTTGACAGAAAAAGAGATCTTAAATGGAATTAAAGAAATTAATGTGACATTTAATAACATTTTAAAATTTAATGATAATTTAATTTGTATAATTTTAAAAAAATAATTAAGATGATTTTATGCTCCGTTATTTTGAAAAATTAGGAAATTCTTTATTAAATTTTGAGGCCCTAGCCCCTCATCTTTTTAGACTCGGTATTGCCATAGCTTTTATAATTCATGGACTTAATAAATTTCCATTACCACCCGAGGCGCTTATTGAATATTTTGATTTATCACCAGCGCTTGCAAGCTTTGTTGCTATATCAGAATTATCTGCTGGATTAATACTTATTTTTGCAATTTTTATAAAAGAGCCATATGGAAGTATTTTAACAAGATTAGCTGGTTTAACTATAATTATTTTGATGATTAATATTTTCGCAATTGCACATCAAGACTGGTTAATCAATACAAAATTATTTACAAGTGCACAAATTTTTTTAATAATTGGTGGTGTTTATTTCTTTATTAAAGGAAACAAATTGTGACACACATTAAATGAGCAATACTGTTAAGACAGACGATATAATTTTCAATTTTTTTAAGCAAATTTGTGATGAAAAAGATGATAAGAAATGTGTTGAACTAGGTAATAATTGGATCAATGCAATGGAATTAAATATAACAAATATGGAAAAAAATTTACGCGAAAAAGATAAAATTCAACATAAAATTGATATTCAAAATAATCGAAACCACTTAAACAGCCTTAAAGGTAAAAACTCATCTGAGTGGCGGGAATATGCAACCAAATGTATGATTGAAATCATGGATAATAAAGTATAATTATATTTCAAGGGGTGTCTTAACAGACTGAGATCAAACCCTAAGAACCTGTCCGGTAATTCAGAAAGGGATAAAAATGGATAAAACATATTTTATAAATCAATCTACATCCCTAATACTAATAATTCTTATAAGTTTAATATTTGCATTGGTAGGAATTTATCATTCAAAAAAAAATCAAGGACTTAATAACTATTTAACTGCTAATAGAAATATTGGATTATTTTCTTTAACTACAAGCTTAACTGCATCTGCATTAGGTGCTTGGATATTGTTTGGTCCGGCTTCAGCAGCGACTTGGGGGGGAATTGGGTCTATTATTGGTTATTCTCTAGGAACCGCATTCCCAATGTTTTTTTTAATTTATTTAGGAAAAAAAATTAGAAAAGAATTTCCTAAAGGATCTTCTTTAATAGAGTTTATGCGTAAAAAGTTTGGAAAAAATTTATTTAAACTTATTTTGTTAATAACTATTTTTTATATGTTTATTTTCCTATGCGCAGAAATCACCGCTGTTGCAGTTTTGATTAACTATATATCTGGAACAGAACTTTGGATAACTGCTTTTATAGTACTTTTATCAACATTGATTTATACTTTGTATGGAGGTTTAAAAGCATCAATTTTTACAGATAATATTCAAATAATTGTTATTGGAATTTTATTATTAATTTCAATTATATATATAAAATCTTTTGTTGGATCTCAATTTTCTTTTGATTTTATAAAAGAAAAAAATCCTCATCTTTTGAGTAGTTCTTATGTGCCAAGTTATACAGCTGGTTTAACATTTTTTATCGCAGTAGCTGCAACCAATTTATTCCATCAAGGAAATTGGCAACGTGTTTATGCTGCAAAAAATTTTGATGTATTAAGGAAAAGTTTAATTATTTCTTTTTTTATAATAATACCAATTGTTTTTTATATGGGGTTTTCTGGGATGGTTGCTTTTTCAATTGATTCTAATATTAGACCTGATCTTGGTTTTTTTTCATTACTACTTAAAGAACAAACTACTTTATTGTCTTTAATTATAATCATACTTGGTTTAGCTTTAGCTATTTCGACGGTTGATACTTTAATTAACGCAATATCAAGTTTAATTGTTGTCGATGGTAAAGCTATGTTTAATTTTAAGAAAAAGATAGATTATTTAAATTTTTCTAAATATATAATTGTTTTTTTAAGTATTATTTCTTTTATTGTCGCTTCAAAAGGATTTGATATTTTATACTTATTTTTATTAGCTGACTTATTTTGTTGTGCTTTTGTTTTAACTGTCTTCTATAGTTTTTATAATAAGAATATTAATGAAAAGACAGCATATATTTCAATAATAATTGGACTTGTCGGAGGTTTCTTATTGTTTCCCGCACCTGATTTTTCAAAAAGTTTATTAGTTGGAATTTTTATACCAAAGGAATTATTTGCTCCTTTTGTTTCACAATCTTTATTGTTTTTATCTTTTATAGTAGCAACTTTTCTACCATACTTCATTTTTAAAGCTAAAAAGTTTTAGCATTACTCGATTGTATTAATAGAATTAATAGTTATATATCTGCTTTAATGACAGATAATCAAATAGTAATTAATGATCTTTCAAAAATTTATGACAATGGTTTCACTGCTTTAAAAAAAATAAATTTGAATATCAAAAAGGGTGAAATTTTTGCAATGCTTGGTCCTAACGGTGCCGGTAAAACAACACTAATAAATATTATCTGTGGTATTGTAACTTCTTCTTCTGGCAATGTATCAGTTGAAAATTATGACATAATTAAAGACTATAGAGAAACTCGATCAAGAATTGGGCTAGTTCCTCAAGAATTAACTTTAGAACAATTTGAAACTGTTTTTAATAATGTCTCATACTCTCGAGGACTTTATGGAAAAAAACCTAACCCAAAACATATAGAAAAGATTTTAAAACAATTAAGTTTATGGGATAAAAAAGATCTTAAACTTCGACAATTATCTGGAGGTATGAAACGAAGAGTTTTGATTGCAAAGGCCTTATCTCATGAACCAAAGATATTATTTTTGGATGAACCTACAGCTGGAGTTGATGTAGAGTTGAGACAAGATATGTGGAAAGTAGTTGAATCTTTAAGGAACACAGGTGTAACAATAATTCTAACAACACATTATATTGAAGAAGCGGAAGCAATCGCTGATCGAGTGGGGGTTATTAATCAAGGTGAAATTATAGTAGTTGAAAAAACTAAAGAACTTTTAGATGAAATGGGACACAAAACGTTAACTGTTGAACTTCAAGAAAAAATTGAAAATATACCAAAATCCCTTGATAGATATAATCTTAAGTTAGGAAAAAATAAAATGTCATTAGATTATATATATAGTGTTAAAAAGCAGACTGGAATTACCAATTTATTACAAGATTTGAAGGACTCAGGTTTAAAACTTAGAGATTTAAAAACTGAACAAAGCACGCTAGAAAAAATATTTGTCAATTTAGTAAGAGAGAATAATGAAATTTAATTTTCAGGGCACAAAAGCAATTTATTTACATGAAATGGATCGTTTCAGAAGAACACTGTTACAATCACTTATATCTCCAGTATTGTCTACATCTTTATATTTTATTGTTTTTGGTTCAGTTATTGGAGGATATGTAGAAAATATAGATGGTATAAGTTATGGATCTTATATTGTACCTGGGCTGTTAATGTTAACTCTTTTAACACAATCTATAAGTAACACTTCTTTTGGAATATTTTTTCCAAAATTCAATGGAACAATTTATGAAATTTTAGCAGCTCCAATATCAACCTTTGAAACCGTCCTAGCTTTTGTAGGTGCAGGAGCTACTAAGACTTTAATTGTTGGTGTGGTAATCTTTTTCACATCAACATTTTTTGTAGAAGTTTATGTTGAAAAACCTTTATTAATGATTTGCTTGCTAATATTAGTTGCATTTACATTCGCTTTATTTGGATTTTTAATTGGGTTAATGAGTTCTAATTTTGAGCAATTATCAGTTATTCCAACATTAGTTATTACTCCAATGGTATTTTTGGGTGGAAGTTTATATTCACTAGATATGCTACCTCCTTTTTGGCAAACTGTAACCTATTTTAACCCAGTAGTTTATTTAATTAATGGTTTAAGATATGCATTTTATGGAGTTTCAGATTTTAATATTTGGATAAGTGTAAGCTCAATGATACTATTTTTAGTAATTTGTATAACTGCTGTAACCACTCTCCTTCGGAACGGATATAATATTAAATCTTAGGATGAAGCAATTTTTTTTTTAGGATCGTAAAAAGGTTTTTCAATTACTTTAGAATTGATCTCATTATCATTAACAATAACTTTTAAATTATTTCCAATTGTTGAATGATTAATTTCTACCATTGCAAGTGCTATATTTTTTTTTAGTCTAGGTGAATATATTGCTGATGTAACTTTACCAATTTTTTTATTATCCTTTTGAATTGACCAAAAAGTTGTATTAGGGCCTTTCAATGGTTTACAATCTAATTCTAAACCAACTTGCTTTCTTTTAATTCCTTCTTGTTTTATTTTTTTTAATGCTTCTTTTCCAATAAAGTTAATTTTACTATCTAAATTAACCAATCTGTCCAAACCTAATTCAAAAGGATTTGTATATATATCTGCATCAGCGTGATAAGAAAGCATTCCACCTTCAATTCTTCTTATGGAAGAAGTATGACCAGGCTGTAAACCATATTCTTTTCCAGCCTCCATAATTTTTTCGTAAAGTTCATTTCCTTTAGAACCATCTCTCAAAAATATTTCATATCCAAATTCGCTTGACCATCCAGTTCTCGAAATAATTAATGGAATTCCATCAAGCTCATATTCTTTAAACCAATAATATTTAAGATCTTTGATGCCTTCATCAAATAATTTAACCATAACTTTATCTGAAACAGGCCCCTGGATTTGCAAAGGAGATACATCGGGTTCAATAATTTTAACATTTAATCCAGAATTTACAGCAACACCTTGAGCCCATAATAAAATATCACTGTCTGCAAGAGAGAGCCAAAAATGATTTTCTCCTAGCCTTAAAAGCACTGGATCATTTAAAATCCCCCCCTCACTATTAGTGATTAATACGTATTTACATTGGCCTATATCTAATTTTGAGAGATCTCTAGGCGTTAGTAACTGTGTAAATTCATATGCATCTGGGCCAGTAATTTCTACTTGTCTTTCAACGGCAACATCACAGAGAATTGCTTTCTCAATCAAGTTCCAAAAATTCTGCTCTGGATTTCCAAAATCCCTAGGAATATACATGTGATTATAAACTGAAAAACCTGTCGCTCCCCATTTAACTGTTGCTTCAAAGTAAGGTGATTTTCTTATTTGAGTTCCAAAACCAAAATTTTTATTAACCATAGGGGCTAATATCACACAGAATAAAGATTACAAACATTTAAATAACCAACCCATTTCTGGGTTAGTTATTCACTAATCTAATATTAAAGAGGAATTATTTTATTAGAATTGTTCAGACTCAGTTGAACCATCCATTGCGGTGGTTGAACTTTTTCCGCTACTAATAGTATTTGAAACTGCATCAAAATATGAAGTACCAACTTCTCTTTGATGTTTAACACTTGTATAACCATCTTTTTCACGAGCAAATTCTTGTTCTTGAATCTTTGAATAAGCAGACATACCTTCTTTTTTATATTTTTCTGCTAATTCAAAAATTGCAATATTTTGAGTATGAAATCCAGCAAGAGTTATGAATTGAAACTTGTAACCCATTTTACTTATTTCTTGCTGAAATGAGGAAATCTGTGCGTCAGATAAATGTTTTTTCCAATTGAATGAAGGAGAACAATTATAAGCTAAAAGTTTACCTGGAAATTTCTCATGAATAGCATCAGCAAATTTTTTTGCTTCCTCAAGATTTGGAGTTGCAGTCTCACACCAGATCAAATCTGAATATGGAGCGTAAGCTAATCCTCTAGAAATTGCCTGTTCAATTCCTGCTTTAACATAATAAAATCCTTCTGGAGATCTCTCACCTGTCATAAAAGGTTTATCATTTTCATCATGATCGTTGGTTATTAGTTTTGCAGCATTAGCATCTGTTCTAGCTAATATGATTAAAGGTACATCTGCAATGTCAGCAGCTAATCTAGCTGCTTTTAAATTTTTGATCATTGTGCTCGTTGGTACAAGAACTTTACCACCCATGTGACCACATTTTTTTTCACTTGCTAATTGATCTTCAAAATGAACACCCGCAGCGCCTGCTTTAATAAATTTTTTTGCTAATTCAAATACATTCAAAGGTCCACCAAAACCAGCTTCACCATCAGCAATAATAGGAAGCATATAATCTACTTTATTCTTATCTTTCATTTCGCCATCTTTTATTTCCATATGTTGAATTTGATCAGCTCTAATCAAAGCATTATTCATTGATTCAACTAATTTAGGTGCACTGTCATAAGGATATAAAGATTGGTCTGGATACATTTCTCCAGCACTATTAGCATCAGCCGCAACTTGCCACCCACTTAAATATATAGCTTTTAATCCAGCTTTGGCATGTTGTACTGCATGATTTCCTGATAGAGAGCCTAAAGTATTAACGTAAGGTTCTGAATTTAAAAGATTCCACAATTTTGTTGATTGATGTTTACACATTGAATACTCAATTTTAATAGAACCTCTCAATCTTTCAACTTCTTCAGGAGTATAGTCCCTTTTTATTCCTGCAAATCTTTTTAGATCATAAGAGATTTTTTCAGCGCCCATTTATTTTAATATCCTTTTCGTTAAGTTGTTAGAAAAGTGTTGAAGAAAATTGAACTTAGTTAAATGAATTAATTGCTGTCGTTTAGTGTTTCAGCAAGATCGTTCATTCCACTTGAACCCCAATCACAGTGATCATCTCTCATATAGATCCCTCTACTGTTGTGTTTCACTATATCTTCGTGACGTATGATTTGAGCTTCATTTTCAATGTTTTTTAATTTTTCGTCCATGTAAATTTTATAATTTACAGGATTTACAAAATCCATAAAAAAGTTTAAAAACCTTGTAAATTAGAGAAAAAAAATGTAAAAATAAATTTACAAAATTTACAAATAGAAAACATGAGTCAATTAGATTTAAAAATAGGGCCAAAAATTAAAGCTTTTCGAAGACAACTAGGCCTTCAAGCTAACAAAATTGCAGAGGATTTGGGGATATCTCCAAGCTATTTAAATCTTATAGAGGGAGGTAAAAGAAAAATCGATGGAGATCTTTTACTTAAAATTTGTGAAAAGTTAAATATTGAACTTTCCCAATTAACATCAAAAACAGATATTAACTTGGAAAATACATTATCTGAGATTTTAGATGATAAACTATTTGAAGACCTGGATATTCTTGGACCTGAAGTAAAAGATCTAGTTGGAACAAATCCAAAAATAGGAAAAGCAATTGTAAGATTAGGGGACATTCTTAAGAAAAAAGATCATGAGTTAGTTAATAAAATTGAAAAAATTTCGGGTAAAATTGTTGATAATAGAAAAAACTCTTTTCCAGGTGAAGTTATTTCTGATTTTCTTCAAGAAAACAAAAATTATTTTCCAAAACTTGAAGATTTTGCGAATAAAGTTTTTGAAAAAGTTCAAAAAAATAATCGAACAAGATATATTGCTCTTTGCGATTATTTAAAATCTGAATATGGAATAAAAGTCAAAGATGTAATACCTGAGGAAAATAAGCCATTTTCAAAAATTTATTATAAAAATAAAAAAGAATTATTATTGAGTGATTATAGCTCTTTAGAAACAAAAAAGCTTCATGCGGCAGCTCAAATTGCTCAAGAGGGAGCAAGCAAAGAAATAGAAGATTATCTATCTAATTTCACTTTTCCATCAGAGGAGTCTAAAAAATTATCGAAAGTTGCATTACTTAATTATTGTGGTGCTGCTATTTTGATGCCTTATAAACTTTTTCATTCTGAATGTAAAAAACTTAAGTATGATTTAGAATTATTGCAAAATACTTTTGCTACATCTTTTGAGCAAGTCGCTCATAGAGTTACATGTTTACAAGATCCAAAGTTGCCAGGAATACCATTTCACTTTTTAAGAGTAGATATGGCTGGAAATATTTCAAAAAGATTTTCTTTATCAGGAATTGAAATACCCAGATATGGTGGGGCATGTCCAAGATGGAATGTTTATTCAGCTTTTACTAGGCCCGGAGTTATTCAGGCTGCAGTAAGTAAAATGACAAATGGTGAAAAATATGTATGTATTGCAAGGACTGTTGAAAAAGGAATTGGAAGATTTGGCCAATCAAAAAGTATTTTATCAATCGGACTTGGTTGTGATGCTAAATATGCAAAAGATTTTGTATACACAGAGAATATTAATGTGAGTGATAAATCAACAGAAATTCCAATTGGTGTATCATGTAGAACCTGCGATAGATTAGACTGTTCTCAAAGAGCATTTCCTCCTTTACATAAAAAATTTGATGTTGATATCAATACTAGAGGAGTATCAGTCTATGTCGGTGATGAAAATTAAAAAATGATTAAATTTATAATCCCAGCGGTAATTTTCTTTTTAATTGTTTTATTTTGGGAAAAAATAAGTGAAATAATTTACAAAAAATTCAACATAAAAATTAATAGTGTTATTATAGTAATATTATTACTTATTTTAGGTGCTATATTTGCATTATTGTATTACTAATTTTATGAAAAATTGTCATAGCTTATTTGCTAAATGATCATATGATGTCCGATTTTTAATAAGTAATTATTGGCAAATTAAATATTTCGGATGAAACAAATATTCAAAAATGTAAGGGAAAAACTAGTAGCTAAATATCTAGATAGTAACAGTTCAAAAAATACAAAAAAATTTAAACCTAGATTTAAAGCTAGAATAAGAAAAAACAAGCAAATTCTTGGAAGGAATATTAATAGCTTATTTGATTGGATTAAAGGAGCTGAATTAGTTGAGCTTAAAAAGTGTAACACAAATGAAGACCCAGTAAGACCAGAGTTAGATAATGTTTTTAGAAGAAGTTATGGAAGAAAAATTTATGGAGTTAAGTATGGTGGAGAAATTCATGCAGTTATGTGCTTTGCTTATACTAACCAAATTCCAAAAGATATTGATGAATTAGATAAATTTAGTCATGATGCATATCTACAAAGTGCCCAAAGAGATCAAAATATTGGTAAGATTGCCATTGCATACACTGTTTGGTCCAAAAAAAAAGGTGGGGGAAAATTAATTGTTAAAGAAGTTTTTAAAAAAATTAAAAAATCTAATCATTTGAATAGATTAGTGACACTTTCACCGCTTACAGAAATGGCAAAAAAATTTCATAGTAGAAATGGTGCTAAACTTTTGCAAATAAATGAAACTACTCAAAATTTCGAATATAAAATACTTTAATTTTGTAATCTTTTTTATTTTAATTTTTAATAATAATTGTTTACTAATAGCAATGGATAAAAAACCTTATCATCACTTAGAGGATGGCACTTTTAGAAATCCAGAAGGATCCCCTAAAAGAGACGAAAACGTTAAGTGGTCATATAAAATTTTTAATCAAGAGAAAAAAAAACTCGATATGACAATTCCTATGGAACACGTTATAAGTAAAGAAAAAGTATTATCAGATTTGGATAAACTAAAAGATGAAGATTATATTGCTTGGATTGGGCATGCTACATTTATAATTAAGTTAGGAGAAACTACTATTATTACTGATCCTGTTTTTTCTAAAAATGCTGGACCTCTCATATTTGGTCCAAAAAGATTTACAGAACCTTCTTTGAAACTTAAAGAAATTCCTAAAATAGATTTATTTTTATTAACACATAATCATTATGATCATCAAGATATGACGACTATAAGAAGATTTCCATTTAAGGATACAAAAGTTTTACTACCATTAAAGTTGGGTAAGTACTTTACAAAAAATGGTTATAAAGATGTAAACGAAATGGATTGGTATGATCAAATAATAATAAATGAAAAATTAAAGGTTACATTTCTTCCAGCAGTTCATTGGTCTAAAAGAAGTTTAACCGATACAAACAAAACTTTGTGGGGCAATTTTTTAATTGAGTATGATGGAAAAAAAATCTTTTTTGCTTGTGATACAGGTGTTGGTAATATCTATAAAGATCTTGGTAACAAATATGGCCCTATCGACTTAACTTTCATTAATATTGGTGCATATAATTTTTATCCAATAATGCCTTATAAAGATAAATCGGTTTATCATACCAACCCAGAAGAAGCACTAAGTGTAGGAAAAGACTTAAATAGTAAAAAATTGATAGGAATGCATTGGGGAACTTTTGTTTTATCTCTAGAGCCCATAATGGAACCTCCAATCAGATTTAAAAAAAGTGCTGAAAAATACGGATTTAAAAAAGAAGATGCAATGATCTTTAAGATAGGTCAAATTACTGAAATAAAAGAAATTATAGAATAATATTTTAAAGCCAAATGCAAAAAGTTAATTGGAATTATCCGACAGAAATGTGGATTGGAGAAAATAGAGTTAAAGATCTAGGTATAGCTTGTAAAAAGTTAAAGATTAATAAACCATTATTAGTAACTGACAATGGTTTGGCAAAAAATGACTTAGTTAGAGATGTTATCTTAAATTTAAATACAGAAGGTTTTTCAGTTAAACTATTTTCAAAGGTAGTTGGAAATCCAACCGGAGATAATGTTAATAGCGGAGTTGAATTTTTTAAAAAAAATAAATGTGACGGTGTAATAGCTTTTGGAGGTGGAAGTGGTTTGGATGTGGGCAAGGCTATTGCTTTCATGGCAGGTCAGACATTATCATTATGGGAATTTGAAGATTCAGGAGATAATTGGACTAAAGCTAATTCAGACAAAATTGCACCTATTGTTGCAGTACCAACTACGGCTGGAACAGGATCTGAGACTGGACGAGCCTCTGTAATCTTAAACGAAGAAATAGGAGTTAAAAAAATTATATTTCATCCTAAATTTTTACCATCAATTGTAATTTTAGATCCTATTTTAACAAAAAACTTACCTAAAAAAATGACTGCAGCAACTGGAATGGATGCGTTAGCTCATAATCTTGAAGCATATTGTGCACCTGGATTTCATCCCATGGCTGATGGGATAGCTCTAGAAGGAATTAGATTAATTAAGAAATGGCTTTTAGAAGCTTTTAAAAATGGATCTAACATTGAAGCAAGAATGAATATGTTAACAGCATCAAGTATGGGTTCAACAGCTTTTCAAAAAGGTTTAGGTGGAATACATTCTTTGAGTCATCCTGTTAATGCACTAAATAACTTACATCATGGTTTATCTAATGCAATATTTATGCCATATGTTTTGACTTTTAATAGAGATGAAATCAAAGGTAAAATAAATAAAATATGTCAATATATTGAAATAGATGATAAATCTTTCGATGGATTTCTAAATTGGATTTTATATTTAAGAAAAGAATTAGAAATACCCCATAAGCTGTCAGAAGTTATTGATGAGAAAGATATGCAACTTGAAAGGTTATGCGGAATGGCTTTAAATGATCCCTCGACAAACGGTAATCCTAAAAAATTAACTATAAATGATATAAGAAAATTGTATCAATATAGTATGTCAGGAAAATTATTTTGATGAAAAAATTAAATTTATTAATTGTTGAGGGAAACATACAAACAGAAAATGAAAGTTTTAAACAAAACGGAATACCAACACATGCTGAGAGTTTAAAAGAAAGTCTCTCATATTACACTAAAGATTTAAATATTGATGTTTTTAATCCGTGCTCAGAAAAAAATTTTGACAAAGTATTACCTAAGATTAAAAAATATCATGGATTAATATGGGGTGGCAGTAGTTTGAATATTTATAATGATTGTATAGAAATTAAAAGACAAATTTCTTTTATGAGAGAATGTTTTAAAAATATAAAAAAAATTTTAGCTATTTGTTGGGGTATGCAAGTTGCTGTCACTGCAGCAGGAGGAACAGTAAAAAAATCAAATAATGGTGCTCATATTGGTATCGCTAATAATATAAAAATAAATGAAAATGGAATTAATCATCCTTTATATAAATCAAAAAATAGGGAATTTAATTCGCCTGCTTTTAATTTTGATGAAGTTGTCTCTTTGCCCGAAGGTGCAGTTCACTTAGCATCAAATAAGATTAATAAGATTCAAAGTATTAATTTTAAAACAGGTGTAAGTGATATTTGGGGATTACAATATCACCCAGAAATTACATATCATAAAATGATAACATTAATAAAATTTAGAAAAGATAAATTAATAAATGTAAGAAAATGTTTTAAAGATGAAAAAGAAATTCAAAAACATATCAATTTTATTGAAAATGAGATAAAAGTTTCTGAAAAAGAATCAAGAATGTTAGAACTAAAAAATTGGTTAGATTATTTAAAAGTTGCCTAATTTAAAGAAATGTTAAGTTATATATTACCATTTATCGTTTTAATATTAGTAGTAGTTTTTATTCATGAATATGGACATTATTATTTTGCGAAAAAATATGGAGTTGGTGTTACTGATTTTTCAATTGGTTTTGGTCAAGAAATTTTTGGATGGAATGATAAATCTGGAACAAGATGGAAAATTTGTTGGATTCCATTAGGCGGCTATGTCAAATTTTTCGGTGATCGAAATGTATTTTCACAAGCAGATCAACAGAAATTACTGGAAAAATACAATGAGGAGGATCGCCAAAAATTATTTGTCTTAAAGCCTTTATATCAAAGAGTTTTAATAGTTTTTGGAGGACCATTGGCTAATTTTTTATTAGCTTTAGTGATATTTTTTTCAATTTATTCATTTGTTGGAAAAGATTTTACACCTGCCGTAATTAATGAAGTTCAAAAAGATAGCCCTGCAATGATTGGTGGATTAAAACAAAATGATATTATTTTAGAAATAGATGAAAACAAAGTTAAAAGTATAATGGATGTTTCAAAATATATTACAATGTCAACTTCTGATGTTATAGATTTTAAAGTAAAACGTTCCTATGATGAATTATTATTAAAGATTAAACCCATTACAGTTTTAAGTGAAGATAATCTTGGGAATAAGATTAATAAGAGAATGGTAGGAATAAAACTAGGTGCTTATAATAATGAAATTAACCATGTAAAATTAGGTCCTGCTCAAGCAATTTATCATGCAGCTCACGAGGTATATTATGTAAGTATTTCATCTTTAAAATATTTAGGCGCAATGATTTTTGGTAAAGCTGATACATCTCAATTAGGCGGTCCAATTAGAATTGCAAAAATTTCAGGTCAAGTTGCTGAATTTGGAGTTTTGGCTTTTATTAGTATGATGGCATACATTTCTATTAGTCTTGGTTTGGTAAATTTATTTCCTATTCCAATGTTAGATGGAGGACATTTGATGTTTTATGCCTTCGAAAAAGTTTTAGGACGTCCTTTGTCTCAAAAAACTCAGGAGGGTTTTTTTCGAATCGGGTTGTTTTTATTGCTATCACTGATGTTTTTCACAACCTTTAATGATCTTAAGGACCTAGGTTTATTTAAATAAGTTAAAAAATTTTTTTTATAAAAAACCAGTAAAATCAACACTTATTTAGTATTTTACAACATATTGTGTATAACTTTTAATCAGACACTAAAAAAAGTCTTGATTTGTCAACACTTTTGGCAAAAATGGAAATAACCTAATAAAACCGGAGCTAAAATGAACAAAAAACAACTAATTGTTAAACTTTCAGGAGCTTTAAATCTTAGCAAAGCAGATGCTGAAAGAACTTTTGACACAATTACCAACACTATTTTAGATGCTTTAAAAGGAGATGACTCAGTCAAAATTGCTGGATTTGGAACCTACAAAGTAGCTAAAAGAAAAGCTCGAGTTGGAAGAAATCCTAGAACTGGTGAGCAAATTCAAATTGCTGCATCACAAAAGGTTAAATTCTTACCAGCAAAAGCTTTAAAAGAAGTATTTAATAAATAATCTTTCTAACAGCCTTAATGTTTTAAAATAAGCATTAAGGCTGTTGCTGTATGCAAATAATGCATACCCAATTTTCCTAATCAACGTTAGTTATTTCATATCATAAAAATATAAATCTATTTTAATAATAAGGGAGGTTTAATGACTAAATTAATAAATAAAATTAGTGTACCGCTCATAAGTTTAATATTTTTATTAAACATGAGTAGTGCGGGTATGGCAGATACCACAGTTTCTGCTGAAGTAGGTTTTATCTTTAACACTTTGCTGTTTTTGATTTGCGGATTCCTTGTATTTTTTATGGCTTGTGGGTTTGCAATGTTAGAATCAGGCATGGTTACATCAAAAAGTGTATCCGTAATTTGTGCAAAAAATATAGGTTTAATATCGATTTCCGGAATTATGTTCTGGATGTTTGGTTACAATCTTGCTTATGGCATTCCAGAAGGTGGATATATAGGAAGTTTTATTCCTTGGTCCGATTCTAGTGCCGTAGACACAGGTTACTCAGATGGTTCAGATTGGTATTTCCAAATGGTTTTTTGTGCCACTACAGTATCAATTGTTTCAGGAACTTTAGCTGAAAGAATTAAGCTATGGCCTTTTTTCTTATTTGCAGCAATTTTATCTGGAATTTTATATCCAATAGTAATGGGATGGCAGTGGGGTGGAGGCTGGTTAGCTTCTATCGGCTTCTCCGATTTTGCTGGATCAACTTTAGTTCACTCAACTGGTGGAGCTGCGGCTTTAGCTGGTGCAATATTATTAGGACCAAGACTGGGAAGATTTACTAAGTCTGGTGCCCCTGCGCCACTGAAACCATTTGCAGCATCTTCAATTCCGCTTGTAACGCTTGGGGTGTTTATTCTATGGTTAGGTTGGTTTGGATTTAATGGTGGTTCGCAACTTGCTATGGGCACTGCTGATGATGCAATAGCTGTATCTACAATATTTATGAATACATTTTTAGCAGGTGCTGGTGGTGTAATGGCTGCTGGGACTGTTACTAGATTAGGATTTGGTAAAACTGATGTTGTACAGATGCTTAATGGATGTATTGGTGGACTTGTAGCTATTACTGCAGAACCTTTAATGCCTTCACCTTTAGCAGCAATTTTAATTGGTGCAGTTGGTGGTGTGATAGTAGTTTATGGAACTAAACTATTATTTTCATTAAAAATTGATGATGTAGTAGGTGCAATACCAGCTCACTTATTTGCAGGTATTTGGGGGACTTTGGCTGTGCCAATAACAAATCCAGATACAACATTTGGTACGCAATTAATTGGAGTACTTTCAATAAACATATTTGTTTTTGTGGCTGCATTAATTGTATGGAGCATTATGAAAGCAACTATCGGTATCAGATTAAGTAAAGAAGGAGAAACTAAAGGTACTGACGTTACTGAAACAGGTGTAATTGCATATGCAATACGAGACTAATTGTTAACAATAAGGGGGCTTTTCGTTCTTAGTATCTCCGCGATTCTCAATGGAAAGTCCCTTAAACTCTCTTTAAGTTAGTTAGTTAGTAAAACAACAAAAGCCCCCGCCCTCGGGGGCTTTTTTTATTTATTTTCGTCCCACAATTTTTTGTAATCAATAAAAGGTGATAAACCGTAACTAGAATTAACATTAGTTAAATGAAGAGATAAACTTTTAATTGGGGAAATACATATTTCCTTTTCATAAATTTCATTGATATTTTTTTCAAAAGGGTCGTTTCGATCTAAGCAAGTTTTTTCGAAATTTTTCCAATATTTATCAAGTAAATTTTTGCTAGTCATAAAAGTACAAAGCGTTTTATTAATTGTACGCCAATGTCTTTTATTACCTATTAGTATATTTGTTTTTTCATTGTCCATATAAAGATAGGGATAATCTGAAGGACACATAAAAATATCTTTATCAATCTGTGAGGCTATTCTCTCATAAGAAGCTATCATTTCCTCTAACATTGTTTCAAAATGAAGATAATCATCTTCCACAAAAAAAATTAAATCTTCACCTTGATTTTTAGCAATTTCAAAACTATTCAATAAGCTAGCTAAATTAGAAAAAGTATCTTTTGATTTTTGTTCTAAAATTTTATTTTTATATTTTTCATAATCAATAGACAAAATATCAATATTTTTACCTTCTATTAATTTCTTAATTTTATTTAAGTTTTCCTCTTTTGAATTATCATCAATTATTATAGATTTTATTTTAAGATTTGGGTATTTATTACTACAAGAATTAATTGAATTAATAAGTGAATTAATTGAACGATAAGAATATTCTATTTTTGGTTGTTCAAATAATCTTTTTTTATTTTGATCCCAGATTTCTATTTCAGTATTCATCCTAATTATAATTAAAATTGATTTTACTTTTCTTGAAATTTTTACTTCACCTAATGGTAGGATTATAGATTTTTCATTAAGAATTGAGAGATCTTCGTTTAGTTTTTTATTTAAAGTAGGAGATGAAAAGTTGTTTTGATCAATAATTTCAAATCCCAATATTTTAGCAAGTTTAATGAAAAGTTTTTTCATATTATTTTAAATTTATGATATAAATAGTTACAATATTATGGCAATTAAATCATCTCAAACTCTAGTTTCTGAAGCACTAAAAGAAGTAAAGACAATTTCTACTGATAATGCATATAAATTAGTAAATGATCATCAGTGTAATTTAATTGATATTAGAGATATCAGAGAACTTCAAAAAGAAGGTCAAGTTGAAGGAGCAAACCATATACCCAGAGGAATGTTGGAATTTTGGTTGGACCCTGAGAGCATGTATTTTAAAGAGGGAAAACTTGACTTAAATAAAGAGATGGTTTTGTTTTGTGCTGGTGGATTAAGATCAGCACTAGCAGCAAAATCACTTAAGGATATGGGCTATGAAAAAGTATCTCATATAGATGGTGGATTTGGTGCTATTAAACAGAGTAAGTTTAAAATCATTTAAGAATAATATTCTTCTAAAGCATAATCTAATCTATCCTGACCCCAGAAAATTTTATTACCAACTATAAATGTTGGAGCCCCGAAAATATCTTTTTTAAATGCTGCTTCTGTTAATTCTTTTAATTTGTCTTTAATTATTGGATTTTGAATTTCTTTTAAAAAAAAATTTTTATCAATTTCGCAATTTTTTAAAATATTTTCAACATTCTCTTCTTTGGATATATCAATATTTTCCTTCCAATAGGCATCGAAGCACACATCAAAAAACTTATCTTTTAAATTAATATCAATTGCTAAATATCCTCTCATTAAATTTAAAGAATTTATAGGAAATCTCTCATTCCACTTAAATTGAATATTATTTTTTGTTGCAACTAATTCACAATCATTTTTCATATTTTTCATTTTGCGCTCGTTAAAAGCTGGAGCAATTATACCCCCCAGTTTATGTAGGCCACCTAACAAGATAGGTTTATAGTTAATAACAATTTTATGATTTTGTTTGAGTGATTTTAATTTTTTATAAGCCAAAAATGAATATGGACTGATAAAGTCAAAGTAAAAGTCCAATGACTTAGTCATGTAAGCTTATTTTTTTGGCGTAAAAAATTTTTATTATCCAATAAAAAAATAAACCAATTGGACCAATAAAATAAGTAATAATCAATGGTATAGCCACTAGAAACTTATTCATATAAAACTTTTGAGAGTCTTTTACTATCCAGCCGCCAGTAAAGAGGTTTATTGATATAAAATGTATCCAAAACATCATTAAGTAAAATTTATCATCAAATAATTCTGATAAGCTGTCTATCCCAAGATATAGACTAAAATTATTAACAAAATCAAATGAGTTAAGGTAAGATTTATATAAAACAAAAATATAAGCACCACTTAATACAAAAAATGGAAATATTGAAGATACAAAATATCTAGAAAGATTAGATTGTGGAAAAAAAATTAGCAGTAACCAAAAAGGGATAACTCCTAAATTTACCCAATAGTAAAGCATTTCAATGCTAAAATAATTATAAATTTCTTCGATCATTTTAAAATATATTATATTAATTCTAAGCATGATTCCTATAAGAAATAGAAAAAAATCATTAGAAGTAACGGTCGATGAAATGAGAAATTTTGCCTTCACTTATGTTGAGAAATATGCACCATCAAAACAACAGCTTAAAACGTATCTTTTAAAAAAATATTTAAAAACTTCTTCACCAAATGTTAAAAAACAAGATGTTTCAAATTTAATTGATATCGTTTTGTCTGATTTAGAGAAAAATAAATTTATAAATGATAAATTTTATTCAGAAAGTAAGGCTAAAAGTATGATTCAAAGAGGAAACTCAATTAATAAAATTAGAAGTTATTTATTTGGAAAAGGAATTAAAGATGAATTTATTAAAGAGACAGTCAATAAAATAAGAGAAGATAATTCTGATCAAGACTTTTTTTCAGCAATAAAATTATGTAAAAAAAAAAGAATTGGCCCAGCAAGAACAGAAGACAATAGATCTTTATTTTATAAAAAAGATATTTCCTTACTTGCTAGAAATGGTTTTGATTTTGAAACCTCCAAAAAAGTAATGGATATTGAAAAAAATGAATATTTAAAAATAATAAATTTACTTTAGTTTATTTTTTTTGTCCTCTTTAACAAGATGATTTATTTTATCTTTTAAGTAATTTTTTACAAACACAAAAACTAATAACCCAAAAATTGAAACAGAAATAATGATTATTAGTATTATTCTAATTTGTTCATCCATTATAAAATATTTTTATTTTTTAAAATAAGACTTGGATTTCTTAAATTTTTTTTACCATATAAAATTTCGTTTCCCTCAAAATCTGTTACTGTTCCACCTGAATGTTCTAAAATCGCATGGCCTGCTGCTATATCCCATTCGTAAGCTCTTGGTTCAGCGACATAACCATCATATTCACCAGTAGCAACTACACAAAATTTAAGTGAGCTTTTCATCCTGATATTTTCTTTTACACCTAGCTCATCATAAATTTTTTGAATTTCAGGTTTCGTTTTATTTGAATATGAAATAAATTTTAAGTTTTCTGATTTCCTTGAAGGTATATTGCTTAGATTTACCGTTTGACCTTTACTAAATTCAAAAGCATTACCTTTCTCATATGAATAAAACATTCTTTTTTTTGCAGGAGCATTAATTAAACCAGCAACTGGTTTACTGTTAATAATTAGGCCAGCATTAATTGTAAATTCTTCAAGGTTATTAATATAATCATAAGTTCCATCTATTGGATCGATAAGCCAAAAATCTTTTAGACTTAAATTATTTTTATTTTCAGATGTTTCTTCTGAAATAATAGGTAAGTCAGGAGTAATTTCTTTAATCTTCTTTGAAATAAATTTATTTACTTCTAGGTCGCCATTACTTACAGGCGTATTGTCTGATTTTATTTTTTTTGTTAATCCTTTTTCTCTTAATTCTAGGGCTAAATCTCCTGCAGTTAAAAAACTTTCTATTAAATTTTTTACAATATTCTTTAAATTCAATTTTATTTTCCTATTTTTTTGAGCTCTACATGTTTGGCATTAATCACTTTTTTTCCAGCATTTTCAAAATTAATTGTTACTTTATCATTAATTATAGATTGAACTTGTCCAATACCCCATTCTTTTTTTTGAGGATTAGTGACTTTGTCACCTGGTTCATAATTTAAAATCATTTAATTTAACTTATATTGTAAATAAGTATAAATACCACCTAATGAATAAAGATTTAAATTCTATCGGCTTTAAGAAAAAGCCATCAGATACCACAGTCGTTGTTGCAATGTCAGGGGGTGTAGATTCATCCACCGTTGCAGGTATTATGAAAAAAGAGGGTTTTAAAGTTATTGGAATAACTTTAAAACTTTATGATGATGGTAAAGAAGTTGCTTCCTCGAAACAGTGTTGCTCTGGTCAAGATATTATGGATGCAAAAAGAGTTGCAAACAAACTTGGTATAGAACATAGAATTTTATATTATCAGGACAAATTTAAACAAGGAGTAATTGATAATTTTGTGGAGAGTTATTTGAAGGGTGAAACCCCAATACCTTGCGTTCAGTGTAATCAAACTGTGAAATTCAAAGATTTATTTTATGTTGCTAAAGAGCTTAAAGCGGATGCTTTAGTTACTGGACATTATGTAAAAAGTATCACGTCTGGCAATGAAACCAACATGTATCGTGCTGTTGATGAAAATCGTGATCAAAGTTATTTTTTATTTAATACTACTAGAGAACAATTGAATTATTTGAGGTTTCCTCTTGGAGGAATGGTCAAAGATGAAACAAGGTTGATAGCGAAGGAATTAAACTTAAACGTTGCTGATAAACCAGATAGCCAAGATATATGTTTTGTTCCTAATGGAGACTATGCATCAGTAATTAGAAAATTTAGACCCGAATCTTTTAAAAAAGGAAATATAAAAAATTTAGAAGGTAAGGTAGTGGGTGTTCATGAAGGAATTATTAATTTTACTATTGGTCAAAGAAAAGGAATTAAAGTTTCTGATACAGAACCTTTATATGTTCTTAAAATAGACTCTGTCAAAAATGAAATTATAGTGGGCCCTAGAGACAAACTTGGTAAAAAAAAAATTAATATAAATAATTTAAATTTGTTGGTAAAAAAAAATGATTTGAAAAAGGAAGTTCTAGTAAAAATAAGATCTACAGGGAAACTATTAAATGCTAAAATAGATTTAAAAGAAAATAACTCTGCTGAGGTTACTCTTAAAGAATTTGAAGATGGAATTTCCCCTGGCCAAGCATGTGTTTTTTATAATTTAGACCATCTAGGATACAAAGTTTTGGGTGGCGGATGGATTATAAACTAATTAACTTTTTTTCCACATCATAAAAGTTAAAAGATAAAAAGATATCACTCCTATAAAATAATCCCATTCCAAAGCATGTTTTAAATATTTTAGATTTATTCCATAAAAATCATCTCCAGGTAAACTAATTATTGGAATACTTATAATAGCAACAACGATAAGTGTGCTTACTAAAAAAAATTTAAGTTTTAAAATATTCTTATTAATGTGTTGAAAAATTTTATTTTTTATTGAATATAACGCTGCTACTAAATAAGCTTGGGCAACTATTTCAAAGATAATAAATACAAACATAATTACTCTTCTAAATAATTTATATATATCATTATCAAATTTCACTCCAAGAAATATAGAGTGAAATATTAATGCGATTGCGGAAGCAATACCGAAATATACAATTTTATTTTTGTATTTATTCTCAGTATCGAAATAATCTATAATTCTTCTATTGTTTAACCAGTAGATGATTAAAAGATAAGAAGTCAAAAACATCGCTGGTTTAAAAATTAAATAAGTCGGAAAATATCTTGCAGTTCTACTAATTGAAACTCCCCCATCTATATATGGAAAGGGATAAGAAATTTTATGTTGATGAGGTATTAAATTTAATTCGTGAAATTGAGTTGTAAGAATTAAACAGGCATTTACTGCAAAAAAAGGCACAATAAAAATCCATATACTAATGGACTTAACCTTATTGATTTGCTCCATTAGAGTTACTTCTTCTTATTTTTTCTTTTTGCTCTTCTTTTTTTAGACCCCTGTTTTCTTCGGCCTCTATGTTTTTTTGGGTAACCCATTTTATCCTTTAATTATAATTTAATTGAAATTATCAGCGGGATATAGCATTGTCCTAAGGAGTTATCAATTTTTTTTATGTCAAATTCTTTTAAAACATTTTTAAAACATACAGCAAAAGACTTTCATAACCAGTCAGTAAACCCTCCTGTTGTAAGGGCTTCAACGATTATCTTTAAGTCGATGAAACATCTAAGAAATACTCAAGCAAAATCACAAAAAAATCCTACTGGCGGTCATTATGATTATGGAAGACAGGGAACATCTACGACTCATATATTACAAAAAATTTTAACAAAATTAGAAGAAAGTTATCATGTTTTTACAACACCTACAGGTTTTGGATCTGTATTTTTAGCAATATTTAGTGTTGTTAGACCTGGAGATGAAATTTTGGTTGCTGATCCGGTATACAGTCCTACAAGATTGTTAACTCAAGATTTTTTAAAGGAATTTGAAATAAAAACAGTCTTTTATGATCCACATAATTTGAAAACATTACAAAATAATATAACAAAAAAAACAAAATTAATTTTTGTTGAGAATCCAGGAAGTAACTCATTTGAATTTCAAGATTTAGGAAAAATAATAACTATAGCTAAGAAAAATAAAATTATTACAGCAATAGATAATACTTGGGCGACACCATATTATTTTAAACCAATTAAATTTGGTTTCGATATGTCGATTGTGTCTGCAACTAAATATTATTCAGGACATTCAGATGTAATGGGTGGAAGTTTAGCAGTAAGTAAAAAAGTTTTTAATAAGGTAAAAATTGCAGAAAAAATTACTGGTTTAAGATTAGCACCAGATGATGCATATTTAATTACTAGAGGATTAAGAACATTGGATGTTAGATTAGATAGACATAGGGAAAATGCAAAAAAAGTTGCAGCTTTTTTATCCAAGAATAAAAAAATTAAGTTACTTTATCCTTATAAAAAAAATTCCTATAATTTTAGGATGTGGAAAAAATACTATTCAGGTGCTTCTGGTTTGATGGGTCTAAAAATAAAATCAAAAAATATAAATTCTGTAAGAAAATTTGTAAATTCTTTAAAACTCTTTGGTTATGGTTACAGTTGGGGCGGCTTTGAAAGTTTAGCTCTTCATCAAGAATTTAGGGAAACTGGTAAAAGAAAGTATATGAATTTAGCAAAAGATGAACATCTTGTACGATTTCATATTGGTCTAGAAGATCCAATTGACTTAATAGCAGACATAAAACAAGCATTAAGACACCTTAAATGACTTCGGAAAATTTCTTTCGATCTAAAACGGCAGTTATTACATTATTAGCTGCATGTTTTGTAGTACTGATTTCACTTGGTGTAAGACAAACTTTTGGCATGTTCTTTATGGATTTTAATGAAAGCTTGAATATTAGTAACACTGCCTTTGGTTTGGCTATTGGTATACAAATGTTAATGTGGGGTTTAACCGGACCTATTTTTGGAGCAATAGCAGATAAATATGGTGGTCATATAGCAATAATTTCTGCATTTATATTTTATACTTTAGGTACATATTTTTTATACACTGGCCCAAATACTGGAATTTTCTTTCAAATCCATATGGGTTTATTAATTGGAATTGGACTGGGTGGAACAGCAATAAGTATTCCTATGTCAATTGTTGGCAAGCATTTTCCACTTTCTACCAGAACAATCGCAATGAGTTTTGTAACTGCTGTTGGCTCCTTTGGTTATTTTCTTTCTCCAATTTTTACAAATTATTCTTTAGTTGAATTTGGTTGGAATTATACCTTATTCATTTTTTCTCTTTTCTTAATAACCGGTTTAATTGCTGCATACTTTTGTAGATCTCCATCCGAGTCCGAAAGTGCCGAGAAATTGTCAGATCAATCATTAAAAGAGGCACTCATAGAGGCTTTCAAAACTAAAAGTTACATTTTACTTGTGTTTGGGTTTTTTGTTTGTGGTTTTCATATAACTTTAGTTGGAACTCACGTACCTAAATATGTCATTGATAGAGGATTAGAAAACTGGACTGCAGCCGCCATTCTTTCATTAATAGGTTTATTCAATATTTTTGGGTCTTTGTTAAGCGGTTATCTTTCAGCAAAAATGAGTAAAAAGATTATTCTAAGTGGAATTTATTTTCTTAGAGGAATTTCCATCATTCTTTTTATATTTACACCTGCGAGTAATTTAAGTGCTTTTTTATTTGGAGCTAGTTTTGGTTTTTTGTGGCTTTCAACTGTTCCAGCTACAAGTGGAATTGTAGCACATATGTTTGGAACTAAATATTTAGGTCTTTTATATGGAATTGTTTTTCTAAGTCATCAAATAGGATCATTTTTTGGTGCATATTTAGGGGGCTTGTTTCATGATCTTTACGGATCGTATGACTATGCGTGGTATTTAGCAATTGCTTTATCTGTTTTTGCAGCAATAATACATTTACCGATTAAGGAAGAACCAGTTTTAAGACTTAAAACAGAATAAATTGAATAAAAAAAATCAATTAGCAGATTTGCATCATTCAGGAGAGCCTTACATAATTTATAAATCCAAAAGGGGATTTGATTTATATACAAATTTCTCAAAAAAAATTATTTTAAACAGTAAAAATATTAAAAGTTTTTTTAGCACAAAATATAAAAGAAAATCAAAAAATACGGATTTATTTATAGGTTTCTTGGGATATGAGTTGTTAAATAATCTAGTTAAAATTAAAGTACCTAGGCAAAAAAATATTAATTTTCCTAAGGGTATTTTTTATAAACCTGAAAAAATAATAAAGCTTAGTAATAAACTTAATTATCAAAATAAATATAATTCTAAACATGATAATTTTAAGATAAATATTGATAAAAATTCTTATGTAAAAATTTTTGATAGTTTTAAAAAAAAAATTAAACGTGGTGAGACTTATCAAATTAAGATTTGTACTAAGTATAAAACAAAATCAAAGATAAATCCTTTAGATTTTTTTTGTAGATTATCTAAAACAAATTTAGCTCCTGAAGCTTTTATGATTAAGGATAAAAACTATTCTGTAATTAGCTGTTCTCCAGAAAATTTAATAACTAAAAAAGGTTTTTTGATATCTACAAAGCCTATAGCAGGAACCGTAAAAAAAAATAAAAATATGAATAAAGCAAAGGCTTTAAATTATTTTAGAAAAAACCTTAAGGAAACCAAAGAACATAATATGATCGTTGATATGGAAAGAAATGATTTATCTCGAATATGCAAGGTTGGCTCAGTTAAATTATCAAGATCTAAAGTTGTAGAGGAGTATAAAGATCTTTTTCATTATGTTAGCTTGATTAAAGGTAAGTTAGAGAAAAATATTAAAAATATAGATATTATTAAGGCTATGATGCCAGGGGGATCTGTTATTGGGTGTCCAAAAATAAACACCCTAAATCTTTTAAATAATCAAGAAAAAGAAAATAGAAATATTTATACTGGTAGTTTTGGATATATAAAATTTAATGGCGATATGAGATTTAATATTATTATAAGATCAATTTTAAACTTTAAAAATATTTCTGAAATTTCTGTAGCCTCAGGTGTAGTTGTTGACAGCAACGCTAATCATGAATTTAGTGAAAATTATATTAAAGCAAAGGCATTAATTGATCTTTTTAAATGATTTATATAATTGACCATAAAGATTCATTTACTCATAATGTTGTTCATCAATTTTCATTATTTGACAAAGTTGAGTGTAATAATTACAATGAATTAGATAGAAATAAACTTGAAAAGGCTTCAGTTATTATTTTTTCCCCTGGACCAGGAAATCCAAAAAATTATCCATTAACATCAAAAATATATAAAAGTTTTAAAGGAAAAAAGAAGATTATTGGTATTTGTCTTGGTTTTCAGCAAATATTGTTTTGTGAAGGAGCTAAGATAGTTGAACAAAAAAAAATTTATCATGGTTTTCAATCAAATATACAAGTTACTAATAGTAAATCTTTATTTAGAAAAGGTAAAAAATTTAAAGTAGGTCGCTATCACTCTTTAAAATTAAAAGAACCTTTTAAAGCTAAAGATTTTGAGATAACTATGAGATGTTTAGAATCAAAAGTAGCAATGACTTTTGAAAATAATAAAGATAAAATTTATGGATTTCAATTTCACCCGGAGTCATTTTTAACTTACAATGGCAACTTACTTATTAAAAAGATCCTATCTGCTTAAAGATTTAGAGGAAGTAGATTTTAAAGATTTATGGGGCAATCATGGTATTTTCACAACAATGTGGATTTTTGGTAAACCACCAAAGATTTTATTTTTTGAAAATCATATTAAAAATCTTATTAGATCGCTCCAAATATTTGGGATTAAAAAAAGATATCTTAAAAAAGATATAATTACAATTATCAATAAAAATTTAAGTAAAAAAAAAAATTATAATCATTTACTTAGAGTTGCTCTAAACAATAAAATTATTTCAATATCTTTAAGAAAAAGAGTAGCTCCTAAACTAAATTTTAGTTTAGAATTTGTAAATTTGAAACGTGAAAAACCTCAATATAAAAATTTGAAATATAAGAAAATTTTATTTCATTTAAAAAAAATGGATAATTCAAAATCAGATATTGCTCTTATTTCTAAGAAAAAAATTTTAGAGTCTGGAACTTCTAATCTTTTATTTATAAAAAATAATAAAATATATTCACCTAAAAAAGATTATTATGAAGGAATCACTTATAAATTTTTTAAATCTAAAGTTAAAAAAATTTTTAAAAAAGATATTTTAATTAATGAATTATATAATTTTGATGAAATATTATTAATTGGTTCTGGCAAAGGCATAGCCTCTGTTAAAACAGTTAAGAAGATTGGTTGGAAAAGAAAAAGTTTAAATCAATTCAAAAAATTTTTAAAATATTACAGCTCAGCGATTATTAACTGCAATCAGTATAGATTTTGATAGCTTCAGACACCCAAAATACCTAAAAAACAACATAACAAACCTTAACTTTAAGTTGTTATTAATGACAAATTGACCAATAGTTTTGGTTGAACTATATAATCAACTAGATTAGAAAACTTAAAATTAATTGAATTTATTTCAAGGGTAAAAAATATGCTTTCAACAAATCCTTTTTCAATTTTATCAGAATTAGTTTCACCCTTAGCAATGCAATATTTTATAATTGCAATGATAATTTTAATTGCTGTTGGAACAATAATTCAAATGATACATCATAAAAATCTTACATATTTTTTTAATAATGCAAAGAAAGCAAAGTTAGCGGCTACAAAAGAATTAGGTATTGGAGAAAAAACCTCAATAATAGCAAAGACAACAGTTGTCGATATAGGAACAACATCAGAGCTAGGCTTTGGCAAAAGAAGACTTGCTCATGTCCTAGGAATGTATGGAACAATTTTATTTTGGATATCTTCAGCAGTATTAGTTTTCTGCTTTACTGGGGCTGGGAAAGCAAATTCTGAAACATGGTCTATGCTTTGGCACATAGGTGCTATTTTAACTTGTATTGGAGGATACTGGTTTTGGTTTTTTTTAAGAGTTGATGTATCTGCTGAAGCCCATCCTTGGTATAGAATTATTAAAGCAGATTTGTTTGTGTTAGCGTTACTTGCTTGTTCAACTTTTGGATTAGCTTGGTCTTATACTCAATTTAATGGTCAAATGGGGTTATCATATTTATTCTTAACTTTATTTGTTGCTTCTAACCTAATTTTATTTGGCGGAGTTTACTGGTCTAAATTTGCTCATATGTTTTACAAACCTGGTGCAGCTATACAAAAAAATTTAGCTGAAGCTGATGGATCAAGGGACAATCTTCCACCCCCAGCAGACGCGCCTGAGCAATTTGGCCTGGGTATAAAAAGAGAAGAGCCAAAACACTATTAATATGTTATTAAAAAAAGGAGAAAATTAAAATTATGTCAACTTTTGTATACATGACCAGATGTGATGGCTGCGGTCATTGTGTAGATATTTGCCCGTCAGATATTATGCACATAGATGAAAATATTAGACGTGCTAAAAATATTGAACCAAATTTTTGCTGGGAATGTTATTCTTGCGTCAAGGCTTGCCCAAATCATGCTATTGATGTTAGAGGTTATGCAGACTTTGCACCAATGGGTCATAGTGTTAGAGTAAGAAGAGAAGAAGAAAAAGGAACAATTTCCTGGAAAATTAAATTTAGAAATGGGACTGAAAAAAATTTTGTATCTCCAATTACAACAAAACCTTGGGGAAAATTTATTCCAAAACTTGCTGAAGGTGATAAACCTAATCAAGGTGAAATCAATTCTCAAAGACTTTATACTGAGCCAGAAGGTTTAAATACTAATGGAGAACTACCTTCTGTTCCAAAAGACTCTTTTAAAAAAGGTGTTTACTATTAATGGCTAAGCATAAAACTCATTTTGAAGAATGTGATGTATTAGTAGTCGGTGGTGGTATGGCAGGAACTGGTGCTACTTTTGAAGCTAGACATTGGGGAAGAGATTTAAAAATTGTTTGTGTTGAAAAGGCAAATATCGACAGAAGTGGAGCTGTTGCACAGGGATTATATGCAATTAATTGCTATATGGGAATGCAATGGGATGAAAATCAGCCAGAGGATCATGTTAGATATGCTCGTAATGATTTGATGGGAATGGTTAGAGAGGATTTAGGATATGACATGGCTCGTCATGTAGACTCAACAGTTCATATGTTTGATGAGTGGGGTTTGCCAATGATGAAAAATGAAAAAACTGGAAGATATTTAAGAGAAGGCAAGTGGCAAATTATGATTCATGGTGAAAGCTATAAGCCCATCGTTGCAGAAGCTGCAAAAAAATCAGCTGATAAAATTTATAATAGAATAATGATTACTCATCTTTTAATGGATGAGGCAAAAGAAAACAGAGTGGGCGGAGCTGTAGGATTTAATATGAGAACAGGAGATTTTCATGTGTTTAGATCTAAAACTGTGATTGTTGCTGCAGGAGGAGCATCTCATATATTCAAGCCAAGGGCAGTTGGTGAAGGCATGGGAAGAACTTGGTATGCACCTTGGAGTAACGGTTCGGCTTATGCTTTACCTATTGCTGCAGGTGCAAAAATGACTCAAATGGAAAATAGAATTGTTTTATGTAGATTTAAAGACGGCTATGGGCCAGTTGGAGCATATTTTTTACATCTAAAAACTTACACTCAAAATGCAAATGGCGAAAACTATGAGAAAAAATGGTACGATCAAACTAAGGAGCTAGTTGGTGAATATATCGATCATCACCCAACTCCAACATGTTTAAGAAACCATGCATTTATTCAAGAAACAATTGCTGGCGGTGGACCAATTCAAATGGTTACAACAGAAGCGTTTCAAGATCCTCATTTAGAAACAGTAGGTTGGGAAAATTTTCTAGGAATGACTGTCGGGCAAGCCGTAGTTTGGGCATCTCAAAATATTGATCCAAAATATACAAATCCAGAGTTAACTACATCAGAACCATACGTGATGGGTTCACACGCAACATGTTCAGGAGCCTGGGTTAGTGGACCAGAAGATTTGTCACCACCAGAATACTTTTGGGGCTATAACAGAATGTTAACTATTGATGGGTTATTTGGTGCTGGAGATACAGTTGGTGGAAGTGCACATAAATTTTCGTCAGGATCATTTACAGAAGGTCGATTAGCAGCAAAAGCAGCTGTAAAATATATTGAAGATCAAAAAGCTGAAGGTATTAATGTTACAGATAAACAATGTGACGATTTCAAAGCTAAAGTTTACAAACCATTAGATACTTATACGATAGCTCAAAATGAAATTACTGGTGGAACAGTTTCCCCAAGTTATATATCCCCAATTCAAGGTCTGCAAAGACTTCAAAGAATCATGGACGAATATGTTGGTGGTATAGCTACAAACTACATGACAAATGAAAACATGCTTAAAAGAGGTTTAGAATTATTAGCTTGGTTAGAAGAAGATCTAGAAAATGTAGGTGCAGAAGATTATCATCAACTTATGAGAGCATGGGAATTAAAGCATAGAGCCCTTACTTCACAATGTGTAACGGAACACACCATGTTTAGAGAAGAAACTAGATGGCCAGGATATTACTATAGGGGAGATCACATGAAATTAGATGATGACAATTGGCATTGTTTAACTGTTTCTAGAAGAGATCCCAAAACTGGCAAGTTTACAATGGAGAAAGTCCCCGTCTATCATATTGTAGATGAAAACGAGAAGAAAAAAGCTTCTTAAAATATTATTAAAAGATTAAATATTTATGGATCTACTATCTAAATCCGATGAAGAAATATTTAAAATTGGCAAACCATTTTGGGAAAATCTAGTTAGGTCTTCAAACATTAAAGATTATGGTGGTTTTACAAAGGATTTTTCTACACAAATGTTATTTGGAGCCAATGAAGTTGAGCTTGGCAAACAATGGGCTAACAATAAACTTATCACTAATTTAAAAGAAACTTATGAACCCTTCGGAACTTTGAGAAGAGGTGAGCATATAACAGTTCTAATCAAAGTAACTAATAATGAAATACCAGGAGAGTTTTTAGGTAGATTGGTCTTGGGAGTTGAGGATGGAGAGACCAAGGTGTTTGGAGCAACAATTTACTGATAAAAAAAATCTTTATATCAAATTATAGTTTGACAATTTTTCTACTGGGTATATTCATAAATTGAATGTCAGAGATTATAAAAAAACTTCCTTCAGAAATTAAAAAGAATAAACTTAAGACAGGAGTGGCTGTAGTTTTGTCTGCTTATTGGGGAGTTATTATTGTTGGTACCTTAATTTCATTAGACTAAATTCAATACACGAACACTTTTACAATAAATAGTTTTTAAATTTTCGTTTAATACCCATTTTATTAAATTTAAAAATCCACTTCATTTCATCATCTATAATTTTCTTAATATTTGAATTATTTGCTTTCCAATTAAGTATTTTTTTTGCTTTATTTGAATTACAAATAAGTTTTGATACATCACCTTTTCTTCTGTTTACATATTTCAAATTTAAATTATTTTTTATTTTTTTTCTCACACAACTAATAATTTCTTTATTTGATAAACCTTTATAGTTACCAATATTAAAGATATTAGATCTATTATTTTTGAATAAATATTTAATTGATTTTTCTATTGCCAAACAAATATCTTTGATGTGTATATAATCTCTAATACAAGTTCCATCAAACGTATTAAAATCGCTTCCATAAATATAAATTTTTTTATTATACATTGCTTTATAAACAATGGTTGGGATTAAATGTGTTTCAGGATTATGTAGCTCTCCAATAATTGGACTTCGTAAAGCTGAGCATACATTAAAAAATCTCAATATAATAAATTTTAAATTTTTTTCACTTTGAATTTTTTTTTCACATAGTCGTTTTGTTTTTGCATAAGTACTTAGAGCTCTAATTTTTGAATTTTCTTTTAATGGTTTTGAACTTTGTTGATAAATAGATGCAGTGCTTGAAAAAATAATCTTTTTAATATTATTTTTTTTTGCTATTTCTAATAAACTTTTTGTTGCTTTATCATTATTATCGTAATATTTCTTTTTATTTATAGTCTCATCCACTAATGATTGAGCAGCTAAGTGAATGATTAGCTCAGGTTTTTCTTTTTTTATAAAGTTATTTAACTTTTTTTTATTAAGAATATTACATTGAGTAATTTTTTTTTCTGATGATTTTTCTTTATCAATTCCTATTATTTTGAATTTTTTTTTAAGAAAATAATAAAGACACTTACCTATATAACCATTTGCTCCAGTTATGAGAATTTTTTTCATTTAAAATTATTTATCTATATCGTTATTGACATCTATATATATGAGTAATAATCAATATTAATATATATATTTTTTTATGGAAGTATTTTTACCTATAGCCCAAGTATTTGTTAATCCTGTTGAAATACTTTTATTAAGCGCAATAGTTGGAGTCCTTTCAGGATTGTTTGGTGTTGGTGGAGGTTTTTTAATGACACCTTTTTTAATTTTTATGGGAGTTCCCCCCGCATATGCTGTTGCGAATGAAGCTAATAATATTTTAGCAACTTCTGTATCTGGATCTACAACTCATTATCTTAAAAATACTTTAGATTATAAAATGGGCTTTATGATTGTTATAGGTGGTGCTATTGGAACAGTTCTAGGTATTTATACATTCACATATTTTAAAGGTATTGGCAAAATAGATACCGTTATATCACTTGCTTATATGTACATCTTAGCAATTATTGGAACTTTAATGTTAGTAGAAAGTTTAGGAGAAATAGATAGAGCAAAAAGAAACCTTGAAGTAAAAAAAAAATTACACGTTCATTATTGGATACACGGTCTTCCATTAAGAATGAGATTTCCTAAATCCAAATTATATGAAAGTGTTTTTACTCCAATATTAATTGGATTATTAGTTGGTTTTATAGCAGCTATAATGGGAATTGGAGGTGCTTTTATCCTTGTTCCTGCAATGATTTATATTATCAAAATGCCCACAAAATTAGTGCCGGGAACATCTTTGTTTGTAACTATTTTTGTAAGCGTGATTGTTACTTTTTTACATTCAATTAATTATGGATCAATAGATTTGATGTTAGTTCTAATGCTTATCGTCGGATCAATTGTTGGAGTCCAAGTGGGTCAAAAAATTGGAGAACAGATAAATAGTTCAGGCTTAAAAGCATTATTAGCAATTTTATTGTTAGTTGTAGGAATAGTTATAGCTTATGACACATTTTTTGCAGAGCAAGCTCAGAAAGAGATAGTAAAAGCTTTAAACCAAGATCTGAACTTTTTTTCAAAATTTATTAAAGAATTTTCAGAAGATATGCCTTTTTTCTATGGATTATTTTCAATTTTGTTTGCAGTGTTTTTGGGTATTTCAGCTGCTTTTATAAGAAGATCTATTTCAAGGTTTAGAAAAAAGTATTTTAATAAAACTGTAAAACAATCTAAATAAATATTTCTTGAAACACTTCAATTGTTAAAATACAAATAATTCCAACAGTTGCCATAGCAACAAACCCAACAACAAATGGTTTATGTCCCATACTTTTAATATCTTTAAGATTTGTTGACAAACCAATAGCAGCCATAGCCATTGTCAGACAAATTTTAGATATTATCTTTATCAAATCAATTATTTCATTCCAATTATAGTTATTATAAGGAATAAATGCCTGATCTCCCACATTTCTTAAAATAATCATTCCTACAAATCCTAAAACAAAATATGGGAAAATATTTATTATTGAATATTCCTTATCTTTAGTCTTACCTCTGTTGTATAGAAAGGCAAATAGAGGGATCATTATAATCAAGAATGTATTTCTTATAAGTTTAGTTACAGTAGCTATATTAAGTGTTTCCGGACTATTAAATTGCTGATCATAAATAAGTCCTGCAGCAGCAACTTGAGATGTTTCGTGTATTGAAGTTCCTAAAAATAGACCTGCAAAAAGAGGATTTCCCTCAAAATAAAAATTAGCAAAATAAGGATATATTAGCATTGATAAAATTCCAAATAGGGTAATGTTAGCTATAGCATACGATATTTCATTTTTACTTGCCTTAATCACAGGTGCAGTTGCAATGATAGCTGTTGTTCCACAAACAGTGCTCCCTATAGATATTAAGTAAGCCATTCGTGTTGGTATTTTAAGTTTTATTATCAAAAGTTTAATAATAATTAAGACACTTATTATACAAATTACTATTAATGGAATTGCTATCTTTCCAAATTCTAAAAATTCAAATGGTTTTAATTGAATACCAAGACAAATAATTCCAAGCTTTAAAATATATTCTCTTGTAAAATCTAAACCTTTTTGAAAAGTGTTTCTTACTTTAAAAATATTTCCAAATATAATTCCTATAAGAATTGCTATCATAGCAGTAGAAATAGGGCTTTTATTATATCCAAGAAGTTCAATACCAATGATATTATTAAAACCTTGAGAAAGCGTGTAAAGAACAAATGCAAGAATGATTCCTGGTATAACTACCAAGTAATTTTTTTTTACCATTATATAAAAAATGATTAAGCGCTTCTATAAAGTTTAGTCATAACAAATTCTTTATGACCTAAAGCTTCGGCACAAGTTAATCTTCCATTAGCTACTCTCAGAGTTGTCTTTATAAGCTCATCTCCTGCTTCAGATAAGTTCATCTCTCTTGATAGAATTTTTGAAACATCACAATCTATATGTTCACCCATTCCTTTAACAGTTAGAGGATTTGCTGTTAATTTGATAACTGGTTCAATGGGATTTCCAACAATATTACCTTGTCCAGTTGGAAATAAATGAATATTGAATCCTGCGGCTGCCTGAAGAGTAACACACTCTGCTGCTGCTGATGAAGTGTCCATGAAGTATAAACCTTTTCCTTTTTTAGGTTCTTCAGCTGGTTCTAATACATCTATAAATTTACAGTTTCCAATTTTTTGAAAGTTTCCGAAAGCTTTTTCTTCAATAGTAGTTAAGCCTCCTGCGATATTTCCTGCAGTTGGTTGACTTTCTGATAAATCATCTGTTGCTTCTTTTAAGATAAAATCGTTATAGTCATTCCAAGTTTTCATAAATTTATCTGATGCTTCTTTTGTAGCACCTCTTGTTGCACAAACTTTTTCAGCACCTGTCAATTCTGATGTTTCACCAAAACATAAATGCACTCCTAAAGGCTCAAGTTTATCCATAAGATTTCCAACTGTTGGGTTAGATGCTAAACCAGATGTTGTATCTGACTCTCCACATTTAACCGATATCCAAAGATCACTTATAGGACATTCTTCTCTTTGTTTTTCAGAAGCCCACATAACAAATTCTTGTGCTTTTTTAGAAGCCTTCATTGTAGTGCCAATGTCTCCAGTACGCTCAATATGAAAACCTTCTACTGGCTTTCCTGTTTTTGCAATTCCATCAACAATTCTTTTTGTCCATTTGGGTTCAATTCCAATTACTATAACAGCAGCTACATTTGGATTGCATCCTGTTCCTATCATTGTTCTGAAATGTAATTCTAGATCTGCTCCAAATTGTAATCTTCCATATGAGTGGGGAAGAGCTATTGTTCCTTTAATATTATTTGCGACTGCTTCAGCACACGCGTTCGAGATATCGTCAACTGGAAGAATAATTACATGATTTCTAGTACCAGCTCTTCCATTTTCTCTTTTATAACCTAAAAAACTTTTTGGGATTTCCATATTATTACCACTTCTTTGTTTTTACATTGTGAACATGTACATGTTGACCTTTTTTAATAGATTTAACCACTTTTCCAATGTCATGACCATATTTAAGAACAGTGTCACCTTCATTGAGGTCTGTCATCGCAATTTTATGTCCTAAAGGGATTTCATCTAAAGATTGAATATTAGCTGAACTATCATCCTCCATTACCCAGCATTTACAGTCTTGTTTTGGAGTAATTTTTTCAATAACAACTACGCCAACATTATCTTTTTTATCATGAATTATAATGTCAGTTGCCATATTTCTTGTGTCGAATTGTTTGTTTGAAATTCGTAAAATCTTATATATTAATCGGAAAAATTAACAAACGAATTTTAATAAATTTTACTTTAAAGAGGTTCTGATTTTATGACAAAAATGACAACAGAAGAAGCTTTTGTAAAAGTTTTACAAATGCATGGTATAGAACACTCATTTGGAATTATTGGCTCAGCATTTATGCCAATCTCAGATATCTTTCCAGATGCAGGAATTACTTTTTGGGATGTTGCTCATGAAACTAATGGTGGATTAATTGCTGATGGCTATACTAGAGCTACTGGAAAAATGTCTATGGTCATTGCTCAAAATGGACCAGGAATTACTGGATTAGTTACACCAATTAAAACTGCATATTGGAACCATACTCCACTTTTATTAGTTACCCCACAAGCTGCAAATAAAACTATGGGCCAAGGTGGTTTTCAAGAAGTTGAGCAAATGAATTTATTTAAAGATATGGTTTGTTACCAAGAGGAAGTTAGAGATCCTTCAAGAATGGCTGAAGTTTTAAATAGAGTTATTGAAAAAGCTATTAGAGGATCTGCTCCTGCTCAAATAAACGTACCAAGAGATTATTGGACTCAAGTTATTGATATAGATTTGCCTCCAATCGTAAGACTTGAAAGACAAGCAGGTGGGGTTGAAGCAATTAATAAGGCAGCCGATTTATTATCTAAAGCTAAATTCCCTGTAATACTATCTGGTGCAGGAGTTGTAATAGGTGGAGCGATAGAAGATTGTAAAAAACTTGCTGAAAAATTAGATGCACCAGTTTGTTCTGGTTATCAACATAATGATAGTTTTCCTGGAAGCCACCCTTTAGCAGCTGGTCCACTGGGATATAATGGTTCAAAAGCAGCAATGGAATTAATTCAACAAGCTGATGTTGTATTAGCTTTAGGTACAAGACTTAACCCTTTCTCTACTTTGCCAGGCTATGGAATGGATTATTGGCCAAAAGATGCGAGCATTATCCAAGTCGATATGAATTCTGATAGAATTGGTTTAACTAAAAAAGTTACAGTTGGAATTTGTGGAGATGCTAAACTAGTTGCTCAACAATTATTAGCCCAACTTGCACCAACAGCAGGAGATGCAGATAGACAAAAAAGAAAAGATATTATTCATCAAACTAAATCTGCTTGGTTACAAAAATTATCAAGCCTAGATCATGAAGAAGATGACAAAGGTACAGTTTGGAATGAAGAGGCAAGAAAAAGAGATGCTGATAGAATGTCACCAAGACAAGCTTGGAGAGCTATTCAAGCAGGAATGCCTGATGATGTAATCATTTCAAGTGATATCGGAAACAATTGTGCAATTGGAAATGCTTACCCAACATTTGAAAAAGGAAGAAAATATTTAGCACCAGGATTATTCGGTCCTTGTGGTTATGGTTTTCCCTCAATTCTGGGAGCGAAAATTGGTTGCCCTGATACTCCAGTGATTGGTTTTGCAGGTGACGGTGCTTTTGGTATTAGTATGAATGAAATGAGTTCGTGTGCTAGAGAAGAGTGGCCTGCAATTTCAATGGTTATTTTTAGAAATTATCAATGGGGAGCTGAAAAAAGAAATACTACTCTATGGTATGATAATAATTTTATTGGTACTGAGCTTGACCCAGAATTAAGTTATGCAAAGGTGGCAGATGCTTGTGGTTTAAAAGGTGTAACAGTTCGAACAATGGAAGAAACTACAGCAGCTATTAAAAAATCTTGTGAAGATCAAAAAAAAGGGATTACAACTTTTATTGAAGTAATTTTAAATCAAGAGCTTGGCGAACCTTTCAGAAGAGATGCTATGAAGAAACCAGTTAAAGTAGCTGGTATTAACAAAACGGATATGAAAAAGCAGCCATCTTTATCTTCTTAGGATTTTTAAAAAATAAAAACTATTATCTTATTATTACTTTAACAGATCCAAGTTTATTAACACTACCAATATAAAGACCTTTACTCATAATTGGTACAACACCTACTGACGAACCAGTAAATACCCAAAAATCTTTGTTTAAATTAATTTTATCTTTTTTAACTTTGTTTAATACAAATCTTAATGAATTTAATGGATTTATATAGACAGTACCTGTATTTCCATTTACGCTTTGATTTATCTTTTTGTTTGAAATATTCGTTTTTAAATTACCAATATTTATCCTTTTGTATTTCTTTTTTGTTCCTACTAAAAATTTAACATTGGCACCAAAATCACTACATAAATCTCCAAAAGAAGTTATCCCCCTTTTTTTTTGCCTATAGCCGACTATTTCGATACACGGAGCCATATGAGAAATAAATTTTGTTAAATTTTTCTTAGTAATTGAACCTTTTGAAAAGAAGAAAGATCTCTTAATTTTATAACAAACTTCAAGTTCAATTCCTAAAGTCGATTTGGTAATTTTTACGGTCTTGCCACTTTTTAATAAGTTTTTTTTATAAACCGATGCATAAAAGGGTTCTTTTTCTTTAAATTTTTTAATTAAGGGAATTCCTGTTCCGGCTGCTTTAAAACCAATTATTGGTAATTTAATTTTGCTTTCACAAAGCTTTCTTAATTTTTGAGCTTCTTTAAGTTTTTTTGTAAATTTAGAAGGAATAGGTGAAATTATTTTATTTTTTAAAAAAGCATTTACAAGTTTATCAGAAGTTTTTTCTAGTAATGATTTCATTTTCTAATTCAATACCGACATAGGGTCCAGTCTTGTTTGGAACCAATTTACTCTAAAATCTAAGTGAGGTCCAGTTGATCTACCTGTAGATCCGACAGTTCCAATAATATCGCCTTGATTAATCATATCGCCAACCGAAACTATAACTGTCTCCAGGTGTGAATAAATTGTTGATATACCATGACCATGATCCATTATAATTGTTCCACCAGTATAATAGAGATCTTCCTCAGCCATTGTAATCACTCCTGACCCGGAGGATTTTACCATAGTTCCTTGTTTTGCAGCTATGTCTATCCCATAATGTGGCCATCGTGGTTTTCCATTTAAAATTCTTTGACTTCCGTAAACACCACTAATAATTCCTTCTACTGGCATGGTAAATTGATTTTTAAAAAAAGGTAAATCTGAATTAATTGATCGTGCTTTTCCAATTCTGTTATTTTCTTCTTTAATTCTTTTATATACTGACTCAGGAGGAGTTACTTTGCTTTCTTCTAAACCATCAATTCGTTGGATATTATATTTTCTTTTTAAAACTTTTTTAATTATTTTTTCTTTTTTACCATCTATAATTTTAGTTATTATTAAATCATACTTTCTATCACGGTCAATTCCAAAAACAAAATATCCATCTTTTGAAACCTTTACTTCTTTTTTACCAATAATAATTTGGGCTGTTGGATCAGTGAGTCCGATAATATAATGACCTTGTAAAAATTTACCTTTGAATTCTACAGCTTTTAACTGGGTTGAAGTAAAAATAATTATTACTAAAAATAATTTATTTATTATTTTGCAGTCCATCCACCATCTACTAATAAAGAAGTTCCAGTAATCATTGAAGCTGCATCGGATGCAAGAAAAACTGCAGCAGTGGCTACATCAGATAGTTCAGCAAATCTCCCAAGTGGTATATTCCCTAAAACTTCACTTTTAAATTTTTTACTTTTTAAAAATTTACTAGTCATAGGGGTTACTACAAACGTAGGGCACACTGTATTTACTCTGATATTATATTTTGCAAGATCGATAGACATACCTTTTGTAAGTCCTTCTAAGCCAAATTTTGTCATGTTATATACACTTCTTATCGGTCCACCAACATGGCCCATCTGAGAAGACATATTTACTATCGAGCCCCCAATTTTTTTTCTATTTTTTGCTTTTATCATTTTGAGAGCACATAGTTGAGCAAGATTAAAAGTAGCAACCGTGTTAATCTTAACAAGATATTCCATGTTTTTTGTTTTTACTTTTGTAAAATGTTCAGGGATATTATTTCCAGCATTATTAATTAAAATATCTATTTTTGGTTGATTATTCACAATCTTTTTAATTTCATTATAATTTGTGATGTCACATACATACGATTTACATTTAGATTTATATTTTTTAATTTTTTTTGAAACTTCGTTTAAATCTTTTTGTGTTCGGCTAATTATAACCAAATTTGCACCAGCCTCTGCCAAAGCAATTGCACAAGCTCTACCAAGTCCTTTTCCAGCACCGGTAACAACAGCTGTTTTATTTTTTAAATTATAATTTTTTAAGTACATTATAAAAATAATATTTGAATATCAGTATAAATCAATTCAATAGCAACAATTAATATTGCAAATAATCCTGCCCAGGCAATCCATTTATATTTTTTTATCCAATTTGAAATTAGTGTTGCTGCAAAAGCCATTAATGCAATCGATAAAACTAAACCAAATACTAACAAGCTGTAATGATCTCCTGCTGCTCCAGCAACTCCTAAAACGTTATCTAAACTCATTGTAAAGTCTGCTAATAAAATTGTCCAAATAGCTTTTAGAAAACTTGAATTATCAACTTTGATATCTTCATTATGATCAGAACCTTTGATTACATCAGTATAAAGTTTATAAACTATATAAAGAAGAAGAATTCCACCAAGAAGCCTTAATCCGGTAATTTGAAGCAAGTAAGCAGTTAGTAAAGTTAAAATTATTCTTAAAATTACTGCTCCACCTATTCCCCAAAAAATAATTTTTCTTCTTTGATTCAATGGAAATTTTGATGCAACCATACCAATAATAATTGCATTGTCACCAGCAAGAACTAAATCAATTAAAATAATTTGAGTTAAGATAGTTAATTGTTCTGGTGTAAATAAGTCTGCAAACATTAATTTTCTAGTATCATATCTGCACCTTTCTCTGCAATCATTATCGTCGGTGCATTTGTATTTCCAGATGTGATATTAGGCATTATAGAAGCATCTATAACTCTAAGATTTTCTATTCCATGAACTTTTAACTTCTCATCTACTACAGAATTTTCATCTCTTCCCATTTTACAAGTTCCAACAGGGTGAAAAATAGTTTGAGTATAATCACTCCCTGCTTTAACTAACTCTTCATCATCTGTAACATGTAATCCAGGTCTATACTCTTCGGGTTCATATCTTTTGAATGTCTCAGTTTCTAACATTATTTTTCTGACAAGTTTAAGTCCTTGAGCAGCAACATATCTATCATCATCAGTTGAGAGATAGTTCATCTTAATTTTAGGGTAATCTTTAATATTATTACTAATTATATTTATTTCACCTCTACTAGTAGGTCTAACATTTGCAACAGTTGGAGTAATACCTTCAAAATCATGCAACTTTGAAGCTCCTAAAATATCTGTACTGATTGGTTGAACATGAAACTGTAAATTAGGGGTTTCTCTTGAATTATCACTTTTAGCAAAACCACAAACTTGGCTTGCTCCCATAGTCATGGGACCACTTTGATTAAAGATGTATTCTAAGGCAATTAAAAAATTTCCAAAAAGACTATTTATTTTTTTATTTAAAGATTTAAGATTTTTTACTTTATAAACTGGTCTAAACATTAAATGATCCTGTAAATTTTTACCAACACCTTTTAATTGATTAATTGTATTAATTCCAAATTTCTTAAGTTTCTCACTATCACCAATTCCCGAAATTTGTAGAATGTGAGGTGATCCGATTGATCCAGCAGATAAAATTATTTCTTTATTTGTTTTAACCTCGATTGATTTTCCGTTATTAAAGTAATTTAAACTTATTGCTTTTTTTCCATCAAAATTTATTTTTTCAACATGAGCATGGGTAACAATTTTTAAATTAGATCTTTTCTTAATAGGATTTAAATACCCTTTTGCAGCGCTACATCTTAATTTTAAACCTCTATGACTGTGACTTGTAGTAAATTGATAATAGCCAACACCAAAATTGTCGCCGGTGTTAAAATCATTAACTTTTGGTATTCCACTTTCTTCAGCAGCATTGATAAATTCCTCTAACATCTTTAATTTAATCTTCTTATTAGCGACCATTATTGGACCACTATCATTATGGAATTGACTTTTACCTAGCTCATTGTTTTCAGATTTTATAAAATAAGGAAGTACATCATCCCAACCCCATCCTGGATTACCTTGTTGACGCCAATTATCATAATCATTACTTTGACCTCTTATCCATAGAAGTCCATTAATCGATGAACTTCCACCTAATGTTTTTCCTCTAGGATACCTTATTGACCTATTATTCATTGTTTCATCTTTTTCAGTATGAAAACACCAATCAACTTTAGGATTATGCATAGTTTTATAATATCCAACAGGAATATGTATCCATGGATAATTATCTTTCCCCCCGGCCTCTAAAAGCAAAACTTTATTTTTTGGATTTGTTGAAAGTCTATTAGCTAATACACATCCTGCTGACCCTGCACCAATTATTATATAATCAAAATTTTCCATCTATAGTTGAATAGTTTTTTTAATTAATCTAATTTGTTAATGTTTACACTCATAGTACACAATTGTCACTTGTCTCCCCTATATTTTTCTGATTGACTGCCTTCGTTATAATTAACTAACAAGAGGAAAAATAATGAAAAAAATCATTTCAATGTTATTTGCAACTATTTTAGTTATTGGATTTACATCTAGTGCTAATGCTGCAAAAACACTAAAATGTCAGACAGTTCTGAACACTAAAGCTGATGAAGTTAAGATGTTAAAGGATTTTACTGACACTGTTACAACTTTAACAGGTGGATCATTAAAGTTTGAAATATTACCCGCGGGTGCTGTTGTTGGAGTTAAAGAAACTTTAGATGCAGTAGACAAAGGATTGATAGATTGTGGATTCGCATGGACACACTATTGGTCAGGAGACCATCCTGCTGCAATGTTATTTGGTTCGCCAGTAGCTGGTGGTGGAGTTGGTATTGACAATATCGCTTTTTTATCTTGGTTCCAATATGGTGGTGGTAAAGAATTATACGACCAACTTTGGAAAGAAATGGGAAGAGATATTAAAGGATTTATGATTCAACCAGTTGGACCTGAAGCTTTAGGTTGGTTTCCAAAACCAATTAAAGATATGGCTGATTTTAGAAAATATAAATTCAGAACTCCTCCAGGGATACCAGGACAGACTTATAAAGACATTGGTATAGCATCTGTTGCTATGGGTGGTGGAGATATTCTACCAGCTCTTGAAGCAGGTACTATTGATGCCGCTGAATGGTGTTGTCCAAAACCAGACTTAACGTTTGGTTTCCAGAAAGTTTTAAAGCACTACTACCTACAAGGTTTACACCAAGTAGTGGTTAATGCTGACTTTTATATTACTGGAAAAACTTATAATGCTATGAGTGCTCATGAGAAGAAGTCTCTTGAAGTTGCTGCTAATGCTTCATTAGCTAAATCTTTGAGTTACAGAATCTATGAGAATGGTAAAGCATTAAGAGAGTTAACTACTAAACATGGAGTAATCTTAGAAGATACGCCTTCAGATTATTTCACAGAATATATGGCTGCTGCAAAAGCTTCTTTAAATAAGAATGCTGCAGAAAACAAATTTTTCAACGAAGTTTATACTTCAATGAAAAACTTTGCTGATATAGCTGTTCCTTTCTGGAGTGGTGCTCAAATGTCAAATGCGAAGCTGGGAATGGCTCACGCAGCAACATTAAAGTAATCAGTAATTAAATCTTGATTTTATTAGAGCGGACTTTTACAGTCCGCTCTAATTTTTTTGACTAAATTTTTATGGCAGAAGAACCAAGTAAATTAGATATTTCAGATGAAATGATTGCCGAGAGGCGAGGTGGTTCGGGAAAAATGCCAGATGATATGCCATTATGGATGGCAAAAACAATTATAAATATTGATAAATTCAGTAAGTGGATCGGCAATATTGTTTGCTGGATATTAATGCCACTTATTTTTGCAATGACTTATGAGGTACTTGCAAGAAAATTATTTTTAGCTCCAACTATTTGGGCTTATGATATTAGTCGTTTTTTATATGGAGCTCTTTTTATGTTGGGAGCTGGTTATGCTCTTTCTAGAGGAGTTCATATTAGAGCAGATTTTTTATATAGAAATTTTAAAACTAAAAACCAAGGACTAATAGATTTTTGGTTATATCTTTTATTTTATTTCCCTGGTCTAATTGTTTTTCTTTATATGACTATTGGATATGTAGGAGAGTCAATTCAAAGAGGTGAGAGAGGCATGGATACCACTTGGATGCCCTATATGTGGCCAATAAAAACATGCTTACTTATTGGTATAATTTTTTTACTTATTCAAGGTGTTTCTGAATTATTTAAAAGTTATTGGGCAGCTAGAAAAGGTGAATGGCCTGGAGATACTAAATGATTGCTGAGTTAATAGATCCAGCGATATTAGGATTTATTCTTGTTGGTGTAATGCTTTTTGCAATATTTGTTGGGTTTCCAATTTCATTTACTTTAATTTTTTTAGGATTTGTTTTTGGATATCTAGGGTTTGGAAAATTAGTATTTTATTTAATGACCCTTCAATTCTCTATGGTCATGACCGAACAGACACTTGCAGCCGTACCACTTTTTGTCTTTATGGGAATCATGATGGAACAAGCTGGTCTTATGGAAAGATTATTTTCAGCTTTTCAAATGATGTTAGCAAAAGTTAAGGGATCTCTATATTACGCAGTTTTATTTGTTTCAGTAATCTTTGCAGCAGCTACAGGAATAGTTGGTGCCTCAGTTACAATACTTGGAATAATGGCAGCAAAGTCAATGAACAGGTCTGGCTATGATGTAAAACTTGCTGCCGGCACTATTACTGCGGGTGGGACATTGGGGATATTAATTCCACCAAGTATTATGCTTGTTGTTATGGGGCCAATTATGGAAATACCAGTTATTGATTTATTTGCAGCTGCAATTTTCCCAGGAATTCTTCTTGCTTCCTTATATGCTGCTTACACAACAATTAGATGTATGATCAATCCAAAACTAGGGCCAGTTTTACCAGAAGATATGAGAGCAGCTAGCATGAAAGAAGTTTGGATAGAATTCTTTCTTGGACTAGTACCTCCTGCAGCATTAGTATTTGCAGCTTTAGGAAGTATTTTATTTGGATTTGCTACACCTACCGAAGCTGCTGGATGTGGTGCTATGGGAGCTCTTTTATTATCTCTAGCTTATAAAAAGTTATCGCTTTCAAAACTTCAAGAAGCCTTAGTTAAAACTTTAGAAATTACTGCTTTAATTATGGTTCTAGTTGCTGCGTCAAATTTCTTTGGAGCAGTTTTTGCTAGATTAGGAACACCAACTTTGCTTACAGAATTTTTATTAGGTTTAGAAATGAATAAATATCTAATACTTGCAATGATAATGGTAATGATTTTTTTGTTAGGTTGGCCACTTGAATGGGTTCCAATCGTTATGATTATAATTCCAATAATTTTACCATTAGTAGAGGCTCTTGGATTTAATTTAACTTGGTTTGCAATATTAGTGGCAGTAAATTTACAAACCGCCTGGCTGTCACCACCTGTAGCTTTATCAGCTTATTTTTTAAAAGGTGTGGTACCTGAGTGGGATCTTAAAGATATATATTATGGAATGATGCAATTTATGGTCTTACAAGTTATAGGTTTAGTCCTAATTATTATATTCCCTCAAATTGCACTTTGGTTGCCAACTCTCTTATATGGACAGTAAAAAATATTAGTTTAGTATCTTAAATAGTGAGTCAGAATAAAATCAGTGAAAACGTAATTAACTGGGAATTGGTTTCAGTAAATCCCAACTCAAAAAATTGGAACTGGAAAGATTTATTTTGTTTTTGGGGTGTTAATGTTCAAACTATAATTGGTTTTTCTTTGATAGCATCGTTATACGTTATTTATAATTTAAATTTTTTTGCAGTTTTCTTTGGGTCTATTTTAGGATCTATTCTTGTTTATTTTTTTTCGAATTTAATAGGAAAACCATCACAAAAATATGGACTTCCTTTTGCAACATTACTAAGGATTTCCTTAGGTTTTAAAGGTGCTAAATACTTTGGCTTTTTAAGAAGTTTGGTTGGAATTTTTATGTTTGGTATCCAAACATATTTTTTATCTAAAGCAATAAGTTATTTAATAAGAATTTTATTTTTTACGATTGATAACACTATTCTAGATCAAGATATCTTTTTAATGTTTTTGTTGGGTCTAAATATTATTGATTGGTCCTCGCTAATTTTATGTATAGCAATTCAAATTTATATTTTTAGCAAAGGAATGCTTGCTAACAGAAAAATTATAAATTTTTCAGCAATAGTTGTTTATTCGGGAATGATATTCTTTTTTTTCGTAATTTTATTAACAGATGTAAGATTAACATCTAAAGCTTTCACTGAAATACTTAATTTTGATAATTTTTTAGATTATAACAATTTTATTCCATTAGTTTCGGTAGCTGGTACAATTTTTGCTTACTTTTCTATAATCTTAATTAGTTTTGGAGATTTTTCTCGTTATGTGAAAAATGAAAAACAACTTAAAAATGGTAATTTAAGTTTATTGTTAAATTTATTAGTTTTTTCTTTTTTTGCAGTTTTTATAGTTGCTGGTTCTGATCTTTTTTTAAATCAAAAGTTTGAAGATATTAACAAAATATTTACTAACCCTACAGATATAATTGGTAAATTTGATAATTTGCAGATAACAGTTATTACTTTGTTCTTTATTATTATAGCTTCAGCTTCTACCAATTTAATTGCTAACTTTATACCTTCACAATATTCTTTAATTAATTTTGTTCCAAATAAATTAAACTTAAAAAAAGTCAGTTATACGATTGGTTTTTTTGGATTTATTATAGGGATACTTTGGCCAACTTTATTAAGTCAAATTGGAATTCTTTCATTTATTGATACTTTTGGTTCTTTTTTTGGCCCTATAAGTGGAGTGATGATTGTTAATTATCATTTGATTAACCGGTCGAAAATTGAAATTAAAGATATTCACAAGTTTTCATTTGAAAGTTCTTTTAATTATTCAAATGGCTGGCACATCAAGGCAATTTATTCAATTATAATTGGGTTTATTTTTTCATCCTCAACTATATGGAATTATGATTTAATGTTTTTACAATCTTATGCTTGGATAATTGGAACTTTAGTTTCCGGTTTTGTTTATTACTTATTAGAAAAAAAATAATTAAAATGGATAAAATTAATTTTGATTTTAAAAATAGAACAGCTGTTGTTACAGGAGGAGCCCAAGGTTTCGGGCTTGATATTGTAAAACGATTTTTAAAATCAGGAGCTAAAGTAATAATTTGGGATTTAGACTCAAAAATGTTAGAAAAAGCTATCAAAGATTTAGATCATTCTAATCTAAGCTCAAATATTGTTGATGTATCCAACTATGAAGAAGTTGTGAACTGTACCAATGAAATTTTAAAAAATACTAATATTGATATTTTAATTAATAATGCTGGTATTACTGGTCCTACAGCATCACTTTGGGAATATGATGTTGAAGTGTGGAAAAAAGTTGTAAATATAAATTTGATGGGAACATTCAATTGTTGCAGAACTATAGTTCCTAATATGATCAAGAATAATTATGGTAGAATTGTAAATGTTGCATCAGTTGCAGGAAAAGATGGGAATGCCAATGCAAGTGCATATAGCGTGGGTAAAGCTGGAGCTATTGGTCTAACAAAATCTCTAGGTAAAGAGCTTGCTGATAAAAATATAGCAGTAAATGTTGTAACACCTGCTGGTGCTAAAACAAGAATTTTGGACCAAATGACTAAAGAACACGTTCAAAGAATGTTATCTAAGGTACCAAGAGGTAGATTTCTTGAAGTCGAGGAATTTACCTCACTGGTGTGTTGGCTTTCTTCTGAGGAAAATACTTTCTCTACTGCAGCTGTTTTTGATATAAGTGGTGGTCGTTCGACTTATTAACTTCTAGGTTTCTGTTCAACAACTTTTATATTGGTTACTTTAGCTCTACTTAATTTCACATCATTAGGCATAACTGGTGCAAAAATCATTATTGACCAATAAATAAGGAGTATAAATATTGAGATTGTCTTCATAATTATGTTATAGAGATAAAAGTTGATTTTTGGATGTTTAAATCTTGTCAAAATAATGTATTAACAATTTTTTTTAAAAAATTTTTATGAACTTTTTAATTAGAATTTTTATAATTTGTTTTATTTTTAATAACCCTTCCTTTGCCAAAGAATTAAAAGTATTTGAATTTACAGAGGCCGAACTTGCTGAGCTAAAGGTGAGAAAGGTTAGAGGGGCAGATAATAAAACCGTTTATACAGTTGGATCAAATGATAATGGCAACTTTTTTAAAGCAGTAGCTGACAATGCTGCTTCAGGATTAGGAAAAGAAATCAAAATTGATCTAAATAAAACACCATTTATAAATATTACATGGAAAATTGAAAAAGATTTAGCAGGTATTAAAGAAAACACTAAAAAAGGACATGATTTTGCTGCTAGAGTTTTTGCTATAAAAAAAACAGGTGCTACACCACTCTCAAATAGAGCGATTAATTATGTTTTTTCAAGTAATAATCAAATAGGAGTCAATTTTCCTAGCCCGTATACAAAAAAATCTATTGATAATGTTTTGGCAACTACAATCAATAATCTTAATGAGTGGGTTACTGTGAAATCTAACGTAAAAGAAGATTTTAAAAAATTTCATGATTTAGACGTAAATGAACTAGATGGTTTAGCTATAATGTCTGATACTGATAATTCAAAAATGAAAGCGATAGCTTATTATAAGAATATCTACTTTTCTGCTGAGTAATTAAATTTTAATATATTTTTTTAAAATATTACTCATGAAAGATAAAATTACTGCCACAACTACATCTTCTAAAGGACTTGCTTGAGGGAACCCATAGTTCCATGCAATGACCATTACCAGCCATATTACGAAAATATTCATATAGATACTTATACTCTAGTTTCTGTAAAATAATTAATAATTTGATATAATTCTAATATGCATGAAAATTTCTTTCATAAATTAAAAATTTATTATGAGGATACAGATTCAGGAGGAGTAGTTTATTATGCAAATTATTTAAAGTTTCTAGAGAGAGCTAGAACTGAAGCTTTATTTTCAATTGGGTTTAGTAATAAAAAGATCCAAGAAAAATTTAAAATTTTAATAATTGTTAAATCTTGTAATATTGAATATAAAAAATCAGCTTTTCTTGAAGATGAATTGACTATTAGATCATTTGTAAAGTCAATTACTAAGACTTCTTTTTTTATGAATCAAATAATTACAAAAGAAGAGGAAATAATTGCAGAGGCTCAAATTCATTTAGTTTTTGTAAATATAGATGGCAAACCTGTGAAAATACCAGATGAAATTTATAATAAATTCAAACCATTTTTTTGCGATACGATCAAAACTTAGCAATTTTTTTTGCTTTTCTAAATAACTGATTGACCATTTTAGAAGTTACAACTTTTGTATTTACATTTCTAGGACTTGGGTGGTAACAAGCTATTAATGTTCTGCCATCTGGTAATAAATACTTTTTATTATGTTTAAACTTGAATTTTCTAATAATCTTAAATCTTTTTTTATAAATTTTTAAACAATTATCAAAAGCAACTTTACCAAGAGCCACAATTACTTTTAGATTTTTTAAATAATCTAATTCTTTTATAAAATAATTTGAACACATTGAAAGTTCATTATTCTTTGGTTTATCACCAGGTGGTACACATTTTAATATATTAGTTATAAAGGTAGATTTTAACTTTAATCCGTCATTAGTATTTTTAGAAAAATTTTGATTAGATATTTTAACTGAATGAAGACTTTTAAATAGAAAGTCACCTGACTTATCTCCCGTAAAAGCCCTACCTGTTCTTGTGCCTCCATGTGCAGCAGGTGCTAGGCCTATGATCATAAGTTTTGCTTTTATGTCACCAAAACCTGTAACAGGTTTTCCCCAATATGTTTCATTAATATTTTGTTTCCTTTTTTCTAACGATATTTTTTTTACAAAATTTGTTAAACGAGGACATTTTTTACATCTAACTATTGTTTTATTTAGTTTTTTAAACTTAATATTCATTAATGAAATTATTTAAGGTTATATTAATTATATTTTTATCTTTAACAAATGGAATTAAAGCAGATTCAGAAGATCAAGCTTTAGAAAATCTAAAAAAAGGAGGTAATCTTATTTTTATAAGACATGCTTATGCACCAGGAAATGGAGATCCAAATAATTTTGAGATTAAAGATTGCTCAACTCAAAGAAATTTAAATGATGCTGGAAGAAAACAAGCTAAAAAGATTGGTAATTTTTTTAAGCATAATAATATTCAAATAGATTTAGTAATTTCAAGTGAATGGTGTAGATGTAAAGAAACAGCTTTAATTGGGTTTAATAAATTTGAAACAAAAAATTTCCTTAATTCTTTTTATGGTGAAAAATTTATAAAAAATAAAAGAATACAAATGGAAAACCTTAAAGAGTATATAAATAATTGGAATAGTGATAAAAATTTAGTACTAGTTACACATTATGTAGTAATATCTGCTGCTTTAAATTATCAAGCAAGTTCAGGGGAAATTGTAATTGCGGATAGATATTTTAAAACAATAGGAAGTATTCAAATAGATTACTAAAAATTATGTCATCAAAAAAAGCAATGAGACAGGCACAAAAACAAGCTTACGCTAAGCATAGAAGCAATATTACTAATAGTCGTTTTAGAACAAAAAAAAAATTTTTTATAAAAAATAAGAAAAAAAATTAACTTTCTTTTTCAAATTTTTCTATTTTTTTACAATTTGAAATTTTCGAGACACCCTCTTCATCATTTAGAACAGTTTTAATAAAAATTTCTTGATTACCTCTCTCAAATAAAATTTGTGTATAAAACTGAGGATAACCATGTTTATGAGTAAAAATTTTTCCATCTTTTTCATATATATTTCTGACGTAAGAATTAGATTTTTTTACACTTAAGTCAGTTAATTTATGTTTTTGATAAGTCTTTTCTTTATATACATAATTTCTGGTCATTATTAATTCATTCAAATTAAGGATATATTCATTTTTTAAAAATTCATCTTGCTTGTCATCACATGCACTCATAATTATTATCTCTGATTGAAGTTTTTGTAAGGGTAAAATTATTAATAAAAGAGAAACTAAAAATTTAATTTTTTTCATGTTTTTCGGCGAAAAATAAACCTATCAAAAGTAAAGCTGTCCAGCCTAAACCCAAAAGACCTTTAAAAACATTTGTATCTGCGCTCCAAATATTAAGAACTAAAGCTCCAAAAATAAGTCCAATTATATAGATTATTATAACTATTGTAGTTTTATTCATTTTTTAAATTTTTTTTGAATAAAGAAATACCATTTTCAATTTTATATGTATAGGACTCTTCAAAACTTTCTAATTGCCAACCTTTTAGTCTATTTTTAATAATTTTAAGGTTTTCTTTTTTCCACTCATCAGTTGTATCTTCAAGCTTCCAAATTTTTTTTTCTTCATTATTTCTACCACAACCGTAGCAATATCCCGTGCTTGGATCTGTTTTACAAATACTTATACATGGTGAAATAATCATATTAATATTATAAAGGAAAATTAATATAAATTACAATAATTGTAGTTGGACAAATAGTTTCTATCATATATAAAACTTAAAATTTGTGGGGCGATGGCGGAATTGGTAGACGCGTTGGTCTTAGGAACCAATATGGCAACATGTGAAGGTTCGAGTCCTTTTCGCCCTACCATAATTAATTTATGAAAGTAACTGTAGAAAACAAAAAAGGTTTAAATAAAGATATTAAAGTTTTCATAGATAAGAAGACTATGAACTCTTACATGGATGAAAAATATGAAGAGATCAAAGGCACAGTTAATATAAAAGGTTTTAGGCCAGGTAAAGTTCCTAAAGAAATTTTAAAAAAACAATTTGGAAAGGCAGTTTTTAGTGAGGTTTTGGATAAAGTCTTAAAAGATACCTCTACTAAAGCATTGGATGAAAATAAAATTAAACCAGCAGGACAACCAAAACTTGATCTTAAAATTTATGGCGAAGATAAAGATTTAGAATATATTATTTCAGTAACTGAACTTCCTAAAATAGATACTAAATCAATTAAAGATATAAAATTTGATGAATACAGTGTTAAAATTGATCCTTCGGAAACTGATAAGAGAATTAAAGAAATAGCAAAAAATCAACCAAATTTTAAAGAAGCTTCATCAGATTCAAAAGCGAACGAAGGAGATTTAGTTATTTTGGATTATGATGCAACAGTTGATGATAAACCTTTTAAAGGAGGTGAGGGAAAGAACACTCAATTAACTCTAGGAAAAGATTTATTTTTAAAAGGATTTGATAAACAATTAATTGGAGTTAAAAAAGGTGACTTAAAAGTAGTTGAAGCTACGTTACCTGAAAATTTTCCTGAAAAAGAATTTGCTAATAAAAAATCTAAATTTAATTGTAAAATTATTTCAGTAAAAAAACCAGAAGAAGTTAAAATAAATGATGATTTTGCAAAAAATTTAGGTGCGAAAGATTTAGATGATTTAAAAAAATTAATATCTAATCAAATTAATGATGAATATAAAAATTCCTTAGATCGTTTATCTAAAAATCAAATTTTAAAAGAAATAGAAAAATTCAAGGTCGATCAAATACCTGAAAATTTAATTGAAGAGGAAGTTAAGATTTTATCTCAAGGCATGTCAGAAGAAGATGCAAAAAAAAGTAAAAAAAATTTTGATGAGATCGCAAAAAAAAGAATTAAAACTGGCTTAATATTAAATGAATTTGGAGAACAAAATAAAATAAAAGTTACTGAACAAGAATTGCAAGGTGAAATTCAAAAACAATTAAGAATGATGCCTGGACAAGAAAAAATGGTGATGGATTTTTATCAAAAAAACCCTTCTGCAGTTGCTAGCCTAAGAGGAACAGTTTATGAAGAAAAAATAATAAATTTGATTAAAGAAAAAGCTAAATCAAACAAAAAAGAAATTTCAAAAAATGAAGCAGAAAAAATTTTAAAAGACTCTCAAAAACAACAGCTTGATCAAGAACTTAAAGATCAAAGAAAGCCTGAAAAAAAGGTTGAGACAAAAAAATCTACAGACATTAAAACTAAGCCAAAACCCATAAAAACTAAATCAGCGGTCAAAAAAACAAAAAAAGTTAGTAAAAAGTAATCTGAAGTTGTATAAACAATCCGAATCAAAATTTATGGATAAAATTTCAGAACATATGAATAATTTAGTTCCTATGGTTGTTGAGCAATCTAATAAAGGTGAAAGAGCGTATGATATTTATTCAAGATTATTAAAAGAAAGAATTATTTTTTTAACTGGTCAAATCAATGATAATGTGGCTTCGCTCGTAACAGCTCAGTTATTATTTTTGGAGGCAGAGGATCCAAAAAAAGAAATATATTTGTATATTAATAGTCCAGGTGGTTTAGTAACAGCTGGCTTAGGTATTTATGATACAATGCAATATATTAAACCTGAAATTTCTACACTTTGTATTGGCCAAGCTGCATCTATGGGATCTTTTTTACTTGCAGCAGGCGCAAAAGGAAAAAGATTTTCTCTTCCCAACTCTAGAATAATGGTGCATCAGCCATCAGCTGGCTTTCAAGGCCAAGCTACAGATATAGAAATTCATGCAAATGAAGTGCTATCTTTAAAGAAAAGATTAAATGAAATATATTCTAAACATACAAAAAAAACAGTTGAGGAAATTAAAAGTGCTTTAGAAAGAGATAATTTCATGACTGCTGAGGTAGCAAAATCTTTTGGTTTAATTGACGAAGTAGTAGAAAAAAGATCATAAGATACCACATATTGAAACTGGTTAATTTGAAACTTGATATCAATGAGTTTCATATAATAAGATAGTTAAACTGATTCGTTTTAAAAATTATGAACACAAATAATAAAAATATTCTTTATTGCTCTTTCTGCGGAAAAAGCCAACACGAAGTTAGAAAATTAATTGCTGGACCAACAGTATTTATTTGTGATGAGTGTGTTGAATTATGTATGGATATTATCAAAGAAGAGAATAAAGATACATTTGTTAAACATGAAGATGGTCTTCCTTCTCCTAAAGAAATTCGAACAGTTTTAGATGATTATGTAATCGGCCAAGCTCATGCGAAAAAAGTTTTATCAGTTGCAGTTCATAATCATTATAAAAGATTAAATTATGAAAATAAAACAAGCAAAAATGTTGAATTGGCAAAATCTAATATATTATTAGTTGGACCAACTGGCTGTGGAAAAACTTTACTAGCACAAACTCTTGCAAGAATCTTGGATGTTCCCTTTACTATGGCAGACGCTACGACATTAACTGAAGCTGGATACGTTGGTGAAGATGTCGAAAATATAATTTTAAAATTACTTCAGTCTGCTGATTATAATGTTGAAAAAGCCCAAAGGGGAATAGTGTATATTGATGAAGTCGATAAAATAAGTAGAAAATCAGAAAATCCCTCAATTACAAGAGATGTTTCTGGTGAAGGCGTCCAACAAGCTTTGTTAAAAATTATGGAAGGTACAATTGCTAGCGTTCCGCCTCAAGGAGGAAGAAAACACCCACAACAAGAGTTTTTACAAGTAGATACAACTAATATTCTTTTTATTTGTGGAGGTGCATTTGCAGGATTAGATAAAATAATTTCTCAAAGAGATAAAGGAACCTCAATAGGTTTTGGAGCGGATGTAAAAAATACTCAAGATAAAAAAACAGGCGAATGGATGAAAAGTTTAGAACCTGAGGATCTATTAAAATATGGTTTAATTCCAGAATTTATTGGAAGATTACCAATGATTGCTACTTTAGAAGATTTAGATGAAAAATCTTTAATCAAAATTTTACAAGAACCTAAAAATTCATTGACCAAACAATATCAAGAATTATTTAGACTTGATGGGGCAAAATTAACTTTTAAAGATAATGCTTTAAAAGAGATAGCTCAGAAAGCAATTAGTAAAAAGACAGGAGCTAGAGGTTTAAGGTCAATATTGGAAAATATTTTATTAAAAACAATGTATGATTTACCAAGCCAAGAAAATATAGAGGAAGTTATTGTTGATGCCTCTTCAGTAAAAGGACAAACTCAACCTATATTGGTCCACTCTAAAAATGAGGATAGTTCAAAAACTGGCAAAACATCAGCGGCTTAATATCCTTAATAAGTAATAAAAAGCTATTGCAATATTAAATATAATATCCATATTCAATTAATGGATGTAAAAATTTCATTACCACTATTACCATTGAGAGATATTGTTGTATTTCCAAGTATGGTCATACCTCTATTTGTTGGAAGAGATAAATCTATATCTGCCCTAAATGAAGTAATGAAAAAAGATAAGAAAATTATTTTAGTAACCCAAAAAAATTCAGAAATAGATGATCCGAAAAAAACAGATGTATTTATGTACGGTTGTGAAGGAAGTATTCTTCAACTACTAAAATTACCAGATGGTACTGTAAAAGTTTTAGTAGAGGGCATTAAAAGAGTAAAAATTTTAGATTTTAAAGACAATGAAAAGTTTATAACTTGTGAGTATACTCATCAAAAAGACATTTTTGATAAAGATGAAGATCTATATCCATTAGCTGTAACAGCTGTAAGAAGATTAGAAAAATTAACTTCAATTAATAAAAAAGTTTCTACAGAAACAATCAATGCTATTAAGCAATTAAAAGAACCATCACAAATTGCTGATAATATTGCATCCCACATAAATGCTACAATATCAGAAAAACAACAAATTTTTGAGTCATCAGATGTGAAAAAAAGATTAAACGCAATTATTAAAATAATGGAAAATGAAACTAGCATCATAGGTGTTGAAAAAAGAATTAGAGGTAGAGTTAAAACTCAAATGGAAAAAACTCAAAGAGAATATTATTTGAATGAGCAACTTAAAGCTATTCAGAAAGAGTTAGGCGAGATAGAGGATGGTAAAGACGAAAATACAAGTCTGAATAAATCTATTTTAAAATCTAAAATGCCTAAAGAAGTTGAAAAAAAATGCTTACAAGAATTAAAAAAATTAAAAAATATGAGTCCAATGTCTGCAGAGGCGACAGTTGTAAGAAATTATTTAGATTGGATGATAGATTTGCCATGGTACAAAAAAAGTCAAACAACTATAGATTTAGTCAAAGCATTGGATGTTCTTGATAAAGATCATTATGGTTTAGAAAAAGTAAAAGAAAGAATCGTAGAATTTTTAGCCGTTCAAAAAAGAATGGAAAAAATTAAAGGTCCTATTTTGTGTTTAGTTGGCCCCCCAGGTGTTGGAAAAACTTCTTTAGGAAAATCCATTGCCAAAGCTACTAACAGAGAATTTGTTAGAATGTCTGTTGGAGGAATGAGAGATGAAGCTGAGATAAGAGGTCATAGAAGAACTTATATAGGTTCTCTTCCTGGTAAAATTATTCAGATGATGAAAAAAGCTGGAACAAAAAATCCATTAATTTTATTAGATGAAATAGATAAAATAGGAAATGATTATCGAGGTGATCCGTCCTCAGCATTATTAGAAGCTTTAGATCCTGAACAAAACACTACATTTAATGATCATTATTTAGAAGTAGATTATGATTTATCAGATGTAATGTTCGTAACTACAGCAAACACTCTTAATATTCTTCCTCCGTTGCTAGATAGAATGGAAGTTATAAGACTTGCAGGTTATACAGAGGATGAAAAGATTAGTATAGCTAATAAATTCTTATTACCTAAGCAAATAAAAGATAACGGGGTTAAAGAAAAAGAAATGAACCTAGATGAAGATATTATTAAAGAAATAATTAGAAGTTACACTAAAGAATCTGGGGTAAGAAATTTAGAACGAGAGATTTCTAAGCTAGCTAGAAAAGTTGTTAAAAAAGTAGTTTCAGGAGAGCAAAAAGAGGTTGGAATAAATAAAAAAAATCTCTCAGATTTTTTAGGAGTAGCCAAATATAAATTTGGGGAACTTGAGACAGACAATAAGGTAGGTATAGTTACTGGTCTAGCATGGACAGAGTATGGTGGAGAAATTTTAAAAATTGAAACTGTTACAATGCCAGGTAAAGGTAGAATGCAAATTACTGGTAAATTAGGTGATGTTATGCAAGAGTCCGTTAAGGCAGCAAAATCTTTTGTAAGATCAAAATGTTTAGAGTATGGAATTATTCCTCCTTTGTTTGAAAAAAAAGATTTTCATATTCATGTCCCTGAGGGAGCTACTCCAAAAGATGGACCTTCTGCAGGTATAGGAATGGTAACATCAATTGTTTCATCTTTAACAAATATTTCTGTAAGAAAAGACGTAGCAATGACAGGTGAAGTTACTATTACAGGACAAGTTTTACCTATTGGGGGACTAAAAGAAAAACTATTAGCAGCACACAGAGCTGGCATAAAACAAGTTATAATTCCAAAAGAGAACGAGAAAGATTTAGTTGATATGCCAAAAAAAATTGTTGATGAAATAAAAATTACTCCTGTGGAGCATGCTGATCAAGTTTTAAAAATAGCTTTGACCAAAGAACTAAAAAGAACAGAATGGGTTGAAGTTGATTTGACTAAAAAAGATGATAAATCTCAAGCTAGTATTCAATAATAATTAATTTACATTACTTTATCCTTGATGTATTAGTACCGATATTTTGGGGCGGTTAGCTCAGCTGGTAGAGCATCTCGTTTACACCGAGGGGGTCAAAGGTTCGAGTCCTTTACTGCCCACCAAAATTAATAAAAGTGGGGGTGTAGCTCAGTTGGTTAGAGCGATCGCCTGTCACGCGATAGGTCGAGGGTTCGAGTCCCTTCACTCCCGCCACTTAATAACTTAATTAATTAAATTAATATTGATAATCGTTATCATTTATAGAGTATATTTTGAATAATGTGACCTATCACCACTTCATCTACTTGTAAAAAATGATATATATTCCTCAATGACAGCGGAATTTTTAAAAGATTATTTGCCAATAATTTTATTTCTAGTATTAGCCCTAGGATTGAGTTGTGCGTTTATTGTGATAAATTTTATCTTATCACCAAAAAATCCTGATCCTGAAAAATTATCTGCATATGAATGTGGTTTTGAACCTTTTGAGGACTCTAGAATGGAATTTGATGTTAGATTTTATTTAGTAGCTATACTTTTTATAATCTTTGATTTAGAGATAGCTTTTCTTTTTCCGTGGGCTATCACGTTAGGAAATATTGGAACTTTAGGTTTCAGCTCAATGATGATTTTCTTATTCATACTTACAGTAGGTTTTATTTATGAGTGGAAAAAAGGTGCTCTAGACTGGGAATAATAATAAATTTAAATGAACAATAAGTTAAATCAAGTACCTGAGGAGTTTAAACAACTAGCTAAAGATTTTAGTGAGAATGGTTTTATAACTACATCTTTAGATAATCTAATTAATTGGTCTCGATCAGGCTCTTTACATTGGATGACTTTTGGTTTGGCATGTTGTGCGGTTGAAATGATGCAAACTGCTATGCCAAGATATGACATTGAGAGATTTGGCGCTGCTCCCAGAGGTTCCCCAAGACAATCAGATGTTATGATTGTAGCTGGTACTTTAACTAATAAGATGGCCCCAGCATTAAGAAAAGTTTATGATCAAATGCCTGAACCAAGATATGTAATATCGATGGGAAGTTGCGCAAATGGAGGAGGTTATTATCATTATTCATATTCAGTTGTAAGAGGCTGTGATCGAATAGTTCCAGTCGATGTATATGTTCCTGGCTGTCCTCCTTCGGCAGAAGCATTACTTTATGGAATTCTTCAGCTACAAAAAAAAATCAGAAATAAAGGTTCTATAAATAGGTAGGTATGAATAGCTTAACTGAACTTGAAAAAAAAATTAATTCAGAATTAAATACAAAAATAAATAAGTCTGAAATAAATCATAATCAATTATACATAGAAATTGATAAAGAAGATTTGATAGATGTAACTTTATTTTTAAAGACCGATAAAGATATAAAATTTAGGCAATTAATAGATATTACAGTTGTAGACTATCCCGATCAAAGTCAGAGATTTAAATTAGTTTACTTATTTTTAAGTCATGAATTTAATCAAAGAATGATTTTAAGTTATTTTGTAAATGAAAACGAAGTTATAAATTCACTAACATCAATTTTTCCTGCTGCAAATTGGATGGAAAGAGAAGTTTTTGATATGTATGGTGTAAATTTTAAAGATCATCCAGACTTAAGAAGAATTTTAACTGATTATGGATTTAAAGGTCATCCATTAAGAAAAGATTTCCCTCTTACTGGTCATTCCGAGGTTAGGTATAGCGAAGATGAAAAAAAAGTTATCAGTGAACCAGTTAAACTAGAGCAAAATTATAGAAATTTTGATTATGAAAGTCCATGGGAAGGTACAAAGTATATCAAAAAACAAACAGAAATTAATGACAAAAAAAATTAAAAATTTAAACTTAAATTTTGGTCCTCAGCATCCGGCAGCTCATGGTGTTTTGAGGCTAATTTTAGAGCTGGATGGAGAAGTTGTAGAAAAAGCAGATCCACACATTGGTTTACTTCATCGTGGTACAGAAAAATTAATTGAAAACAAAACATATATGCAAGCTGTTCCTTATTTTGATAGACTAGACTATGTTGCTCCAATGAATCAAGAGCATGCTTTTGCTCTTGCCATAGAGAAAATCTTAAAGATAGACGTCCCTATAAGAGCTCAATACATCAGGGTTATTTTTTGTGAAATTGGGAGAATATTAAGTCATATTTTAAATGTAACAACTCAAGCACTCGACGTTGGAGCACTTACTCCATCTCTTTGGGGATTTGAAGAACGAGAAACATTAATGACTTTCTATGAAAGAGCTTCAGGTTCAAGATTACATGCTAATTATTTCAGAGCAGGGGGAGTTCATCAAGATTTACCTGCTGGTCTTGAAGAAGATATAGGGAAGTTTTGTGAAACTTTTCCGAAAATTATTAATGATTTAGAAAATCTATTAACTGATAATAGAATTTTTAAACAAAGGAATGTTGACATAGGTATTGTGACTAAAAGTGATGCACTTGATTATTCATTTACTGGAGTTATGATGAGAGGATCGGGTGTTCCATGGGATTTAAGAAAGGCGCAACCTTATGATTGTTATGATCAATTAGAATTTAAGATTCCTGTAGGTAAAAATGGAGATTGTTACGATCGATACTTATGTAGAATCGAAGAAATGAAAGAAAGTGTTTCAATCATTAAACAATGTTTATTAAAAATTGAAAAGGGACCCATCAAATCACAAGATGGAAAAATAAGCCCTCCCCCTAAAAAAGAATTAAAACAATCTATGGAAGCATTAATTCATCATTTTAAACTATTTACCGAAGGATACAGGGTTCCTAAGGATGAAATATACACTTCAGTAGAGGCTCCAAAAGGTGAGTTTGGTGTTTATTTAATATCTGATGGATCAAATAAACCATATAAATGTAAAATTAGGGCACCAGGATTTTCACACTTACAGTCAATGGATTATTTAATAAAGGGGCATATGTTGGCTGATGTTCCTGCAGTATTAGGATCTTTAGATATAGTTTTTGGAGAAGTAGATAGATGAGTTTAAGAAGACCTGCAAAAGAACAGCCCGAAAGTTTTGAATTTAATTCTTCCTCATTGGAAGCAGTTAATAAAATTATTTCTAATTATCCTAAAGATAAACAGCAAAGTGCAGTAATGGCTTTACTTTATATAGCCCAAAGACAAAATGATAATTGGATACCTCTAGCTGCTATGAAGTATATTGGAAAGTTTTTAAATATGCCTTACATACAAGTATATGAAGTAGCTACATTTTATAGTATGTATAATTTATCTCCAGTTGGAAAACATTTTATTCAGGTTTGTACTACCACCCCTTGTATGATTAGAGGTGCAAATCAATTAGTTGAGGCCTGTAAGGAAAAAATTTCTGAAAATGAATTAGAATTATCAAAAGATAATAAATGTTCTTGGATGGAAGTTGAATGTTTAGGAGCATGTGTTAACGCACCTATGATGCAAATTAATGACGATTATTATGAAGATCTTGACAAGAAAAAGACATTAGAAATTTTAGAAAAAATTTTGAAAGGAGAGTCGCCAAAACCAGGATCATATAGGGGACGGGTTAATAATGCGCCTGAGAATAGTAGAAAAACACTAATGGATTTAAAAAATGCTTAAAGATCAAGATAGAATTTTCCAAAATTTATATAACGATAAAGGTTTTGACGTAGCTTCATCACAAAAAAGAGGTGATTGGGTTAATACAAAAGAAATAACTGATAAAGGTAGAAATTGGATAATTGAAGAAATTAAAACATCACAACTTAGAGGCAGAGGAGGAGCTGGATTCCCTACTGGATTAAAATGGTCTTTTGCTCCAAAAGAACTTGGTTCAAGACCTCATTATTTAGTAATTAATGCTGACGAATCAGAACCTGGTACTTGTAAAGATAGAGATATTTTAAGATTTGAGCCTCATAAATTAATTGAGGGATGTTTAATTGCTTCATATGCTGTTCAAGCACATGTTTGCTATATTTATATTAGAGGAGAATATTTCATTGAAGGTCAAAAACTTCAAAGTGCAATTGATGAAGCTTATGAAAAAAAATTGCTTGGTAAAAACGCTGCATCAACTGGTTGGGATTTAGATATCTATATTCATTATGGAGCTGGTGCATACATTTGTGGTGAAGAAACAGCATTACTTGAGAGTATAGAAGGCAAAAAGGGTCTGCCAAGATTGAAACCACCTTTTCCGGCTTTAATAGGTCTTTATGGTTGTCCAACAATTATAAACAACGTTGAAACTATTGCTGTAGTTCCAACAATTCTAAGAAAAGGTGGTAAATGGTTTGCATCTCTTGGCAGAGAAAAAAATACAGGTACTAAGATTTTTTGTATTTCTGGAAATGTAAATAATCCATGTAATGTTGAAGAAGAAATGAGCATTTCATTAAAAGAGTTAATTGAGGTACATGCAGGAGGAGTAATTGGTGGTTGGGATAACTTACAAGCCGTAATTCCTGGTGGTTCATCTATGCCATTAATACCTAAGGATAAATGTGAAACTCTAAATATGGATTTTGACTCTTTAATGGATGAAAAAAGTGGATTAGGGACAGCTGGTGTTGTTGTAATAAATAAAGACCAAGACATAATTAAATGTATGGCAAGAATTGCCAGATTTTATAAACATGAAAGCTGTGGACAGTGCACTCCATGTAGAGAAGGTTCTGGATGGATGTGGAGAATGTTAGAACGAATGGCAAAGGGAGAGGCATCTAGAGACGAAATTGATATGTTGGGAGATGTCACAAATCAAATAGCTGGTCATACAATTTGTGCTTTTGGAGAGGGTTCCTCTTGGCCAGTTCAAGGTTTACTTAGACATTTTTCAAGTGAAATTAAAAGACGAAATAAATTCGATCCGATTGTTAAAGATCGAAAAGATTTACCTTATTTAGTTGATCAACATTTATTAGATAAAAATGCTTAAATTAAAAGTAAATGATATAGATATAGAAGTTGAAGAAGGTTTAACAGTTCTTCAAGCTTGTGAAAAAGCTGGAGTCGAAATTCCAAGATTTTGTTATCATGAAAAACTTTCTATAGCTGGAAATTGTAGAATGTGTTTAGTAGAAATGGAAAAATCTCCTAAACCGATTGCTTCATGCGCTATGCCTGCAGCAGAAGGCATGAATATTAAAACAAATACTCCATTTGTAGAAAAGGCTAGAAAAGGAGTAATGGAATTTTTATTAGCAAATCATCCACTTGATTGTCCAGTTTGTGATCAAGGTGGTGAGTGCGATCTTCAAGACCAGTCAATGTTTTATGGGGTTGATAAATCAAGATTTAAAGAAAATAAAAGATCTGTTCCTGAAAAAAATATGGGACCTTTAATTAAAACTCAAATGACAAGATGTATTCATTGCACTAGATGCGTAAGATTTGCAACAGAAATTGCTGGAGTTCCAGAAATTGGAGCAATAGGTAGGGGTGAAGACATGCAAATTACTACTTATCTAGAGCAATCTGTACAATCAGAATTATCTGGAAACGTTATTGATCTTTGTCCAGTCGGAGCGCTTACTTCTAAACCATATGTTTTTGAAGCTAGACCGTGGGAACTTAAAAAAACTGAGACAATTGATGTAATGGATGCTGTTGGCTCAAATATAAGAGTTGATACTTATGGCTGGGAAGTAAAAAGAGTTTTACCAATAATCAATGAAGATATTAACGAAGAATGGATCTCAGACAAGACAAGATATGCCTGTGATGGTCTTCTTAATCAAAGATTAGATTCTCCTTACATTAAATATAATAATAAATTTGAGGAAGCTAGCTGGGAGGAAGTTTTTAAAATTATTAAATCAAAATTTGAAAATACACCTAAAAATAAAATTTCAGGTTTTGTTGGAGATCTAAATAATATGGAATCTGGTTATATTTTCAAAGAGTTTTTTGATCGTACATTAAATTCAAATAATTATGAGAGCAGATTGTCAGATTATCATGTGGATGTAAGTAAAAGAGAAAATTATCTATTTAATTCTAAAATTAATGGAATTGAAGAGTCAGATCTAATATTTTTAATTGGCACAAATCCAAGATTTGAAGCAACAATTTTAAACTCCAGAATAAGAAAATCATTTGTTAATAATGGGACTAAAATAATATCTTTAAATGATGTGGGAGATTTAACTTATCCTTATAAAAATTTAGATGGACAAATAAAAACTTTACTTGAGATATTTCAAGGTCAGAACGATATATCAAAACAAATTTTGAATTCTAAAAAACCCCTAATAATTTTGGGTGAATCTTTCTTCAAGAACTATGCAGCAAATTTTATGTTTAATTTGATAAAAAAATATTTGAGGGATAATAATAAAATTACAGATGAATGGAATTCTATCAATTCACTTTCAGTTAACGCTTCTACAGTTGGAAATTTAGATTTACAAATCATTAATTATAAAAAAAATTTATTTAACGAATTAAAGAATCATGAATTTGATATCGTTTATCTTTTAGGACAGGATAATCTTGATTTTGAAAAAAAAAATGAATTTATAATTTATCAAGGAAGTCATGGAGATAAAGGTGCTGAAATGGCTGATATAATCTTACCTGGTTCTGCTTATACCGAACAGAACGGATACTTTACTAATCTAGAAGGTAAGTTACAAAAAGCTTATAAAGCTTCGTATCCACCTGGGAAAGCAAAAGAAGATTGGCAAATAATAAATGACCTTGCTGAATTTATGAATAATCGAAAACTATTTAATGATAAAGATGAACTAGATAGTAGTATGCTCAATTATATCAATTTAAAAAAAGAGAACAGGGATTTATTGAGTCAAAATATCGAAACAAAAGAAACCTTTAAAAATGGGATTTTAAAAATTGAGCCTAAAAATTATTATTTTTCTAATGTAATTGCTAGAGCCTCTAAAACAATGTTGGACTGTCATAATTCAAAATTAAACATCAAACGAACTGGAACTGAAGGTTAACAATGGAATATATGAATATAATTTTTGGAGAAGTTTATAAAATTTTATTTTTGATTATACCAGTTTTAGTATCTGTAGCTATGATTGTATGGTTAGATAGAAGAGTTTGGGCTTTTGTTCAAAAAAGACAAGGTCCAAATGTTGTAGGTCCTTTTGGATTATTACAATCTTTAGCAGATGCTTTAAAATATATATTTAAAGAAATTATAATTCCATCAAGTTCTAATAAAATAATTTTTATTTTAGCTCCTATAGTAACTATGACATTAGCATTAATTGCTTGGGCGGTGATACCTTTTAGTGAAACACATGTGCTAGCAAACATAAATGTAGGAATATTATATTTGTTTGCAGTATCTTCGTTGGGGGTTTATGGAATTATAATGGGTGGTTGGGCCTCAAATTCTAAATATCCATTTTTAGGTGCGATTAGATCGGCTGCTCAAATGGTTTCTTATGAGGTTTCTATTGGTATTATTATTATTAATGTCCTTTTATGTGTTGGATCTTTAAACTTAAATGACATAGTCATAGCTCAACAAAATATATGGTTTGTAATACCTTTATTTCCAATGTTTGTTATATTCTTTATATCTGCACTAGCAGAAACTAATAGACCTCCTTTTGATTTACCAGAGGCTGAAGCAGAATTAGTTGCAGGTTATCAAACAGAATATTCAGGGATGATGTATGCAATGTTTTGGTTAGGAGAATATGCAAATATTCTTTTAATGTGCGCAATGGGGTCTGTTTTGTTTTTAGGAGGATGGTTATCTCCAATAGATTTATATCCTTTTAATTTAATTCCAGGAGCCATTTGGTTAATATTCAAAATTTTATTTTTATTTATTCTTTTTGCTTTAACTAAAGCAATTGTTCCAAGATATCGATATGATCAATTAATGAGACTTGGTTGGAAAATATTTTTACCATTATCTTTGACGTGGGTTGTATTAACAGCAAGTTATTTATTTTATTTTAACCTTTTACCAGTTAATTAAATGAGATTATCAAGATTTTTAAAAACAATTTTAATGGTAGATTTTATAAGTGGATTAATCATAGCTATAAAAGAATTATTTAAGTCTAAAAAGACAATTAATTATCCATTTGAAAAAGGAAAAATTAGCCCACGATTTAGAGGCGAGCATGCATTACGAAGATATCCAAATGGTGAAGAAAGATGTATTGCTTGTAAGCTGTGTGAAGCAGTTTGTCCTGCTCAAGCAATTACCATAGAGTCTGCTGAGCGAGAAGACGGCAGTAGAAAAACAACTCGATACGATATTGATATGATGAAATGTATATATTGTGGTCTATGTGAAGAGTCTTGTCCAGTCGATGCAATTGTACAAGGTCCTAATTTTGAATTTTCAACAGAAACAAGGGAGGAGCTTTATTACACTAAAGAAAAACTATTAGATAATGGAGATAGATGGGAAAATATATTAGCAGCAAACATTAGGGCAGATAATCCCTACAGATAAATTAATATGGCACATGCAATTTTTTTCTATATTTTTTCAACTATAGCAATAATTTCTGCGATAATGGTTACAGCTTCAAAAAATACTGTCCATTCAGTTTTTTTTTTAATCTTAGATTTTATAAGTATTTCATGTTTATTTATAATGATTGGTGCAGAGTTTCTAGGAATGATAATGCTAATTGTTTATGTTGGAGCGGTAGCAGTCTTATTCCTTTTTGTTGTAATGATGTTGAATGTTGCTCAACAAAAAAATCAATGGTTTTCAGGTGAAAGTAGCTCAAAACATATACCTATAGGTTTAATTATAAGTATTATAATTTTTTTTGAATTAATAATAGTTGTAGGTGGATGGAAATATAAACCTGATTTATTCAATAAAGTTGATTTATCTTCTCAAGATACTTTGAGCAATACACATTCATTAGGTCAGGTTTTATATACTGATTACATACATATTTTTCAGATTAGTGGAATGATATTGCTGATTGCAATGATAGGAGCGATTGTCTTAACTTTTAGACAAAGAGAAGGTATTAAAAAACAGAGCTATTTAAAGCAAATTTCCAGAGAAAGATCAGAAGGAGTAGAATTATTAAATGTAGATAATAAAAAAGGAGTTAGCGTAGATGATTGATATTGGATTAGGGCACTACCTAACTTTAGGAGCAATAATTTTTACGATTGGAATTATTGGAATTTTTCTTAATAGAAAAAACATTATAGTTATTTTAATGAGTATTGAATTAATACTGTTAGCTGTAAATATTAACTTAGTGTCTTTTTCAATTTATTTAAATGATATTTCAGGTCAAGTTTTTACATTATTTATACTTACAGTTGCTGCAGCTGAAGCAGCAATAGGTCTAGCAATAATAGTTGTTTACTTTAGAAATTCAGGAACGATTCGAGTTGAAGAAATAGACAAACTTAAAGGTTAAAATGGAATTATCTATCTTAGCATTACCTTTAATTGCTTCAATTATATCTGGCTTTTTTGGGAAATATATTGGTGATAGAAATTCAGAGATATTTACAAGTTTATTAGTTTCTATATCAGCGATTATCTCATTAATAGTCTTTTATAATGTTATTGTAAATCAATATGAAGATAACATAACTATATTCACCTGGATAACTTCTGGAACACTCGATGTTAATTGGTCAATGAAAATCGATCCTCTATCCTCAGTCATGTTAGTAGTAATCACTTCTGTTTCTGCATTAGTTCATATTTATTCAATCGGTTATATGTCAAATGATCCTCACAAACCTAGATTTATGGCCTATTTATCTTTGTTTACTTTTGCAATGTTAATGCTTGTAACCTCAGATAACTTTATCCAATTATTTTTTGGTTGGGAAGGAGTTGGTCTTTGCTCTTATTTCTTAATTGGTTTTTGGTTCAAAAAAGAAACTGCAAATGCAGCTGCTATAAAAGCTTTTATAGTAAATAGAGTAGGAGATTTTGGATTAGCTCTTGGTATTTTTTTAATTTTTTATTTATTTGGAACTGTTAATTACACAGAAATATTTGAACAAATACCAACTGTAATAGATCAAAATTTAAATTTTTTAGGAATTAATATAAATGCAATAGATTTGATGTGTATATTACTATTTATTGGAGCAATGGGTAAATCTGCTCAAATTTTACTTCATACATGGTTGCCAGATGCTATGGAGGGACCTACGCCAGTTTCGGCTCTTATTCATGCAGCGACCATGGTAACAGCAGGTGTTTTTTTAGTTGTTAGATGCTCACCAATGTTTGAATATTCAGAATTAGCATTAAATCTTATAACTATTGTCGGCATGAGCACAGCATTCTTTGCTGCAACAGTAGCCCTCGTTCAAACAGATATTAAAAAGATAATTGCATACTCAACTTGTAGTCAGTTAGGATATATGTTTTTTGCAGCTGGAGTAGGAGCTTACAATGTTGCAATGTTTCACTTATTTACTCATGCATTTTTTAAAGCTTTATTGTTCTTGGGATCTGGATCAGTCATTCACGCTTTTAAGAATGAGCAAAATATAAACAACATGGGCGGTGTATGGAAAAAATTACCATACACTTATATTTTAATGATAATTGGAACACTTGCTTTGACTGGTTTTCCTTTTTTATCAGGATTTTATTCAAAAGATGCTATTATAGAATTTGCATACCTACGAGGAAATACCTCAGGATACTATGCAGCTGGTGTTGGAATTTTTACCGCTTTCTTAACTTCAATTTATTCATGGAGATTAATGTTTAAAACTTTCCATGGTGATTATAATAATAAAGAGATCAAAATTGAGGAAACTCATGAATCTCCGCTTGTTATGCTATTACCTTTAGTTTTCCTTTCAATAGGAGCGATATTTGCTGGGTATACTTTTAAAGAATTATTTATTAGCCAAGGAGTAACAAATAATTTTTGGCAAGACTCAATATTTTTTTTAAAGCCTTTAAGCACTGAACATCCACCTTTTTGGTTTTTGATTTTAACTCCAATTTTAGTAGTTTTATCTATCCCTATTGCTTATTATCTATTTGTTAAAAATAAAAATTTATCAAATCAAATAATTAATACTAACAAACCATTGCATAATTTTTTATTGAACAAATGGTATTTTGATGAACTCTATGAAATATTATTTATAAAATCATCTAAAAAATTTGGACTATTTTTATGGAAGATTTTTGATATTAAGTTAATAGATGGGCTAGGTCCCGATGGTATTTCAACATTTATAAAAAAATGTTCTATAAAAGCAAATAAATTTCAAAGTGGCTTTATATACCAATATGCATTTGTAATGCTTCTTGGTTTCTCTGCTTTACTAACTTTTTTGATTGTAAAATAATGAATTTTCCAATTCTTTCCTCTTTAATTCTATTACCTTCAGTAGGAGCACTTTTTTTATTATTTATAAAAAGTGATAAAGAAAAAAGCATTACAGTTAGATATGTTGCTTTATTTACTTCTCTTGTTAATTTTTTTTTATCTATTTATTTGTGGATATTATTTGATCAATCAACTTCAGATTTTCAATTTGTTGAAGATAGAATATGGATTAAGAATTTAATAAATTATAAAGTAGGTGTTGATGGAATTTCTATATTATTTATTATCCTTACAACCTTTATCACTCCACTTTGTATAATTTCAATTAATAATTCAATCAAAAATAGATTAAGAGAATTTTTAATTGCTGTGCTTATTATGGAGTCTTTCATGATTGGTGTATTTTGTTCATTAGATCTTTTTGTTTTTTATTTATTTTTTGAAGCAGGTTTAATTCCTATGTTTTTAATAATAGGAATTTGGGGAGGAGTCAGAAGAGTTTATTCAGCATTTAAATTTTTTTTATTTACTCTCTTAGGATCTGTCTTAATGTTAATTGCAATAATCTCAATATATTGGATATCCGGAACTACAGATGTTCTTAAACTTTATGAATTAGGAATTGATGTTAAATATCAAAATCTTTTATGGTTAGCTTTCTTTAGTTCTTTTGCTGTTAAAACCCCTATGTGGCCTGTTCACACTTGGTTACCAGATGCTCATGTGGAGGCACCAACTGCAGGTTCTGTATTATTAGCTGCTATTTTGCTTAAAATGGCTGGATATGGTTTTATAAGATTCTCCTTAGGACTATTTCCTGCAGCCTCAGAAATATTCACTCCCTTAATTTACACCTTGAGTGTTATAGCAATTATTTTTACATCTTTTATTGCTTTAATGCAGGAAGATATGAAAAAATTAATTGCTTATTCATCTGTTGCTCATATGGGTTTTGTAACACTAGGAATTTTTACAATTCAACAACAAGGAATAGAAGGTGGTATAATTCAAATGATCAGTCACGGACTTGTCTCTGCGGCACTATTTTTGTGTGTTGGGGTAGTTTATGATCGAATGCATTCAAGATTAATAGACACTTATGGAGGTATAGTAAGTATTATTCCAAAATATTCAGTTTTATTTATGCTTTTTACTTTAGCAGCTCTAGGCTTACCTGGAACTAGTGGTTTTGTAGGTGAATTTTTAATTTTAATGGGAGCATTCAAGGATAATTTTTTAGTAGCAGTTATTGCAAGTATAGGTGTAATAATAGGAGCTGCCTACATGCTTTGGTTATACAAAAGAGTAGTTTTTGGAAAATTAATTAATTCAGAATTAAAAAAAATGGTAGATCTGGATAAGTCAGAATTTTTTATTTTATCTTGTTTAGCTATCCCAATTTTAGTTATCGGATTTTATCCAGACATTTTAATTAACACAATAGAAGTTTCAATCGGTGATTTAATAAAAGTTTATAATATGAATATAATGAATAAATAAATGATAAATTTATCCTTAGTTTTCCCAGAAATTTTTCTCTCGTTGTCAATAATGTTTTTATTAATTTTAGGAGTTTTTAAAAAAAATAGCTCAAAATTAATTCAAAATACTTCATTAATTGTTTTGCTAATAACCGCAGCAATTACATTTAATGAAACTTTACTAATTCAACAGACTTATTTATTTAATAATAGTGTTATTATTGATTATTTTTCATCGTTTATGAAAATAGTTACTTTGATTGCTAGTTTTTTAGTTTTATCAATATCTTATAATTATATAAAAATATTTAAAATTTCTAAAATAGAATATCCTATTTTAATCTTAAGTTCAGTTCTTGGTATGATGGTGATGATAAGTTCAAATGATTTGATTGTATTTTATATGGGCTTAGAACTTCAATCTTTAGCTTTATATGTATTGGCATCATTCAATAGAGATCAACTAAAATCATCAGAAGCAGGATTAAAATATTTTGTTTTAAGCGCATTATCTTCTGGATTATTACTTTATGGATGTTCATTAATTTATGGTTTCGCTGGTTCAACTAATTTTGATATAATTGCCACACAATTAAATTCTAGTGAATATGCTTTAACTTTCGGGATTGTTTTTATTTTAGTTGGTTTAGCATTTAAGATTTCAGCTGTTCCATTTCATATGTGGGCTCCAGATGTTTATGAAGGATCTCCAACATCTGTAACTTTGTTCTTTGCAATTGTTCCTAAAATTGCAGCACTTACAGTATTTATAAGATTTTTATATATTCCTTTTTTAAATTTAATTGATCAATGGCAAATGATTTTAGTTTTTATTTCAATAGCTTCAATGCTCTTAGGAGCAATTGCTGCTATCGGACAAACTAATTTAAAAAGACTTATTGCTTACAGTTCTATTTCACATGTTGGCTATGCATTAGCAGGTTTAGCAACAGGCTCGAATGATGGTATACAAAGTTCAGTTATATATATAACGATTTATATATTAATGAATTTAGGTTTATTCTCATGTTTATTAATGTTGAAGAGAAATGATGAATATTATGAGGAAATTGGAGATTTATCAGGTTTATCTAAAAACCATCCTTTATTGTCATTGTCATTATTAATAATTTTATTTTCTTTAGCTGGAATTCCACCATTGGCAGGTTTTTTTGCTAAATTTTATATTTTTAAATCTGTTGTAGAGCAATCAATGTATTTTTTAGCAATAGTTGGTTTATTATCAACTGTTGTGGCTGCATTTTACTATTTAAGAATAATTAAAATTATGTATTTCGATAAAGAAAAAGAAAAATTTGACACAGATCATAGTTTATGGCTCAGGTTTTCACTTATATTTTCTACATTATTAATTCTAATATACTTCATATTTCCAAGTCAATTAATTGAAGTAATTTCAAGAATTAATATTATTTAATGAAATTTAAAATATTTAAATTTAAAAAAGTTAACAGTACTAATAATACTGCAATTAGAATAATTAAAAATTCCAAGATAAATTATGGAATGATAGTTTCTGACATTCAAAAAAAGGGTCGTGGTCAATATGGAAAAAAATGGATTAGTTATAAAGGCAACTTATTTGTAAGTTTTTTTTATAAACTAGAAAATTTAAATGCATCCTTAAAACAGCTTAGCAAAATAAACTGCTTATTAGTTAAAAAATTATTGTCAACTTATTATAAAAAAAAGATCATTTTTAAAAAACCCAATGATTTATTAATAGATAAAAAAAAAATTTGTGGGATATTACAAGAAACTATAACTAGATTTAATAAAAAATATTTAATTGTTGGAATTGGAATTAATT
>CACHDJ010000001.1 GCA_902578525.1 uncultured Pelagibacteraceae bacterium | reverse complement strand
TGAATAAATTTTATCATCTAATTCTTTAGTTGAATTTTTAACAATTGAAGTACTCAAAATTAAAATGAATAGTACAAAAAAAACTATAGATTTTCTCATAATTTAGAACCTAAATTTTCAATTTCCAGTAAATGATTAAATTTTTCTAAAATGTCAGTATTAATTTCAAATACGTCTTCTTGTTTAATTAGATACCTTAATTTTGCTGATCTAGATGGTGGATTTTCTTTTAATTCTTTTTCAGAGGGAGTAATAGGTTTTTTTAAAGGCATCTTAAATAAAATTTTTTTTTGTTCTAATTTTGGTTCATATCTTGAAATACTTTTATGTTCTGAAAGAGTCTTAAAGAAATATTTTACTATTTTATCCTCTAATGAATGAAATGTAACAACAGCTAATACTCCATTTTTTTTTAGAATTTTAACTGAATTAATTAAACCATAAATCAATTCACTTATTTCTTGATTTACAAATATTCTTAAAGCTTGAAAAGTTTTTGTAGCGTTATGAATTTTATAATTTTTTTTTCTTTTAGACCTTTCTATAATCTTAACTAAATCTTGAGTATCTAATTTCTTCAAAAGTCTTTCTTTAACTATATTTCTAGAAATTATTTTTGCATCATTTTCATCACCAAAATATTTTAATATTTTCTCTAATTCTTTATCCTTTAAATGATTTACAGCTTCTTTTGCAGAAAAATTATTTAAACCCATTGTCATTTTAAGTTCACCTAATGAGTCAAATGATAAACCCTTATTTAAGTCTTTTATTTGAGTATAAGAATATCCTAAATCAAATATAATACCTTTAATGTTTTCATTCCTTAATTTTAAATTATTTAAATTACTATATTTTAGATTTTTAAATTTAAAACGATTAGGAAATTTGTTTAATATTTTTTCACCAACTATCGCACTACTTATATCCCTGTCTAGGCCTATTACTTTGGTATTTTTATATCTTAAGATTTCTTGAGTATATCCGCCTTGACCAAAAGTGCAGTCAATAAATGTGCCACCATGTTGAGGGGTAATAACGCTAATAATTTCTTTTAGCAGTACTGGATAATGTTTGACATTATCCGGTACTATGGTGGCTTCCATTTATTTTTTTGAAGACCATTAATTTTTTTGTCTTCTTAAAAATGCAGGTATTTCAAGATCATCTTCTGTTTCATCACTTTCTGATGACAACAATTCATTTGAGCTTGAAGACTCTAGGTCAGTATTAAATAAATCTGGAGTATCTGAATCTACGCCAAATTCACTTAAATTATTATTTGCATCTTCATTATTAGATGAAGTTTCTATCTCAGAAGTAGCCTCATGAGTGAAAGAAACTTCATTTTCATTAGAAGTATTTTCAACAATATTTTCTACTTGCTGATTTTTTAATAATTCTTCATGATATTGATTATTAACCTGATTAATATCCTCTTCTGTTGTTGGCTGACTTAAGCTACTTTCGGAAGCAATTTCATTATCAAGTTTTAGTGCATTAGCACCATGTGAAACGGGGTTAAAATTATTATTTGAAAAATTAAAAGATGGTGTAGGTCCCATATTAGAAAAATCAGAATAACCAGGATTTCTATTTTGTATCCTATGAACCATATTAATAACTGATTTAGCTTCAGGCTGCTGACCATCAAGAGAAGTCGCAACTATTGAAACTCTAATTTTGCCAGCAAGAGCTTCATCTGTTATCGCACCTATAATTACCTCGGCGTCAGCCTCTACTTCTGATCTAATTTTATTCACTACTTCATCAACTTCAAAAAGTTTAAGATCTTTTCCTCCTGTTATGTTAACTAATAACCCTTTTGCTCCTTTTAAAGTATAATCATCGATCAAAGGATTACTAATTGCCATTTCAGTCGCTTGCATAGCTCTGCCTTCTCCCTCAGCTTCACCAGTTCCCATCATTGCTTTGCCCATTGAAGCCATTACGGTTTCAACATCAGCAAAATCTAGATTTATTATGCCTGGTCTAACCATTAAATCTGTAACACTTTGTACTCCGTGCATCAAAACGTTATTTGAAAGATTAAAAGACTCTTCAAAAGTAGTTTGCTCATTTGCTATTTTGAAAAGATTCTGATTTGGGATAACTATAATCGTATCAACATGTTTTCTTAACTCTTCAAGTCCAATTTGAGCTCTTCTCATTCTAGACGGACCTTCATATAAAAATGGGAGTGTAACTACCCCAACAGTAAGTATATTTAATTCTTTTGCAGCTCTGGCAATTACGTGTGCAGCGCCCGTTCCAGTTCCACCGCCCATTCCAGCTGCAATAAAAACCATGTTAGCACCTTGCAAAACATTGATAATATCATTCAAAGATTCATCGGCTGCTGCTTGACCAATATCAAGTTTAGCACCTGCACCTAATCCCTTTGTTAAATTTAAACCAATTTGAATTTTTGATTTTGCTTTACTATGCTTCAAATCTTGTGCATCAGTATTTACGGCTATAAATTCTACACCTTGCATTCCATTACCTATCATCTCATTAATTGCATTTCCACCTGCGCCTCCAACTCCTAAAACTAATAATCGTGGCTGTAATTCTTTTATCTCTGGTGTTCTTATATTAATCGTCATCTTATTATCCCCCCTCTTTTTATTTATTTAATTGAAGTTCCCATTTAAGATTAGCGCGATTTGAATTTGCTTTTTTCTTTGCTTTAACCCTAAATTTTTCAAATATTTTTGGTTCCCATATTTGGAACGTTCTGCCTTGACCAACAAAAATCATGCTATTTCTAATTGCAGCATGCTTTAATAATTTTTGTGTAAGAGAAATTCGACCCTCACCGTCAAACTGTAAATTAATACTTTCAGCTAAAACTGATGTTGCAAAATAATCTCTCTTTTCCTCAAAAGGATTTAATGAGTCAATTGTGTTTGAAATTTTTTCTATTCTATCTTGCGGCCACGCTTCTATAGATTGATTATTAAATGATGGAAAACAAACCACTCCATTATATCCAAGATTAGATAAATATGATCTAAAACTTGCAGGCACCGACACCCTCCCTTTTTTGTCTAATTTGTTTTCGTAGGTTGATAAAAACATAAACCATAAATTCCTTTATTCCCAGTAATTGGGAATTTTTGGGATATTATGGGTTTTTATTACCAGAGTCAATACCAACAATTTAAATATAAATCACTTAATATTGATCTTAAAAGTGAATCAAAACGTGAACATTTTTATGAGATTTTTAAAAAGTATTTGCCAGATAAACTGTAAGCCGGGTTCTGTCGTTTAAACTTATCATTTGTCTAGGCTTAAGATCACTCTTAAGCTCAAGCAACTAACCCTGATGACGAGCCAAGGATGGCTTTTAGTTTTACAACAATGTCATCTCTACCTAGTTTTGCTCCCAGTGGGGTTTTCCAGCGTTCATTGTTACCAATAGAACCGGTGCGCTCTTACCACACCTTTTCACCCTTGCCATGTTATGGCGGTATATTTTCTGTGGCACTATCCCTAGGGTTTCCCCCGCCAGGTATTACCTGGCACTGTATCCTTGCGGAGCCCGGACTTTCCTCTTTAAAATTTTAAAGCGATAAGTCATTTATCTGGCAATTCTAATTTAATATTAAACTATAAAAATTCAACATAAAATTAATGATGTTTTTTAAGAACATTATTGCTTATAATTAGACATTCTTTATCAATTTTACCATTAATCAATTCTTGTCTAAATCTTCTTTGAAAGGCTTTAACAATAGGTCTCAAATATTTTTTTTTTTTAAAGTTTTTTAAATATTCTCTAGAATATCCAATCTTACATAAATTTTTTAAAAAATTTTTTTTATCCTCCTCGTCGATTTTAATTAGTCTATTTTTTTTAAGTATATGACCAGAAACAGAATGCCAAAAACCAATTCTATTTTTGGCCAAATATTTCCAGGGAAACTTTTCTCCTGGATCTTTTTTTCGATTAGGTGCAATATCAGAGTGTCCCAAGATATTTTTAGATTTTATTTTATATTTTTTTTGTAAAAATTTACCTAATTTCACAACAGAATTAATTTGTTTTTTTGAATAGTTTTTATAGCCGAATTGATGTCCTGGATTACTAATTTCTATACCTATAGAATTTTTATTTAAAGACGCATAATTTTTCCAAGATGATTTTCCAGCGTGCCAAGCAATGTATAAATCTGGCACCAGAACAACTATATCTCCATTTTTTTTGATAAAGTAGTGACTGCTAACCTCAGATTGTATTTTTGTAAGTTTTTTTAAAGCTTCTGACTCTTTTTTCATGCCAGTATAATGAAAAATTAAATATTTAATTTCCTTAAAATTTCTTTTTTTAGGACTAAAGTTTGGAGAATAATATAATTTAGTTTTTAAGGCCATATTTAAGTCACTTTTAGCACTAAATGTTGATTTGCTTTGTAATTATATACAATATAATATTATAACAATTAACAAATAATGAATAAAATTGTAATTACATTTTTTTTAACTTTTTTACTTACTTTCAATGCTATTGCAGGCAGTGATGGGAAATATAATCTCTCTAAAAACAATCCAGAAAAAATTAAAGATTGTTTTGAAGCTTTAAATAGAGGCACATTTGCCCTCAACCAAGGTTTAGATAAAGTTATTTTCAAACCTGTTGCTCAAGCTTATAGATCACTACCATCTCCTGTTAGAACCGGAACAGGTAATGTTCTTGAAAATCTTTCGTCTCTAATAACGATTCCAAATAATGTTTTACAAGGTGATTTGAAAACAGCTGGTGTAAATACAGGAAGATTTATTATAAATACTACTGTGGGAATACTTGGAATATTTGATGTTGCGTCAGAAATCGGTTTTTCAGAATATCAAAAAGAAGATTATGGTCAAACACTAGCTAAGTGGGGTGTTGGTCCAGGATGTTATATTGTATTACCAGTGCTAGGACCATCTACGATAAGAGATACTGCAGGTTCATTTATAAATGTAATGGGTGGGGATCCTTACTATAATGTTTCTGCTCACGGAAATAATCAATATCTAGATAGATCTGACTATATGTTAACAAAAACTTTAACCGCAATAGATTTTAGAGCTAAAAACTTAGAGTCATTTGATAATTTAGAGAAAAATTCTCTTGATTTCTATGCTTCAGTTAAAAGTTTATACTTGCAAGATAGACAAAGAAAAATAAATAACACAAAAACTGGTGCAACTATCGAAATTATATACGAAGGTGAATGGGAAGAGTTAGAGACTCAATAAACTTAATAACCAATTAATGAAACTTAAAAAGATTCTAACATTTTTTTCATTTACAATTATTTACTTAACAAGTGTATTTAATTCTTACGCAATTGAGCCAGATATATTTGTTCAATCTACAGTCAATCGGGCGTCTCAAATTCTTAGTCAAAATTTAACTAAAGATCAAAAAATAGAAAAGCTTAAATCTTTAGCGGAAGAGACTGTCGATATTAAAGGTATAGGTATGTATACTATGGGATCATACCGTAAAGTTATGAGCGAGTCCCAAAAAAAAGAATATGAAATTCTTTTCAAAAAATATTTTTTAAAAACTTTTTCTAGTAGATTAGCCGAATATTCAAACCCTGAAATTCAAGTAAATTCTAAAGAGACGTTAAATAAAAATTATACGATGGTTTCAAGCATCTTAGTTGCAACTGAGCAAAGACCTGAAGTGAATATAGTTTGGAGAATATATACAAAAAATCCTGATGATCTTAAAATCAGAGACTTAATAATTGAGGGTTTAAGTCTAGCTCGAACTCAAAAAGAGGAATTTTCATCCATAATTCAAACTAATAATGAAAATATTGATGCTTTATTTGAAAATTTAAAAAAATTTACTGAATAGTTATTAAAAAAATAATTTTTGGTGGGCCCGCCAGGACTCGAACCTGGGACCAATACATTATGAGTGTACTGCTCTAACCAACTGAGCTACAGGCCCTGATTAATTATCAAGCTTTTACTTTGTTTTTAATTTACGATCAAGTTAAGAAAACGAAATATGATATAATTACTAGAAATATCTAATAATATTATCTAAATAATACAAAATGTATTTTATGAGAAAAAAAAATTATAGGTTTAATGACAAATAAAAAAATCGTCATTACAGGCGGAAATAGTAGATTCGGAAGAGAGCTTAGTAAATCTTTTTTTGGTAAAAATATCATTTATACCTCAAGAAAACAGCTAGATATACTAGATACTAAATCAATTGATAATTGCTTAAACAAATACAAACCAAATTACTTAATTCACTTGGCATCTTTATCTAGACCAATGATTATGCATGAGAAGGATATTAAACTTAGCATTGACACAAATATAATTGGTACTGCAAATATCGTAAAAAAATGCTCCGACAAAAATATTAAGCTAATTTATTTTTCAACAAACTATGTTTACCCTGGAATTAATGGAAATTATCATGAAGACGATCCTTTAAAACCAGTTAATAACTATGCTTGGTCTAAATTAGGTGGCGAGGCAAGTGTAAAACTTTATAAAAATTCACTTATTTTAAGATTAGCTATGACCGAGTTCCCATTTATTCATAATAAGGCTTTTAAAGATGCTAAAAATAATTTTATTTATAGAAAAGATGTAATTGAGATTTTACCTAAAATTCTTGATGAAAAAGGAATTATAAATATAGGCTCGAACAAATCTGAGAGCATTTATTCATTCGCAAAAAAGTCTAAACCTGACGTCAAACCTATTAGTAGAAAAGACTCCAAAAATTTCCCAAAAGATAGTTCAGTCAATATCAAAAAATTAAGAGATATATTAAAAAAAAAAATTAAGAAATAAAAAAATTCAAAAAACTAAAAGAAAATATTTTACTCCTGATTTCTATTTTTATTGATTTAGATGGTGGGCCGTGTTGGTTACGCTCCAACTACCCCTGCAATGTCAATGCAGTACTCTACTATTGAGCTAACGGCCCAGCAGATATTAGCTTTCTAAGAAACTTTTTAATTGTTTCGATCTGCTCGGGTGCTTAAGTTTTCTAAGAGCTTTAGCCTCAATTTGTCTAATTCTTTCTCTAGTTACTGAAAACTGTAGCCCGACTTCCTCTAAAGTGTGATCTGTATTCATACCAACACCGAATCTCATTCTCAAAACTCTTTCCTCTCTTGGTGTTAAAGTAGATAATATTTTTGTAGTTGCTTCTCCTAAATTTGATTTGATTGCCTGCTCTAATGGAGCTAAAGCTTTTGTATCTTCTATAAAATCTCCTAAACTACTATCTTCTTCGTCTCCAACTGGTTTTTCTAATGAAACTGGCTCTTTAGAAATTTTTAAAACTTTTCTTACTTTATCCAAGGGCATTCTAAGTTTTTTTGCTAATTCTTCTGGTGTTGCTTCTCTACCAAATTCACTTAAAATTAATCTTTGAGTTCTTACAATCTTATTAATTGTCTCAATCATATGAACTGGAATTCTAATTGTCCTTGCTTGGTCAGCAATAGATCTTGTTATTGCTTGTCTAATCCACCAAGTTGCATAAGTTGAAAATTTATATCCCCTTCTATACTCAAATTTATCTACTGCCTTCATTAAACCTATATTTCCCTCTTGAATTAAGTCCAAAAATTGCAATCCTCTGTTGGTATATTTTTTAGCAATAGATATAACTAATCTTAAGTTAGCCTCAACCATCTCCTTCTTAGCTATTCTTGACTCTTTTTCACCCTTTTGAACTCTACTAACTAGCTTTTTAAAATCTGTTACAGACATACCAAGTTTATGACTTATTTCGACTAATCTCTCTCTAATATTTTTAAATTCATCTTTATTTTTTGCAAAAAATTGTTTCCAAATTGGATTAGTATCTAAAAACTTTTTCAAATTTGGATTTATTTCGTTACCAATATAAAATTTTATAAATTCATTTCTTGAAATCTTATTATCCATTGCAAGTCTCAAAAGATTTCCTTCAAGAGAAATGATCTTTTTATTTTCTATATAAATTTTTTGAACAAGATCCTCTAGAACTGAGGGAGATAATTGGAGAGATTTAATATTTTTCAAGATATCGTTTACAATTTTTTCATAAGTTTTTTCTTTTGCTGGAGAAAATGTTTGTGATTTTAAAACAAGTTCAAGTTTTTCTTTTTGATATTTAATTAACTTATTATACTCTTTTGTTAAAACATGAACTGTCTTAAGAACTTTAGGTTTAATTTCTGTCTCCATTGCAGCAAGTGTAGGATTAAAATCATCATCATCGGTTGATCCTTCCTCTTTATCAGTTTCACCAGCATTTTTTTGTTTGGCACTTGGTCCTGTGCTTTCATCTTCCATATAATTTGTGTCAATATCAATAATCTCTCTAACTAAAATTTCATCTTTTTGTAATTTTTCATTCCACTCAAAAAATTGTTGAGCAGTAATAGGGCTTTGAGATAAGGCTATTAACATTACATCTTTACCTGCTTCTATTCTTTTTGCTATTGCTATTTCACCCTCTCTCGAAAGAAGTTCGACTCCACCCATCTCTCTTAGGTACATTCGAATTGGGTCATCACTTTTTTCTATTGATTTACCCTCTTCTTTTGATGATGATTCTTTTTTTCTTAAAACTTTATAATCAGATTTTTTTTCTACTAAAGTAACGCTCTCATTTAAGATATGAATAAATGCTTTAGATAAATTTTCATCTGAAAGATTCCTCTTACCTAATGATTTGCTTAATTCTTCATAAGTTATAAAACCTCTATGGGTTCCTCGACCCATCAATCTAGCAAATGATTTAGTTATAATTCGTTCCACAGTAATATAAGTTTGGAAGTCTTATATAATATTAAATCAGTAAAAATCCATGACTAAATTTACTGCATTAATTGAGATTCTGCTTTTTTTTCAGCTCTTTTAGCTCATTAAATGTTGTCTCGCTCATGTCAGCCGAGAACTTCGATTCTAATTCTTGAATTCTAAATTCCAGATCATAATTAATCAAATCTCTTGAAATATCCTCTAATAACTCAATAATTTTTTGATCATCATCAGCCTGATTTTTGAGGATATGTTTGATAGGTGCAAATTTATTTATTTTTTCTAACAATTGACTATCTAACTCTAAATCCTCTTTTATAATTTGTTCTCCAGATTTCAACTTCTCGATTATTACTTTAAATATTTTTTTATTAACTTCAGTAAATAACTTAATATTTTCAATTAAATGAATATTCGCTTGTAACAAATTTAAGTTATTCATTACTAAATATAATAAGGAAAACTCTTTAAGTTCTACACCAGTTAATGATTGGCTATCATTAAAATGTTTTTTGGTTTTATCTAGCGATTTGGCTCTTTTAACAAAAAACTTTTTCTGATTTTGATTTGAATGAGGTGTTAATTCTGCAATTTTTTCTAGAAAATATTCTAATACATATTTTTTTATAAAATCATCTTTAATTGTATTAGCAATATTTCTTAATTTTTTTTCAAAAATTGCCAACGAGGAAGGATTATTTTCTGTTTGTTTTTTATAATGACTAAAAATAAACTGGTGAATAGATAGCTTACTTTGTTTGGTAAAATCAATGAAATTAGCTTTACCATTTTTATTTACATAGCTGTCGGGATCTTCCTTATTTGGTAAAAATAAAAATGAAATTTTTTTTTCAGGTTTTAATTCTTTAATAGAATTCTCTGCTGCTCTTAAAGCTGCTTTATAACCGCTTTCATCACCATCAAAGCAGATAATGATATCATCAAAAAATTGGTTGAGAGTTAAAATTTGTTTATCTGTCAAAGAAGTTCCTAGATTAGCAACTACATTTTCGACTCCATTTTTACTTAAACCAACTACATCCATATAACCCTCAACTAAATAAATATGATCTATTTTATTAGAAAGTTTTCGAGCTACATCTAAATTATATAAATTAGATCCTTTTTTAAAAAAATTTGTTTCAGGTGAATTTATATATTTAGCCAAATAGTCTAGATTTTCAATTATTCTTCCTCCTAATGCTATTGGTTGACCTGAAATATTATTGATTGGAAAAATTAATCTACCTCTAAATCTTTCAACATATATTTTCTTTTTTTCATCTAAATAAAACAAACCAGTTTCGACTAAAGTTTGTTCACTATAATTATCTTTTAATCTTTCATAGAAATTTGGATTTTTTTCTATATATCCAATTTTAAATTTTTTAACTTCCTCTTTAGTTAAAGATCTGTTTTTTAAATAATCTCTTGCAACAGAATAACTTTCATTTTTTAATAATTTATTATGGTAAAAATCTACATATTGACTAAAGATGGATTGGTACTCTTTCCACTTTTTTTCTCTTTCCTCATCTTGTTTTGAAAACATATAAGGCTGCATTCCAGCTAATTGAGCTAAATGCTTTACTGCCTCACCAAATTTAAGATTTTGAATTTTCATTACAAAATCAAAAATGTTTCCATGCTCTGATGTTGCAAAACAATGGTAAAATTCTTTTTCATCATTTACAGTAAATGATGGTGTTTTTTCATTTTTAAATGGAGACAAACCAACAAACTCTTTACCCCTTTTTTTTAGAGCGACCGATTTTGATACAACAGTTGAAACTTTTAATCTTGTTTTAATTTCATCAAGATATTCTTTTGGGTATTTCATTAACTATTCAATAATTTTTTAATTAAAGCGCCTGCCTTAGCAAAGTCAATTTCATCAGAGTGAAGTTTTTTTAATTCTCCCATAACTTTGCCCATGTCTTTGACTGAATTTGCATCAAGTTTGGAAATTATCTCTGAACATATTTTTTCAGTTTCTGCCTCACTAAGTTGTTTAGGCAAAAAACCTGTCAAAATATTGTATTCATTTTGTTCAACCTCTAAAAGATCTGTCCTATTATTTTTTTTATAAATATCTATCGATTCGGCTCTTTGCTTAACCATTTTTTTTAGAAGCTTTTTAATGTCCTGATCATCCGTTTCTTTTTTATTTGGACCTGATCTGTTAGATATATCAAGATCCTTTATTGATGATAAAATTAACCTATAAGTTGATATTTTCGTTTTATCTTTAGCTTTTAAAGCATTTTTGTATTCAGTTTCGATTGTTTCTTTTAGTGACATATTTTTTAATCTACTTCAAAGAAAAAAATCTTCAAAAGAAAAAATTGTTTTTTTACAATTTTATAATACATCTGTGTTGCGATAATAAATCAATTATTGTATTAACCTTTAACTTATGAGTTGTAATTGATCAAAAAAGCAAAAAAAACAAACTCAAAAAATTCACAATTTAATACAGGCGTTTTAGTTCTTGAAAATAAGAAGGTTTTTAAAGGGATTGGAATTGGCTATCAGGGAGAAGCAACTGGGGAAGTCTGCTTTAATACTTCTTTAACCGGATACCAAGAAATTATTTCTGATCCTTCCTATGCGGGTCAGATAATTAACTTTACATTCCCACATATTGGGAATGTTGGAACTAACAAAGAGGATATTGAGTCTGACAAAATATGGACCAAAGGTGTAATCTTTAATTCTGAAATAACCTCTCCTTCAAATTATAGAGCATTCTTGCATTTAGATGCCTGGCTCAAAAAAAATAAAATTGTTGGAATCATAGGACTAGATACCAGAAGTTTAACAAACTTTATTAGAGATAGAGGGGCACCTAAGGGAACAATTTCTTATTCAAAAAATGGAAAGTTTAATATTAAAAAATTAACAAACTCAACCATTAAGTGGAGTGGATTAAAAAATCTTGATCTTGCAGAAACTGTAACGACCTCAAAAAACTATATTTGGAAAGGCCTTAAAACTTGGAAGAAAGAAACAGGATATAAAAAAAATACAAAAAATTCTTTTCATGTGGTTGCAATTGATTATGGAATAAAAAAAAATATTTTAAGATATTTTTCAGACTTTAAGTGTAAAGTAACAGTTGTTTCTTGCAAAACTTCTGCGGGGAAAATATTGGATCTTAAGCCTCATGGAATATTTTTATCCAATGGTCCTGGAGATCCAGCAGCAACAGGAAAATATGCAATAGAAATAGTTAATAAATTGATTAATAAAAATTTACCTATATTTGGGATTTGTTTAGGTCATCAAATTTTAGCATTAGCTTTGGGTGGAAAAACAAAAAAAATGAAATTGGGGCATAGAGGTGCCAACCATCCTGTTAAAAATTTAGTCCATGATAAAGTTGAAATCACCAGTCAAAATCATGGTTTTGTAGTGGTTGAAGAAACTTTACCAAAAAAAATTGAAGTTACTCATAAATCTCTTTTTGATAATACAATTGAAGGAATAAGACTAAAGAACAAGCCAATATTTTCAGTACAATATCATCCAGAATCAAACCCTGGACCACAAGATAGCGTCTACTTGTTCCAAGAATTTATTAACAACATGAGAAAAAATGCCAAAAAGAAAAGATATTAAAAAAATATTAGTTGTAGGAGCTGGACCGATAATTATAGGTCAAGCATGTGAGTTTGATTATTCAGGCACACAAGCTTGTAAAGCATTAAAAGATGAAGGTTACAAAGTAGTTTTAATTAACTCAAACCCTGCAACTATTATGACTGATCCAGATGTTGCAGATAAAACTTATATAGAGCCAATAACATTAGAAGTTTTAGAAAAAATTATTAAAAAAGAGAAACCAGATGCAATTCTGCCAACCATGGGTGGTCAGACTGCACTGAATCTTGCAATTGAAGCTGAAAAAAAAGGAATATTAAAAAAATATAAGATTGAACTCATTGGGGCAAACTCTAAAGCAATTGCTAATGCAGAGGATAGGAAAAAATTTAGAAAAAATATGATCGATATTGGTTTAGATTTACCTAAATCTGAAATTGTAAACAATATCAATCAAGCATCAAAAATTTTAAAAAAAATTGGTCTTCCTGCAATTATAAGACCTGCATTTACACTTGGAGGTCTTGGTGGTGGTATAGCTAAAAATAAAAAAGACTACCTTAAGATAATTAAAAACGGACTTCACGAGTCTCCAGTTAGTCAAGTATTGGTTGAAGAATGTTTGGAAGGCTGGAAAGAATTTGAGATGGAAGTTGTAAGAGATAAAAAAGATAACTGCATCATCATCTGCTCAATTGAAAATGTTGATCCGATGGGAATACATACTGGTGACTCAGTAACTGTTGCTCCAGCTCTTACATTGACTGATAAAGAATACCAAATAATGAGGAATGCCTCTATTGCATGTTTAAGAAAAATTGGAGTTGAAACAGGTGGATCAAATGTTCAATTTGCAATTAATCCTAAAAATGGCCGAATGGTTATAATTGAAATGAACCCAAGAGTATCGAGGTCATCAGCACTTGCATCAAAAGCAACTGGATTTCCAATTGCAAAAGTTGCTGCAAAACTCGCAGTAGGTTACACTTTGGACGAATTAAAAAATGAAATCACCAAAATAACACCCGCTTCATTTGAACCAAGTATTGATTATGTGGTAACAAAAATTCCAAGATTTACTTTTGAAAAATTTTCGACTTCTCCAGCAACTCTAGGTACATCAATGAAATCAGTTGGTGAGGCTATGGCTATAGGAAGAAATTTTAAAGAGTCTCTCCAAAAAGCTTTTGTATCTCTTGAAACTGGTTTTTCAGGATTAGACAGAATATTTGATTTAAATAAAAAACAAATCGAAAAAAAACTTAAAGAAAATATTCCAAATAAACTGTTACTGGTTGCTGAAGCGATGAGAAAAAAAATTAATTTAAAAAGAATATTTATATTATCAAAAATTGATCCATGGTTTCTAGAGCAAATTAAAGAAATAGTAGATAATGAAATTAAGATTAAGAGTAAGGGAATACCTAAAAATTTCAATGAATTTAATAGAATAAAATCAATAGGCTTTTCAGACAAAAAATTAGCAGAGTTAACAAATAAATCTGAAGATATAATAAGACAAAAAAGAACGGCCCTAAAAATTTTACCAGTATTTAAAAAAGTAGATACGTGTGCAGCTGAATTTAAATCATTCACACCTTATATGTACTCAACATATCAACGAAATTTCTCAATTAATTCAGAATGTGAATCAGATCCATCAACTAAGAAAAAAATTATCATTCTAGGGGGTGGTCCTAATAGGATTGGACAAGGAATAGAATTTGACTATTGCTGCTGCCAGGCAAGTTTTTCATTAAAAGAAGCTGGATATGAGACGATTATGGTTAATTGTAACCCTGAAACAGTTTCAACAGATTATGATACAAGCGACCGATTATATTTTGAACCACTCAAAGAAGAGTATGTTTTTAATATTATTAAGAGAGAAAAAGAAAAAGGAAACTTAGTTGGAATTATTGCTCAATTTGGTGGCCAAACCCCAATTAAACTTGCAAAATTTTTACATGATAACAGATTTCCAATCTTAGGAACACAATACACATCGATTGATTTAGCAGAAGATAGAGATAGATTTAGAAATTTACTTAATAGATTAAAATTAAAACAAGCTGAAAGCGGAATTGCTAAAACTTTTAAACAAGCTATTGAAATTGCTGATAAAATCGGCTTACCTTTGATGGTTAGACCCTCATATGTTCTTGGTGGAAGAGCAATGGAAATTGTTCATGAAAAAAGCCAGCTTAAAAATTTTGTAGAGGAAGCATTTAAAGCAGCCGAAAAAAATCCAATTCTAGTTGATAAGTTTATTAATCATGCAATGGAAGTTGATGTTGATGCAATATCTGATGGAAAGCAAGTACATGTAGCAGGTATCATGCAGCACATTGAAGAGGCTGGAATTCACTCTGGTGACTCAGCCTGTAGCTTGCCTCCAATATCTATCAAACCATATTTAATTAAAGAAATTGAAAATCAAACTAAGAAATTGGCTTTAGCTTTAAAAGTTAAAGGTTTCATGAATGTTCAATTTGCAATTAAAAAAGATGAAATTTATGTGATCGAAGTTAACCCTAGAGCAAGTAGAACAGTGCCATTTGTCTCAAAAGCAAAAGGTTTACCACTTGCTAAAATTGCATCAAGAGTGATGGCAGGTGAAAAATTATTTAAATTTAATTTAAAAGATAATTCTAAAGGAATGTATGCAGTTAAAGAAGCTGTATTTCCTTTTAATAAATTCCCCAACAGTGATCTACTTTTAGGTCCTGAAATGAAGTCAACTGGTGAAGTGATGGGCTTTGATAAAAACTTTGGGATGGCATTTGCTAAAAGTCAAATAGCCTCTGCAAATTCTTTACCAAAACAAGGTCTTGCTTTTATATCTTTAAAAGACTCACATAAAGATGAAGGTATCGATTTAGCAAAAGAACTTATAAAGTTAAATTTCACGTTATGTGCAACAAGAGGAACTGCTGAATATATTAGAAAACACAGAATGAAATGTCGAATTATTAATAAAGTAAGTAGTGGATCTCCTCACATAGTAGATATCTTGGACTCTAAAAAAATTGCTTTGGTAATCAATACTGGCGGAGGAAATTCTGAACATCGATTAAATGACGCAATTGCTCTTAGAAGAGGAACTCTAAAAAATAAAGTTCCTTATTGTACCAATATGTCAACTGCACTTGCATGTCTAGAAGCAATTAAATCACTTAAGACTAAAAAGTTGGAAGTTACATCTCTTCAGGATATTTAAGTATTTACTTTCCAATCTGTTTCGAAAGTTACATAATTGACCTGTATGCATCGTCTTTCTTTAATTATCTTCTTTTTTTCCATTCCATGCCAAGTATTAGGACCGCTGGTAAAAAGATATCCATAATTATGTTTATAAGGAACCGTTTTTACTTTTTCTAATTTTTCATTATAAAAATCTGTCCCTAAATCTTCTGGCTCATTTGTATTATTAACAAAAATTAATCCTGACATTAATTTTTCTTTAATATCACAATGAGGTTTTAACCAAAAACCTTCTCTATCACAAATAACTTCAACTCTAACATATGAATTTGATAAATCTTTGTTAATCATTTTTGAAATTGTTTCATAGGTTTCTTTAGCCTGAAGTTCATTAATAAATTTTACTAAGTGGGGAAACTCTGAAGAATTTTTCTTTGTTACAAAACATCTAAATTTAATTGCTTCACCTCCTGATGCTATTCCCTCTCTAAACTCAGCTGCACCACCATCAATAGCTCTTGTTCCATCATAATTAAGATTATGTTCACTTATATCTGGAATATCTGCTTTAATAATTTCTTCTATAGCTTCATTAGCTAGAGGATTAGTATACTCCCAATGATCAAAAGGAAATTCATGCTTTTTAGATTTATCTTTAATTGAATTTAAAAAGGACATTAAGAGTTAATTTTTTGTTTAATGATATTTGCCACTCTATTCGTTTCATCTAGTTTTTGATAGTTCCAATTTTCTACATCTTCCCCTAAATTTCTTATTATATTTAATTTTCTAAATAAATTTCTAAATTCTTGAAATCTTTTATCATTTTTTCTTGGTGAAATATTTGCGACATAAATAGGTTTTCCAGTTAATGCTGCCTCTGAAATCATTGAGCTTGAGTCACAAGTAACAACTATACTATTAGATATAGATAAAGCAGATAAATAGGCTTTTTTATCGACGTTGTCTATAATTGTATGATTTTCTCCAAAATATTTTTTCGCATAATCAATTGAATTTTTTGGAGTTCTCATAGATGGAATAACAACAAGTTGAAGGTCATTTTTTTTCAGTAAATTATTCAAAATGGAAAAAATATTTTTCATATTATCTAAAGAATAATCGTAATATTTTGTTGGACCGCCTAAAATTAATGAACAAATTTTTCTATGATCTCTTTTAATGAATGAACTTAAATAATCTTTATTTTTAATAATTTCTTCAACTGTAAGATAGTGAATTGCACCTTTCGTATTAATTACATTTTGACCTTTTATAAAGTCATGCTCAGGAGCAACAATAAAATCAAAATGATTAAAGTTTACCTTTGGATCTTGGATATGAATATTGATTATCTTTTTTTTTGAATTTTTTTTTAAGTGAATTGAGGGTATCACACTTTTACGTCCACAAGATATAATTACGTCAAACTCAGGTTGGTTAATTTTTTTATAAACAATTTGTGAAATTGGGGTAAGTTTAGGAGGAATCATTTTCCAAAAATTATTTAGTTCAACTGTCTGGTGTGTAAAATCAATGTTTAAAGCTTTTGCCAGTCCTTCTACTTGACTGATCATACCATGCATGCCTTCAGTCAATAATATCCCTTTTAATTTGTTCATTAATTACTATATAGCTCTCATATGAGTCAAAATCCAACTAAACACACAAAAGTGTTAATAATTGGATCCGGTCCAGCTGGATATACTGCTGCAGTTTATGCGGCACGCGCAATGCTAAATCCAATTTTAGTTTATGGGTCTGAGCCTGGAGGACAATTATCAACAACTACTGATGTTGAAAATTATCCTGGATTTGCTGAGGTGATACAAGGACCTTGGCTAATGGACCAAATGAAAGATCAGGCAAAAGCAGTTGGAACTGAAATGATTGAAGATCATATTAGTTCTGTAAATTTAAAATCTAAACCTTTTGAAGCAGTTGGAGATAGTGGTCAAAAATATACTGCTGATAGCATAATTATTTCTACTGGTGCGCAGGCGAGATGGTTAAATCTCAAATCAGAACAGGAATTTAGAGGTTTTGGTGTTTCAGCTTGTGCTACATGTGATGGATTTTTCTTTAAAGAAAAGGAAGTTGCAGTTGTTGGTGGTGGTAATGCTGCTGTTGAAGAAGCAATGTTTCTTACAAAGTTTGCCTCAAAAGTAAAATTAATTCATAGACGAGACAGTCTAAGAGCGGAAAAGATGTTGCAAAAAAAACTAATGGAAAATAAAAAAATTGAGATAATTTGGGACTCGGTAGTTGAAGATGTAGTTGGAGAGAAAAAGCCTAAAAACGTAAAAGGAGTTAAAATTAAAAATTTAAAAACCAATAAAATTGAAGAGATAAAAGTTGACGGTTTATTTATAGCAATTGGACATGATCCAGCAACATCATTGTTCAAAGAACAATTAAAAATGGATAAAGAAGGTTATTTAATTACTAAACCAGATTCCACTGAAACTAATATACCTGGAGTTTATGCTGCTGGAGACGTTAAGGACAAAACTTTCAGACAAGCTGTAACTGCTGCTGGAATGGGTTGTATGGCAGCATTAGAGGCTGAAAAGCACCTTTCACATAAGTAAAGTGAAAAATAATTTGCATGTTTTTTTAGGAGCAACTGTAGCTGATGCAGCCGCAAGACCATTACATTGGGTATATAATCAAAAAAAACTTCTTAGTTATATAAAAGGAAAAAAAGATTTTACTTTCTTAAAAAAAAATAAAAGTCCATTTTACGATATCAAGACAGGAAAAGTTTCAGGATATAATGAAATTGGTCAAGTTATGTTCAAAACATTACTTAAGGATCATGGAAATATTGAGGAAAGATTTAAAAAAAATATTACGAAAAGTTTTGGTCCAGGAAGTATTTATTGGAAAAATTTGAGTCTAAGAGCAAAATATAAAAAAGTTAAAGATTGGCGAGGAATAATTAAAGGACCTTGGATCCATCAAAATATCATAGAAACTGTAAGAAATATTAATGCTAAAAAAAAATTAACTGGAGGAATAAAGGTAAATGAGTCTGATGGTTATTGTGCTGCTCTTCCATATTTTTTGTATGGCTATAATTTTAAAAGTCTAAAAAAAATTATCTCAATAGTAACTGTTTCAAAAATTAGTCTCAAGTATGCTTTAGCAAAATTTTATCTACTAGATTTAGCACTAAAAGGTAGTAAAGATCCAATAAATGAATTCATTAAAAAATTTAAAAAAAATTCATATTTCAAAAATGTTGTAAATGATATTCGTAAAGTGAAAAGACTAAAATCAAAGCCTCACTCACTTCTAGTTAAAAAATTAGGAATGGCATGTAGCTATCCCGGAACTTTTAACAGCTCAATCCATTCAATTATTAATTCAACAAATTATAAAAATGCAATTTTAAGAACAATTAAAGCTGGTGGTTGTAACTGTTCAAGAGTTAATTTTATTGGAGCATATTTTGCTGCTTTAAAAGGAGTAAATACTATCCCTAAATCTTGGATTAAAAAAACCACACCGGCTAGAAAAATATTAAACCAAAAATAATATTATCTATGTTAAACTTTCACAAAAAGATTTAATTCTATCCATAGCTTTTATTAAGTTTTTCATTGAGGTTGCGTAGGAAATTCTAAAATATCCATCTAATCCAAATGCTGACCCTTGTACAACAGCAACATTCGATTTTTCTAGTAGCTTTTGAACAAATTCTGTATCAGTTTTTAATTTTGTTTTTTTATTTAGGAGGTCTTTACAGCTTGGAAAAACATAAAAAGCACCATTAGGCGTTAAGCAATTGATCCCCTTAATATGATTTAAGCTTTTGACAACAAAATCTCTTCTTTTTTTAAAAGCTTTTGACCTTTCATTAATAAATTTTTGATTACCATTTAAAGCTTCAACTGCCGCTGCTTGACTAATTGAGGAGGGATTTGAAGTGGATTGAGATTGAATTTTACCAATAGCTTTAATGATATCTTTAGGACCAGCAGCATAACCTATTCTCCATCCAGTCATAGCATAAGATTTACTAACACCATTCATTGTAAGAGTTCTATCTTTTAACTTTGAAATCTGGGCAATAGTAAAAAAATTAAAATTATCATATTTAATATGTTCATAAATATCATCACTCAATATATAAACTTTTTTATTTCTAAATAAAACTTTTGCTAAATCTTGAATTTCTTTTTTTGTATATCCTGCACCTGTAGGGTTTGATGGTGAGTTAAGAATTACCCATTTTGTTTTTTTTGTAATAGCTTTTTTTAATTTTTTTGCTGTAAGTTTAAAGCCCTCTTTCTCTGTACATTTTACTATTTTTGGCTTTCCTCCAGCTAACAAAACCATGTCGGGATAAGAAACCCAAAAAGGTGCAGGAATTATAACTTCATCACCTTTGTTTAAAGTTGCCATAAAAGCATTATAGAGAACCTGTTTACCCCCTGTTCCTACAGTTATTTGATCAACAGAATAATTTAATTTGTTTTCTCTTTTAAATTTTCCAATTATTGCTTTTTTTAAGGCGGGAGTGCCATCAACAGCAGTATATTTTGTGTCTCCAATTTTAATTGCTTTAATTGCAGCATTTTTAATATTATCTGGAGTATCAAAATCTGGCTCACCAGCCCCCAAACCTATTACGTCTTTTCCTGCCGCTCTAAGCTCCCTAGCCTTTTGAGTGACAGCAATAGTAGGTGAGGGTTTAATTCTTTTTAAACTGTTAGATATTATGCTCATTGAAATATAAATTAATTCTAATACGTTCTTAATATATGGAAAATACTTATCAAGATTTAATTACAGATATCCAGAGTAAAAATCCAAAAATCAGTGGAAAACTTGAGGGTGGGAAAAAATTTAAAATTAAATCTGATTTTAAACCAGCTGGTGATCAACCAGACGCTATTAAAAAATTAGTAAATGGTGCAAATAAGGAAGAATTTAATCAGGTATTACTTGGGGTAACAGGGTCAGGAAAGACATTCACAATGGCAAAAGTAATTGAAGCAACCAATAGACCAGCATTAATTTTAGCTCCAAACAAAACTCTTGCAGCTCAGCTTTACGGTGAAATGAAAACATTTTTTCCAGATAACGCAGTTGAATATTTTGTATCCTATTATGACTATTATACGCCTGAAGCATATGTTCCAAGGTCAGATACTTATATTGAAAAAGAGGCATCAATAAATGAACAAATAGATCGAATGAGACATTCGGCGACAAGATCTCTTCTGGAGAGAGATGATGTACTTATTGTTGCAAGTGTATCTTGTATTTATGGATTAGGATCAGTCGAAGCATATAGCAAAATGACTTTAACACTTCAGAAAAATTATGATTATAATAGAGAAGAAATAATAAAATCATTAGTAGCTTTACAGTACAAACGAAATGACCAAAATTTTTATAGAGGTACTTTTAGAGCTCGAGGAGAATATTTAGAAATATTTCCATCTCACCTAGAGGATAGAGCTTGGAGATTATGTTTATTTGGAGATAAACTTGAAAAAATAGAAGAATTTGATCCTCTTACAGGAGATCAAGTAAGAGAATTAAGTTTAATTAAAGTTTATGCTAACAGTCACTACATCACTCCAAAACCGACTATAGAGCAGGCAATTATAAATATTAAAAAAGAATTAGAAATTACTTTGAAAAAACATAAATCAGAAAATAAATTACTAGAGGCTCAAAGGTTAGAGGAAAGAACTAGATTTGATCTAGAAATGATAGAAGCAACTGGGTCTTGTGCTGGAATTGAAAATTACTCAAGATTTTTATCAGGAAGAAAACCAGGAGAACCACCTCCTACTCTTTTTGAATATTTTCCAGATAATACATTAATTTTTGTAGATGAATGTCATGTAACAGTACCACAACTTAATGGAATGTATAAAGGAGATAGATCTAGAAAAAGTACTTTAGCCGAATATGGATTTAGACTTCCATCATGTATGGATAACAGACCATTAAAATTTGAAGAATGGGATTTAATGAGAACTCAAACTGTTTTTGTTTCTGCTACACCTGGTCCTTGGGAACTAGAACAAGTTAAAGGAAAATTCATAGATCAAGTCATTAGGCCAACAGGTTTAATTGATCCACCAGTTGAAATAAGACCTGCTAAAAATCAAGTAGATGATTTAATGCATGAATGTAAAAAAGTAATCGAAAATAATCATAGAGTCTTGGTTACAACATTAACAAAAAAAATGGCTGAAGATCTTACAGAATATCTTCATGAAAATGGTATTAAGGTAAGATACCTTCACTCAGATATTGATACGCTTGAAAGAATAGAAATCATGCGGGATCTTAGAATGGGTGTTTTTGATGTGTTAGTTGGTATTAATCTATTAAGAGAAGGTTTGGATATACCTGAATGTGCTTTAGTTGGAATTTTAGACGCAGATAAAGAAGGTTTTTTAAGATCTGAAACTTCTTTAATTCAAACGATTGGTAGAGCAGCAAGAAATGTGGATGGAAAAGTAATTTTATACGCAGACAAAGAGACAAAAAGTATTAAAAAAGCAATTCAAGAAACAGACAGAAGAAGAAAAATTCAATTAAGTTATAACAAAAAACATAAGATTGATGCAAAGACTGTTAAAAAAGAAATTAATGATATTTTAGAGAGTGTTTATGAAAAAGATTATGTCAAAGTTAGTGAGGGTTCAAATGTAGGAGGAAATTTAAAAAAACACCTAAAAGCCCTTGACAAAAAAATGAAAGAAGCTGCTTCTAATTTAGAATTTGAAGAAGCAGCTAAAATCAGAGATGAAATAAGGAAATTAGAAAGCACTGAATTAGAAATTACATTAAATCCAAAAATAAGACAGTATGATGTAAAAAATAAGCTTTATCCAAAAGGAAGATCTACTATGGGTATGCCTGGAACTAGAGTAACAAAAAAAAGAGATAAGAAATGGAAGCAAAAAAGATAATTATTACTGGTGCAGCGACAAGAATAGGAGCAGCGATTGCAGAAAAATTATCTGGTTTGAATAAAGAAATCGTTATTCACTTTAACAAATCAAAATCAAAAGCTGACTTGCTTAAAAGAAAACTTCAAAGTTACGGTACAAAAATTTATTTAGTTAAAGGTGATCTAAGTAAAGAAAAGGACATCTTAAAAATCGTGAAATTTGCAAAATCTAAGCTAAAATATTTTGATTGTCTTGTGAATAATGCTTCCTTATTTGAAAATGATAAATTGAAAAACTTCAAAACTATTAGTTGGGAAAAACATATCTCAACTAATTTAAGAGCCCCTGCAATTTTATCTAAAGAATTTTCGAAAAATGTTAGAGGGAAAAATAATAATATTATAAATATAATTGATCAAAGAATATTTAAGCTTACTCCATATTTTTTTTCTTACACATTAAGTAAAACTGGCCTTTATACTCTTACAAAAACAAGTGCAATGAGTTTAGCACCAAACATTAGAGTAAATGGGATTGCCCCGGGTCCAACAATAAAAAACAAAAGACAATCTGATCAGCATTTTAAAAAACAGTATTTAGCTACTCCACTTAAAAGACAGGTTGATGTAGAAGAAATATCCAATGCTGTTGACTTCTTAATTAAAAACAGTTCTATTACTGGACAAGTTTTAGCTATAGATAGTGGTCAAAATTTAAATTGGCAAACACCTGATGTTTTAGGAAAAGAATGAAAAAAAGTAATTTTAAAATCATAAAAATAGATAAATCTAAAATCCTATTCAATTATGAAAAAAAAATTCTTATCAACGAATTAATTTTAGATTTAAAACTTGGGTATTATGATTTTGAAAGAAAGAATCCCCAAAAAGTTAAATTTAGTCTTGAAATTGATTATGAAGATAAGAAAGCAACGAATGATAAAGATATTAAATCTATCGTAAATTATTCTACGGTTGTTAAACTCATATCGAAACTTGTTAAAAAGAAACATTATAATTTCTTAGAAACTCTTGCTGAAGCTGTATTTGATGAATTATTTAAAGATAATAGAATTGGAAAAATAATGCTCAAAATTGAAAAATTAGAGATTTTAAAAGAATGCTCATCAGTTGGTATTCAAATTACCAAAAAAAGAAGTCATGATAAGTTCTGATATCGGAAAAGAAATAATTAAAAAAGAACTTCCACTAATTCCTAAATTGCCTGGTGTATATCGTATGCTTAATGATAAGGGAGATATTCTTTACGTTGGAAAAGCTAAAAACTTACCTAACAGGCTTAAAAGTTATGTTACAGATAAAAACCATATAATTAGAACTGATAGAATGCTTTCTCAAACAAGAAAATTAGAAATAACAACAACTTCTAATGAAAGTGAGGCACTACTTCTAGAGGCAAACTTAATTAAAAAACATAAACCAAAATTTAATATTCTTTTAAGAGATGACAAATCCTTCCCATTCATATTTATTGGAAATAAAGATAATTGGCCTCAAATTAAAAGGCACCGAGGAAAAAAAACAAAAGAAGGTTTTTACTTTGGCCCCTTTGCTTCTGCAGGTTCTGCAAACTGGACTATCAAAATGATACAAAAAATTTTCCATTTAAGAGTTTGCGACGACACTGTTTTTAAAAATAGAGAACGTCCATGTATTTTATACCAAATTAAAAGATGCTCTGGGCCATGCGTAGGATATATTGAAAAAAATGAGTATAAAAAAACTGTTGATGATGCAATAGAGTTTGTTTCTGGTAAATCTAGAAAAATACAAAAAAGTCTTTCAGATCAAATGGAAAAAGCTAGTGAAGATTTAAATTTTGAAAAAGCTGTAATTTTAAGAGATAGAATTAAGTCTCTAAATATTATTCAATCATCCCAAAGAATTAACGAAGCAAACTTAATTGAAGCTGATGTAATTGCAGGATATAAAGAGTCTGGTAAAACATGTATTCAAGTTTTTTTTTATCGTTCAAAACAAAATTGGGGTAATCAAGCTTTTTTTCCTAAGCATGATCCAGATGATAAATTAAGCGATATTATTAATTCGTTTGTTTCTCAGTTTTATGAAAATAAAAATGTACCTTCATCAATAATATTATCTGAAGAAATTAAAGAAAAAATTTTAATAGAAAAAACTCTGTCACAAAAAGAGGATAAACAAATTGATATTTCAGTTGCAAAAAAAGGCTCTAAACTTAAAGTTATCAATCAGGCAATTAAAAATGCAAAAGATAGTTTAAATAGAAAGCTTCATGAAAGTCAGAATAATAAAGAGTTATTTGAAGCTGTATCAAGTAAATTTAATCTTGAAACAAGTATTAGTCTAATTGAAGTTTATGATAATAGTCATAATCAAGGTACGAACAGTGTTGGGGCTTTGATTGCTTACGGTGATGAAGGATTCATTAAAAAAAGATATAGAAAATTTAATATAAAAATACAAAAAAATAAACAAGATGACTATGGAATGATGAGAGAAGTTTTAAATAGAAGATTCAAAAAAGCCATTAAAGAAAAAGATAATTATCTCTCTCTACCTGATCTGGTAATGGTAGATGGTGGAAAAGGACAATATTCTGTTGCAAGAGAGACTTTGAATGAATTAGGACTTCACGATATACCTATTCTTGCGATAGCCAAAGGTAAATTTAGAAATAGTGGAAATGAAACCTTTTTTCATAACGGTAAAGAATTTAAATTTAGTAAAAATGACCCTACTCTATTCTTTCTTCAAAGAATTAGGGACGAATCTCACCGTTTTGCTATAAGTGCTCATAGAGCCAAAAGAAAAAAAGGAATTAACAAATCTTTATTAGACCAAATTGAGGGTATAGGAGTCATTAGAAAAAGAGCACTATTAAATCATTTTGGTTCTGCTAGAGCAGTAGAATCTGCCAGCCTAGATGAAATAAAATCTGTCGAAGGTGTAGAGGTAAAAGTTGCAAAAAAAATATATAATTTTTTCCATGAATAATTATGCTTAAAAAAATACCTAATATTTTGACAATAGGACGAATTATTATAGTCCCATTTTTTGTTATAGCTTATTATCTTCCTGGACTATATGGAGATTTAACCGCACTAATATTATTTATTGTAGCATCTTTTACAGATTTTTTAGATGGAATGCTGGCTAGAATGCTTGGAGAAGAATCTAAACTTGGAGAACTGTTAGACCCTATTGCTGATAAAATCATAGTAGCAACTGCTTTAATACTTTTAGTTATGGACGGAACAATTAGAAACTATGAGGTTATTGCAGCAATTATTATTCTAACCCGGGAAATATTAATTTCAGGTTTAAGAGAATTTCTTGCTAAAGGAAAAATAAAACTACCAGTATCAAATCTTGCAAAATTAAAAACTATTTTACAAATGGTCTCTATAGCTCTTTTATTATCTGGTGAAACAGGAAATAAAATAATAAATTTTCAAGATTATAATGCTCAAACAATTGGTATTATTTTATTATGGTTATCAGCAGCTCTTACATTGTTTACAGGTTACGAATATATGCGTAAGGGAATTGATCATGCAATATCCGAGGACAATAAAGACTAAGCTGCTTTTTTCTTTCTGACTAAAGCTTGATAGCTTTCATTTAAATCTAATATTGTCTCACAAACTTTAAATTGATTTTCAGCAATACATGAAACAGGAGTAACTTCAGCTGCTGTACCTGTCAAAAAACATCCTACAAAATTTTTAAGCTCAGACGGTTTAATTTTTCTTTCATGAATTTTTATATTTTTTGATTTTGCAATTTCAATAACCGTTCTTCTAGTAATACCATCTAAAAACGAATCTGGAATTGGAGTATGAATTTCTCCTTTTTTATCTTTAAAAAAAATATTTGCACCTGTAGCCTCTGCTACATTTCCTTCATGATCAAGCATTAGAGAGTCGGTATAACCTTGTTTTTCTGCTTCATGTTTTGAAAGTGTACAAATCATATATAGTCCAGATGCCTTTGTATCCCAAGGTATTGTATTAGGAGCTGGTCTTCTCCAACTAGAAATATTTAATTTAATTCCCTCTATTTTTAATTTTGGATCAAAATACGAACCCCACTCCCAAGTTGCAATTGCGACATGAATTTTAGTTTGTTGAGCAGATATTGCCATCATTTCACTCCCCCTCCAAGCAACAGGTCTCACGTATCCATTCTCAACTTTTTGATTTGATATTATTTGTTTTGAGGCAATATTTATTTGTTCTTCACTGTAAGGAATTTCAAATCCCATTCTTCTTGCTGAGTGAAAAAATCTTGAAGTATGCTCCTCTAATTTAAATATAGAGCCATCGTAAACCCTTTCACCTTCAAAAACGCAGCTAGCATAATGCAATCCATGGCTCAAAACATGTAGTTTAACATCGGACCAGTCAACTAATTCGCTATTGTACCATATTTTGCCAGTTCTTTTATCGTAAGGTATCATTTTGAAATAAAAATTATTATTAAAAATTATCTTTGTATCTATAATATGTCAATATAACTTACCAATAATGAAAGAACTTCTTTATTTAAAAGATGAGCAACTAAAAGATCTAATCGAAAAATTATTCATAGGATATCGAGAAATATTTTCAGACTCTAAAAAAGTGTTAGATAAATACTCTATTGGACTGGCTCATAATAAAGTAATTCATTTATTGTCTATGTATGAAGGAATTTCTATTTCTGAGTTGCTCAAAAGACTTAAGGTTACAAAGCAAAGCCTTAATAGAGTTTTAAAAGATTTAATCAAAATAGAGGTTATTGAGTTCAAAAAGGATGAACATGATACTAGAATAAAACATGTATTTTTAACAGATAAGGGTAAAAAAATTTTTTACGAAATTTTTCAAACTCAAAAAAAAAGAATTTATAATGCATTACTAAATTCTAAATCTGAAGAGGTGCTTAATTTTGACAGTGTTTTAAGTAAAATTTTAAATGGATGATTTTTTAGCACATATATTAGTTGTTGATGATGATGAAGGGATAAGGTCGTTAGTAAAAAGATATTTGAATGAAAATAAATATTTAATTACAACAGCAGAAAGTGCAGAGGATGCCAGTGAGAAAGTTAGAATTATTAAATTTGATTTAATTATTTTAGACATCATGATGCCTGGTAAAAATGGTCTAGAATTTATTAAAGAAAGCAAAAAAAAATTAGAAACGCCAATAATATTATTAACTGCTAAAGGTCAAGCTAATGAAAGAGTTGAAGGACTTGAAATTGGAGCTGATGATTATTTACCAAAACCTTTTGAACCTAAGGAATTAATTTTAAGAATTAAAAATATTTTAAATAAAACTAAAACAAAAGATTTAAAAAGAGTTATTGAATTTGAAAATATTAAAATTGATCTTAATAAAAAACTAATTTTTAGAAATGATTTAGAGTTCAAAATTAATAATACCGAAAAAATTATATTAGAAAAAATGATAAATAATCCAGGTAAAACTTTTGAGAGAATGGAAATAGGTAAATTAATAGACTTAGATAAAGAAAGATCAATTGATGTAATTATAACAAGATTAAGAAAAAAAATTGAATTGGACCCCAAAAATCCCAAATTTCTTCAAACTATAAGAGGAGCTGGCTATGTTTTATGGATTGAGTAAATTTGTAAAAAACTTGTTACCAAAAAGGTTATTTTATAGAGCGCTATTAATCGTAGCTATACCAGTAATAGTGATTCAATTAATTATCACTATAGTTTTTTTTGATAGCCTTTGGATAAAAACAAACAAAGGAATGACTAGAGCATTGGCTAGTGAAATTAAAACTTATATAGAAGTCTATAATAATGATAATTACGATAAAGAAGAAATAACAAATCTTTTTTCGGTTTATCAAGATTTAAATATCGAATTCATTCAAAGTGAAAAATTTAATTATATCTTTGATGAAAGATGGTTTAGTCCGTTAGACAGAACATTGAGAAGAGAATTAAAGTCTAGATTTGGAAATGAAGGATACTGGTTTAATACAACCAGCTATAAAGAATTAATAGATATAAGAATAAAATATCAAAATGGTTACTTTAAATTTCTGATTCCGAGAGATAGATTAACAAGTTCTTCAGCTAGAATATTTGGATTGTGGATAACAGTACCAGCAATAATAATGGTAATTATTTCTCTAATTTTTTTAAAAAATCAAACTCGACCCATCACTGCTTTAGCAAAAGTAGCTGAGAGATTTGGTAGAGGAGAAGAGATTGAGGAATTTAAACCCTCAGGAGCGGCTGAAATAAGACAAGCTGGGTTTGAATTTGATAGAATGAGAAAAAGAATTTTAAGACATTTGAATCAAAGATCAGAAATGTTGTCAGGCATAAGTCATGATCTAAGAACTCCTTTAACTAGAATGAAGTTACAAATGGCATTTGTTAAAGATAAAGATATAGCTAATAAGTTAACTGAGGATATTAATGAAATGGAAAAAATGCTTAATGAATATCTACAATTCACAAGTTCATCTTATCTAGAAAAAGACGAATTATTTAATCTCAGTGAACTAATTGAGGAAATCATAAATAAATATAATAATCAAAATATATCTAAACATTTACCTACTAGAATTTATCTTAATGGAAGAAAAAATCTTATAAAAAGATGTATTAATAATCTAATTGATAATGCTTTGAAATATGGGAAAAATGTAAATGTAGAGCTGTCTAAAAAGACTACAAACATATTTATAAAAATAGAGGATGACGGTCCTGGTATATCTGAAAAGGAATATGAAAATGTGTTCAAACCATTTTATAAAATAGATAAAGGAAGAGCTGAAACAAAATCAAGTGTTGGATTAGGTTTATCAATTGCTTCCGATATTATTCGTTCCCATGGAGGTAATATAAAATTAGAAAAATCTAATCTGAATGGTCTTGGAGTTAAGATTTTTTTACCCGTTTAGTCTTCTTTTTTTTTTGAATATTTAATTTCTCAAATTTTTTTTCCAAGTTTTCTACCCTATGAGATAAAACCTCAAATTCATCTTTACTTGTAAGTTTCATTTTTAGGACTATTTCGTCTCTTTTAGATTTTAAAATTGTTATTAATTCATTGGTCAAATCTCTTGAAGAAATGAGACTTTGTTCTAGTAGTTTGGTTATTTTATCTAATACAAATTTAGAATTTTTCATATATTTATTTAATTACTTAATATATTTATATCTTATTATTATAATTTATAATGTTCATTAATAATTTTGACCCAGTTGCTATTGAAATTTTTTCTTTAGAGATTCGATGGTACTCTTTAGCCTATATTGTTGGTATTTTGATGGGTTGGTATTTAGCTAAAAAAGTTTTTATATATAGCAATATCAAAGATAGATTTGATGACTACGTTACCTTTGTGATCATTGGCTTAATATTAGGTGGGAGATTAGGCTATGTACTATTTTATAATCTAGATCATTATCTAAATAATTTTTTGGATATATTTAAAATTTGGCAAGGAGGAATGTCTTTTCATGGAGCAGTGATTGGAATAATTATTTCAAGCTTATTATTTTCAAAAAAAAATAATGAGGATGTTTTTAAATATCTAGATATAATTGCTTTAATATCACCAATTGGAATTTTTTTTGGTAGGATTGCCAATTTTATTAATTCAGAATTATACGGTCGAGAAACGTCAGTTAATTGGGCTGTTAAATTTATACAAATTGATAATTTATATCGTCACCCTTCACAATTATATGAGGCTGTTTTTGAAGGTATCATTTTATTTTTGATACTTATATACTTTTGGACTAAAGATTATCTAAAAACTCCAGGAAAATTATCATCTTTATTTTTAATTTTTTATTCAGTTTTTAGATTTATAATTGAATATTTTCGCTCACCAGATGATCAATTAGGATATTTGGTCCTAAATTTAACAATGGGCCAATTGTTAAGTTTTTTATTTTTTATAACGGGGCTCTTCTTATATTATATAAAAAATGATACTGAAAAAAGATAATAGAATACCGTTAGATAGATTTATTAATTATTGCCTATATGATAAAAAAAATGGTTACTATATGAATAGTAATCCATTTGGAATGGCCGGGGATTTTACTACGGCTCCAAACATTTCAAGACTTTTTTCAGAAATGATTGCAATATGGACAATAAGTTTTTGGGAAAGCTTAGGGTCACCAAAAAAATTTAATTTAATTGAATTGGGTGCTGGAAATGGAGAAATGATGAGTGTGATGATTGAAAGTTTTAAAAGATTTCCATCTTTTATTAGCAGTTGTAATATTTTCATTTTTGAAAAAAGTCCAAAATTAATCGAAGAACAAAAAAAAAAAATTAAATCTAGAAATATTAAATGGATAAAAAATTTAAAAAAATTAGATAAATCTCCAAGTATTTTTTTAGCAAATGAGTTTTTTGATGCTATCCCTGTTAAGCAATTTTTAAAAAACAGAAATGATTGGTTTGAAAAGTTTGTGCATATATCAAGTAATAAAAAAGCCAAATTTATAAATAAAAAAATCAATATAAAAAAAATAGAAAAAAAAATTAATTTTAAAGTTTCAAATGGCCAAAATTTTATAGAATATTCGCCTATAGGATTAAAATATTTAAAAGATATTTCGGGGCTTATTAAAAAAAATAATGGTGGAATTCTTATTATAGATTACGGATATTTCGATCAAAAAATGCAAGACACACTTCAAGCAATTTATAAACAAAAATATTCAAAAGTTTTAGAAAATATTGGTAAATCAGATATTACATATAATATTAATTTTTATTTTATTGAAAAAATTGTTAAGAGCTTTAAAGAATTAAATATAAATTTTACATCACAAAAAAAATTCTTAACTAACTTAGGTATTTGTCAAAGAGCTGAGATAATAGGCAAAAATAAAACCTTTACCCAGAAATCAGATATATTTTACAGACTTAGAAGACTCATAGATAAAAATGAGATGGGTGATTTATTTAAAGTAATGTTAATAAAAAAATCAAACAATAGTTCTCAAATAGGATTTTAAATTGTTTAAATCAAAAAAATTATCAAAATTTTCAGAAATTAGTCATGGTTTTTTTAATAAAAATGGAGGTGTATCAGGGGGAATTTATAAAAGTTTAAACTGTGGAATTGGCTCAAAAGATAAAAAAAATAACGTAAAAAAAAATCTTTTTATTGTAAAAAAAAAAGTTAGTAAAAAATCTAAAGAGATTTTTTTAGTTAAACAAATTCATAGTAACAAATTTATATTTTTATCTAAAAATGCAAAAATCAAAAATAGAAGTATTAATGCAGATGCTATAATTACAGAAAAAAAAAAAATTCCTATAGCAGTCTTAACAGCTGATTGTGTGCCACTTTTAGTTTTTGATAAAAAAAGAAAAATGATCGCAGCAATTCATGCAGGTTGGAAAGGTGCTATAAAAGGTGTCATAAATAGAGTTATTAATTTTATGTTAAAGAAAGGCTGTAATAGAAAAGATATCACAGTTGCTATTGGACCATCAATTACTCAAAAAAACTATGATGTTAAGCTGGATTTTAAGAATAAATTCATCAAAAAACATAAAAAAAACAAAATTTTCTTTAAGAATATAAATAAATTAATTTATTTTGATTTGCCTAATTATATTAAATCTCAGTTGAAATTTAACAAGATTAGTAAAATTGATATGATAAATGTTGATACTTACGATAAAAAAAATAATTTTTTTAGTGCTAGACGATCATTAAAATCAAAACATGCTGATTATGGTAGAAATATTTCAATAATTATGATTAATTAAATTTTTTCAATGAAATTATTAACTGGAAATAGTAATAAAATTTTAAGTAAAAATATTGCTAAATATTTAAAATCAAAACTTGTGAACTCAAGTATTAGAAAATTTTCAGATGGTGAAATCTATGTAGAGATTAATGAAAATATAAGAGGAAATAGCATTTTTATTATTCAATCTATATCTTCACCAGCAAATGATAATTTAATGGAATTATTATTATCTATAGATGCTTTAAAGAGATCCTCTGCTAAAAACATTACAGCAGTTATTCCATATTTTGGCTATGCAAGACAGGACAGAAAGGTAGTACCTAGAACATCAATATCTGCAAAATTAGTTTCAAATTTAATTACTAAAGCTGGTGCTGATAGAGTTGTTACTGTTGATTTGCACGCTGGTCAAATTCAAGGCTTCTTCGATATTCCTGTAGATAACCTATTTGCTACACCAATATTTGCAAGGCATGTAAAAAAGAAAATAAAAAGTAAAAAAATTATTTGTGTTGCACCTGATGTTGGTGGAACTGAGAGGGCTAGAGCTCTTGGAAAACTTCTTAATGTTGGTCTAGCTATTGTAGATAAAAGAAGACCAAAAGCTGGACAATCACAAGTAATGAATGTTATTGGAGATGTAAAAGATAAAACTTGCATAATTGTAGATGATATAATTGATTCAGGTGGTACTATAATAAATGCGGCTAAAGCTTTAAAAAACAGAGGTGCTAGAGAAGTTTATGTTTACATTACTCATGGAGTTTTAAGTGGTGATGCAGTTAAAAAAATAAAAAGCTCTGTAATTAAAAATTTAGTGATTACCGACACAATAGATAATGGGAAAAAAACTCAAAATGTTAAAAATATAGAAGTTTTACCTATTTCTGGCCTTATGGGAGAGGCTATAAAAAGAATATCTAACTCAACTTCTGTTTCAGATTTATTTAAATAATTACCTTGATTATTTGTCAACATGGGTTAAAAACCTGTGTTTTTATGATTTCACTAGACGCAAATACCAGAGAAAATAAAACTAAAGGTGAGCTAAGCGCGATAAGAGGTAACGGAAATGTCCCTGCTATAATTTATGGGGGTAAAGAAAAAAACGAAAAAATTTCTATTTCAAAAAAATTACTGAAACTAACTATAGAAAAAGAAAATTTTTTATCAAATATAGTAACTATTAAAGTAAATGGTAAAAATCAAAATGTATTACCGAGAGAAGTGGTTTATGACATTTTGACAGACGAACCAATACATGTTGATTTTTTAAGAGTAGTACCAGGTGTTAAAATTAGAATAGAAGTACCTGTAGAATTTATTAATCATGAGAAGTCACCAGGTCTTAAAAGAGGGGGTGTTCTTAACATTGTTAGAAGAAAAGTTGAGCTTAAATGTCCGAGTGAAAAAATTCCAGAAAAATTAACAATAGATCTTGAAGGTGTAGATATTGGAGAAAGTTTTAAAATTTCCTCTGTAAAATTAGAAAGTGATGTTGTCCCAACTATTCAAGGAAGAGATTTCGTTATAGCAACATTAGCAGCACCTACGGTTATGAAAGAACCAGAAAAACCTGCGGAAGCAGAATCAGCGGAAGGTGAAGAGGGAGCTGAAGGTGCAGAAGCCCTGGCTGATGGAGAAAAACAAGCAGCTGAAGGTGATAAAAAAGAAGGTGATAAAAAAGAAGGTGATGATAAAAAACCTTCTGATAAAAAACCTTCTGATAAAAAACCTGCTGAAGCAAAAAAATAATCAATTAAATTGAAATTTAAACACCAATAAGAAATTATGCTTTTATTTGTAGGTCTTGGCAATCCAACACCAAATAGTGAAAATAATCGACATAATGTTGGTTTCAAAATTATTGATGTAATTAACAAGAAATTTAGTTTATCAAAACAAAAACCAAAATTTAAAGGATTACTTACAACAGGAAATATTGAAGGTGAAAAAGTTTATGCGATAAAACCATTAACTTTTATGAATAACTCAGGGATTTGTATCAGAGAATTATTAGAATATTTTAAGATTGATGCAGGAGATGTGATAGTTTTTCATGATGATCTAGATGTCGAATTTGGAAAAATTAAGGCAAAATTTGGAGGATCAAGTGCTGGACATAATGGAATAGCATCAATAGATAAATTTATTGGCAAAGACTATTCTAGAGTAAGGATTGGCATTGGTAAGCCAAAAGTTAAAATTGAAATTAGTGATTATGTTTTACAAAATTTTGATGAAGATGAAATTATAGGAATTAATAAAATATCTAAAAATATAACTGACTCTATAGGTGATCTGATTAAGAAAAAATTAGATCTATTTTCTAGCACTGTTAATAACAAATAATGAGTTTCAAATGTGGAATAGTAGGTTTGCCAAACGTTGGTAAATCAACCTTATTTAATGCCTTAACAAATTCTAGCAAAGCACAGGCTGCAAACTTTCCATTCTGTACAATTGATCCTAATATCGGAGTTGTTCCTGTGCCTGATGAAAGATTAAATAATTTAGCAAATATATCTAAATCGAAAAAAATAATAAACACAACTATCTCTTTTGTTGATATCGCTGGACTAGTAAAAGGAGCATCTAAAGGTGAAGGTTTGGGTAATAAATTTTTGTCCCATATTAGAGAGGTAGATGCCATTATTCATATGATTAGATGCTTTGATTCAGACGACATTCAAAGTGTAAATCAAACAGTTGATCCAATCAGGGATTTAGAGATTATTGAAACTGAAATGATGTTGGCTGATTTAGAGTCTATCCAAAAAAGATTAGAAAAAAGCAATAAAAAGAATATTGATGAAGAACAATTAAAAATATTACAAATAGCATTAGATTGTATTAATAAAGATAGGGATTTATCTATTTTAAAAGATCAATTTGATAAAAAACTTTTAAATCAAAGTGGATTACTCTCAATAAAACCAAAGATATTTGTATGTAATGTAGATGAAAAAAGTGTTCAAAATGGAAACAAATATACAAAAAACTTCATAAATAAATACAAAGAAGAAAACACATTAATTGTTTCTGCAGATATAGAAAATCAAATTAATGAATTAGAAAGCGAAGAAAAAAAAAATTATATGGAAATGATTGGTTCAAAAGAAACTGGATTGAATATGTTAATACAAAAAGGGTATAAAATCTTAGAACTAGAAACATATTTTACATCCGGTCCAGAAGAGACAAGAGCATGGACCATTGAGAAAAATTGTACAGCTCCAAAAGCTGCAGGCGAGATTCATTCTGATTTTGAAAAAGGGTTTATTAGAGCAGAAACTATATCTTATGATGATTTTATTACTAATAAAGGGTGGGTTAATTCTAAAACAAATGGAAAAATGAGACTAGAAGGCAAAGATTATATTGTTAAAGATGGAGACGTATTAAACTTCCGTTTTAATACGTGACCAAATTCTTTTCATGCTAAAATAAACCAATATTGTCAAAATAATTAAATATACTATGGCTTTAAAACCCATCTGATGTCTCGACTCTAAATGAGGTTCAGCTGCCCACATCAAAAATGTTGTTACATCTTTAGACATCTGTTCAACTGTCGCATTTGTGCCATCACCATATTCGACTAACCCATCAGATAGTTGATTAGACATTTTAATTTTATTACCATACATATATTTGTTATAATAAACTCCATCGTCTAAAGTTACTCCAGCTGGTGGTTCCTCATATCCTTGGAGAAGAGAATAAATATAATCTACTCCACCCCCTCTTGCTTTAGCTAGAACTGACATATCTGGTGGGTATGCTCCTCCATTTGCAGCTTGTGCTGCTTTAACATTATCATAAGGCATAACAAATTTATCTGATAGTTTCCCTGGTCTAGTAAACATTTCTCCATCTGCATTTGGTCCATCTTTAACCTCAAAAGATGCTGCTATTGCTTTTGCTTGCTCCTCTGTAAATTCAGGTCCACCCTTCTGAGATAAATTTCTGTAACTTAAATATTTCATAGAATGACAAGATGAGCATACTTCAGTGTAAACTTGATAGCCTCTTTGTAGCGCTCCCCGATCAAATTTCCCAAAAAGACCTTTGAAACTCCAGTCAGTTTTTAAATATTCAACTTTTTCAGCGGCATTTAAGGTATATGGGCTTAAAAAAAATATAGTAATAAACAAAAATATTTTAAAAAAAAATTTCACTTATTCTTTTAATCTTTCATCATTTTTTGCTGCTACTAAATTTGGAGATCCCCCTAATATAGGCTCGGTAATGCTTAATGGAACTGGTAACGTTTTTTCTTTAAATCCTAAAACTGGGAGTACCACTAAAAAGTGTAAAAAATAATATGCTGTAGCCACCCTTGCTATTAATAAATATAATCCTTCAGCAGGCATTGCTCCTACGTATCCTAAAATTAAAACATCAGCAACTAAGATCCAGTAAAACTGTTTATATAAAGGTCTGAAAACAGCAGATCTAATTTTTGAAGTATCAAGCCATGGTAGAGCTGCTAAAATTAAGATTGCAGATAACATCGCGATCACACCCAAAAGTTTATCAGGAACAGATCTTAAGATTGCATAAAAAGGTAATAAATACCATTCAGGAACAATATGTGCAGGTGTCACCAAGGGATCTGCTTCAATATAATTATCCGCATGTCCTAAAATATTTGGCGTGTAGAATACAAAAAAAGCAAAAACAATTAAAAACATTAATAACGCAAAACCATCTTTAATTACTATGTAAGGGTGAAATGGAACAGTATCCTTAGAGGGTTTTTTGATATCTATTCCGACAGGATTGTTATTACCAGGGACGTGTAATGCCCAAATATGTAAAACTACTAATCCTAAAATTAAAAAAGGAATTAAATAGTGCAAAGTAAAAAATCTTGTTAATGTTGGATTATCTACCGAGTAACCACCCCACAACCAAGTGACGATTCCTTCTCCTACTAAAGGAATTGCGCTAAATAAATTTGTAATAACAGTGGCTCCCCAAAAACTCATTTGTCCCCATGGCAAAACATACCCCATAAAAGCCGCAGCCATCATCAATAAATAAATTATGATACCAATAATCCATATTATTTCTCTTGGCGACTTATAAGATCCATAGAATAAAGATCTAAATATATGAATATAAACTGCTAGAAAAAACATAGATGCACCGTTTGCATGTATATACCTAATCAACCATCCATAGTTTACATCTCTCATAATATGCTCAACACTTTCAAAGGCCATATCAGCATGGGCAATATAGTGCATTGCCAAGACTAGTCCTGTAACAATTTGAGTAATCAAACAGAAAGTAAGAATTCCTCCAAAAGTCCACCAATAATTTAAATTTTTGGGTGTTGGATAATCAGTTAAATGATTTGCTAAAGAAAGTAACGGAAGCCTGTCATTGAACCATTTTCCAAATTTTGATTTAGGAATATATTCGTGATCACTCATTAGTTTTATCCAATTTTAATTGTATTAGAGTTAACAAATTCATATTTTGGAACTTCCATATTTGTTGGTGCTGGACCTTTTCTAATTCTACCTGAAGTATCATAATGTGAACCATGGCATGGACAAAACCAACCGTTATAATCTCCTTTATCATTAAGTGGAACACAACCTAAGTGAGTACAAACGCCTAGCATTACTAGCCACTCAGGATTCTTAGCTCTATCCTCATCTTTTTCTGGATCTTTTAATTCTTCCATCTTGACGGATTTTGCCTCAGTTATTTCTTCTTGTGTTCTTCTTCTGATAAAAACTGGTTTGCCTCTCCAAAGAACTGTAATTGTTTTTCCAGGCGTTACTGAACTTATATCTACTTCTGTACTAGCTAATGCTTTAACAGAGGCATCCGGATTCATTTGATCTATCATAGGCCAGACTGTAGCACCCACACCTACCGCTCCTACGGCATAGGTTGCTGTAAATAAGAAATCTCTTCTATTAGTTTTTTTTTCAGACATCAGTAACTCTAATTAAATATACTTAAAATTGATTATTTCCACTTAATATATGATTTCATATAATATAAAATATTAATTTTACTACTGATAGAATGACACAGAATTTAACTAATCTTAGCCCTAAAATAGCATTATTTGAACCTGATATCCCCCAAAATACAGCTGCAATAATTAGAACTTGTGCATGTCTCGGAGCAAAACTTGAAATAATTGAACCATGCGGATTTTTGCTATCTGATAAAAGATTTAAAAGAGTTGTAATGGATTACATGGATGAAAAGGATATAAATTTTTACAGAAATGCAAATATTTTTTTTAAATCTAAAAAAGATCAAAGAATAATATTAATGACTACTAAAGCCTCTATATCTTATACAAAATTTAAATTTAAAAAAAATGATACGATTTTATTTGGACGTGAAAGTGCAGGAGTTCCGGAAAAAGTACATAAATTAATAAATAACAGACTAAAAATACCTATGAAAAGTAGTAAACGTTCATTAAATTTAGCATCATCTGTTGCAATTACCTTAGCTGAATGTTTAAAACAAACAAAATGGATTTAGATATCAAAAAAGATCTGGCAAGTAATTGGTTTAAATTAATACAAGACGCATTCTGTTATGACATCAGCGTTTTAGAAAATAATAAAATAAAATTTAGTTCTAAAACGTGGAAAAGAAATCAAAAAAAAGATGAAGGTGGCGGTGAATATAGAATATTAAGAAATGGAAAAATATTTGACAAAGTTGGTGTGAATTTTTCTAAAGTTTATGGAAAATTTCCAAAAAAATTTCAAAAAAATATTCCAGGAGCAAGCAAAGATCCTAGATTTTGGGCTTCAGGGGTATCAGTAGTAATGCATATGAAAAATCCTTTAATACCTGCTATGCACTTTAACACTAGATTCATTTGTACAACTCAACAATGGTTTGGTGGTGGAGTAGATTTAACACCATCAATAAAAGATGTTCCAGAAAAAAATGATTTTCATAAAACTTTAGAGAATATGTGTAACCGGCATAATAAAAATTATTATAAAAAATATAAAAAATGGTGTGATGAATATTTCTATCTTCAACATCGAAGAGAAGCAAGAGGTATAGGTGGAATTTTCTTTGATTATAAAAAAAATAATTTTGAAAAAGATTTTAATTTTGTAAGAGATCTAAGTATTACATTTCAGATACTGTTTAATAAGATAATTAGAAAAAAGTTAAAAAAAAAATGGAGTATTAAAAATAAGGAAGCTCAATATATTAAAAGAGGTAGATATGCAGAATTCAACTTGCTTTATGATAGAGGTACCAAATTTGGATTACATACTGGTGGGAATATTGAAGGAATTTTAATGTCGCTCCCCCCTTTAGCGAAATGGAATTAAATGGATAAAGAACCTATAACATCGTTAGGATTAGAAAAATTAAAAAAGGAATTAATTTTTTTAAAAGAAAAGAAGAGACCAGAAATTGTTTCGGCAATTGCTGAGGCCAGATCTCACGGAGATCTAAAAGAAAATGCAGAATATCATGCTGCAAAAGAAGAACAATCTCATAACGAGGGAAGAATTACCGAAATTAATGATATTATTGCAAGAGCAAATGTCATTGATGTTACTAAGCTAAACAATAATGGAAAAGTCATCTTTGGTTCTACAGTTTATCTTGAAAATTTAGATACCAATGAAAAAATAGATTATAAAATTGTAGGCAAAGATGAGGCTGACTTAAAAAAAAAACTTATTTATTTTCAATCTCCAATAGGTAGAGGGCTTATAGGTAAAAATAAAAATGATCTTGTAGAAATCAACACACCTGCCGGAATAAAAAATTTTGAAATCAAAGATGTTAAATATATTTAACCACTTATGAGTTTATTTATTTGTTTCTCAGATAATTGAAAATTATTGTTAACCCACTTTTCCTCTATCATCTTTAGTTTATTTCCCAGAGTTATACCCTTTGGAATATGATATTTTTCTATTAATACTTTCGCATTAATTGGCATAATTGGTAAATTTTTTGACTCAAATATACGTATAAAGTTAAGTAATTTTTCATCGACTTTTTTTAAAGTAAACAACCTATAACTTAAAATATCTATAACAGCTTGTTTACCATGATAATAAAAAAATTTATTTAAATTTTGTTCTGTAAAAGATCTTATAGTAATTTTTTCATTATAAAAATTATCAATTATTTTTAATCTTTTTTGATTTTTTTTTGAAATATTAAATTTATATATAAAATAATCAGCATTATCAGAGCCATCAATTATTAACAAAGAGAGCAAAAATATAAAATTTGCCTCTTGAATCTTTGTTTTTGCAAATGTATTTGGATTGGAAAAAAGTTTGATTTTTTTGATTTGTGGAAAAATAATTTTAAACACTTCAATAGAAAATTTATCTTTTGACAGTTTTGTTAAAATACGAGCCTTTACATACTTTTTTAATTCATCCAACAACCTGTCACTTGATAAAGATGAAATCCCAACTAGATTTTTTTTAATTACTTTTAAGGTTTCAGTTTCATGCTTGTTATTTGAATATTTTAAAAAAAACCTTAAATATCGGAGGATTCTTAAATAATCTTCTTTAATTCTTTTTTCTGGGTCTCCAATAAATTTGACTAAACCATTTTTTAAATCTTCTTTTCCATTAAAAGGATCAAACAAATTACCTTCGATATCAGAAAAAATTGAATTGATTGTAAAATCTCTTCTTGAGGCATCTTTTTTCCAGTTAGTTGAAAACTTAACTCTAGCATGTCTGCCATCAGTCTCTAGATCCTCTCTTAAACTAGTTATTTCAAATTTATAATCTTCTATAACCGCTGTTATAGTACCATGTTCAATTCCAGTTTCATAAAAATTTATATTATCATTTTTAAGAGCTTCACTTACTTGTTGAGGATTTAAGTTTGTAGCCAAATCAATATCATCTACTAATTCTTTTTGAATTATTTTTCTAACACAACCACCTACATATCGAATTTCACTATTAGAAGAAAAATTATTAATTGATTCAAAAACTTTTTTTATAGGAGTATTTTTTAATAAATCATTAAAACCTTGACCTATATAGTCTAAATTATTAGTTCTAGTTAAAAATTTATCTAAAAAATTAATCATATTATGGCTGGGGCGCTAGGATTCGAACCTAGGATGCAGGTACCAAAAACCCGTGCCTTACCACTTGGCTACGCCCCAATATAATCTTCATATAACACAAAAAAGAAAAATTTATATAGTTTTTGCGATTTTACACCAGTAATTTTTAAATTGTTTTTTAACTTTTTTTTCAGCCTCTATACACATTTTATGTGATTTAAAATAAGCAATAATTGCAGAACCTGAGCCAGTCATTCTTACAAATTCTGCTTTAGATGAATTTTCTAAAAACTTTTTTAAAGTGTTAAGTTTTGGATATTTGCTTAATGCAATTAATTCTAAGTCATTACTTGTTTTTTTCAAGAAACCAAAGTTAAACATATATTTTCTAGGTAAATTAAATTCAGCTTTTTTAAATTTCTTTAATTTAGAGTAAATTTTTTTCGTTGAGCATCCAAAATTAGGCTTAACTAATAAGGTGTTAATTTTATTTTTGATTTTAAATCTTCTAATTACTTTATTTGATTTTAGAATTAAATTGTTAGAATATAATCCTAAAATAACATCTGATCCAATTAAATTACAAATTTTATATATTTCTCTTTTCGAAATCTTAATCAATTTTTTTTCAATCAGAAACTTCAAAATAGAAGCTGCATTCATGGATCCACCTCCAAGTCCAGCTTTAAATGGAATATTTTTTTTTATTATAATTTCAAATTTAGTGTTTTTAAGAAATCTTTTTTTATCTATTATTTCTAGTAATTTAGATACTGTGTTATTAGAAGTTATATTATTTGAAAACCTTCCAATAAATTTTATTTTATGATTTTTATGTTTGATACTTCTAATTAATATTTGATCATGTAAGTTTAAAAAAGAAACTATACTTTCAACTTTATGTAAAGAGGAGGTTTTGCCAACCACATTTAATGCTAAATTGATCTTGGCATGTGATTTTATTTTTAGATAACTCATTAAGAGCTTTTAGGCCCTTCAACTAATTTATTTTGAATTTGATCTATTAGTTCTGGCTCTGTATCTTTCATCTTTAATACCATTGACCAAAAATATCTTGCTTGGATTTTTCTATCTAATTTCCACAATATATCTCCATAATGATCATTCACAATTGGATCTTCGGGCATTAGTTGAACTGCCCTTTTCAAAAATTTTTCTGCTTTAACAAAATCTTTTATCAAATAATAAGCCCACCCAATTGAGTCTATAATATATGGATCATTTTTTTTTTTTGAATAAGCCTTTTCAAGCATTTTAATAGCATCATCAATTTTATAATCTCTTTCTAACCAAGAATAGGCAAGGTAATTTAAAATATATGCATCTTCAGGATTAATTTCTAAAGCATAAAGTAAATCTTTGTCAGCATTTGAATAATCTTTTAATCTTTCATAACTTGCACCTCGTCGATACAATAAATCTGATTTTGTTTTATCTTCTACGGATAAAGTATTTATAATTAATGAATAATACTTTATAGCTTGTTTATATTCTCCTGCATTTTTATTAAAATTAGCAATATCTAATAAAAATTTATTATTGGAATCATTAATTTTTTGAAATTTTGATGTAATATAATTTAACGCTTCTTTTTGATTTTTTGTTTTAGATAAAATTTGGGCTTCTTTTTTTATTCTGTACCAATAATAAAAATTTTGATCTTTTTCGAAATTTTTTAATACTTTTTTTGATTTTTTATAATCTTTATTAAGGTATAGATTTTCAGCTACTAAAGATAAGTTGAAAACAAATTTTGGATTTAAATAACTTGATAGACTTAGATAAAAATTAGATTTTTCATATTTATTTTGTGATGAATAAAGATTGGATATTAAAAATAAAAATTCTCCTATTAAATCGTTATGGTTATTGCATGAAAAAACTTTGCTGAATTTAATAAGTTTATCATTTTCGATCCAGCTTTTTCCTTGGGATAATAAAAGAGTAGAATTAATATAATCTAATTTATCTATGACTGCTTTAGCTTTATCTATTTTATTATTTTCTACTAGATAAGTTAAATAGAAATAGATATATCTTGAATAATCTGTTTTGGTCTTATTAATTAATTTTAAAAAAAATTGATCGGTATTTTCATTTCCTAAATAACATTTCTGAAAAGTTTCGGCTATTAACGATAAATCACCAAATTTTTTCTTTTCTTTTAAAATTTTTTTATTTTTAAAAACATAAGTATATTCCTTAAGAAAATTAAGAATAATGTAATTAAATCGATCTTTTTGTAAATTTTCAGGTACTTCATTTAAGATTGTTAGTGTTTTATTAATATCATTTTTTTTAAGACTATCCAAAGCTAACAAAATATAAGCGTCAAAAAAATTTGAATTACTTTTTTTAGTATTATTCTTAATAATATTAATTGCTTGGATAACCTTATTATCTAATACCAAAGACATTACGAATCTTTCTAGGTAAGGATCGTGTTTATCAATTAATATTTTTGAAGACTTAAAAAAACTTAAAGCTTCTGAATTATCTTTATTTTCAAAAGCAACTATTCCTGAAAAATATTTCGATAAATTATTTGAGCTTAATTCATTAAAACTATTACTTTTAGATAGCAGACAGCTCTGATAGAATAATGATAAAATTAAAATAATTATAAATTTTTTGTTAAACATAAGTTAAAATATGAATAAAAAGTCTTCTAATCTAATTATGTCATATAAAGAAGAATTAATAAATTCAATAGAGCCAAATTTTATTTTTAGTAAAAAACCAATAAATAGATTTAAAACTAATGAAACAAATATTGAAAAAAAAAATTTAAATAAAACTGTACAAATAAATGAGCTAAAAAAGCTAGTAAATTCAATCCAAAATTGTAATTTAAAAAAGAATTCAAAAAACCTAATTTTAGGAGATGGAAATGTTGATAGCCCGATTATGATTGTAGGTGAAGCTCCAGGAAAAGAAGAGGAAAGGACTTATAAAACATTTCAAGGTGAGTCAGGCATATTATTGGAAAAAATGCTCTCAGCTATAAATGTTGAAAAAAAAAATATCTATTCTTGCTATGCGATTAACTTTAGGCCTCCTGAAGATAGAAAGCCTACATCTCAAGAAATAAAAAGATATTCTATTTTTTTAAAAGAACACATATCAATTATAAATCCTAAAATTGTCATTTTATTTGGAAGTACTGCAATGGAGTCTGTCATACCCTCTAATAAAAAAATTTCTACCGAGAGGGGTAAATGGAAAGAGATTATTTTAAAAAATAAAACTTATCCTTTAATGGTAACATTTAACCCTTCTTATTTAATTAGATTTCCTGAAAATAAAAAATTTTCTTGGGAGGATTTAAAAAAAATAAAACAAAAAATTCAAGATTTAAATATTAAAGTTTAATGAAAATTATCGCTGGAGTTGATGAAGTTGGTAGAGGAAGTTTAATCGGACCAGTGTATGCTGCTGCAGTTATATTGAATAAATCCATAGACAAAAAAATTTTAAAAGATTCAAAGAGTTTAACAAAAAACAAAAGAGAAAATTTATCTAAATATATTAAAAAAAATTCAATATGGGCTGTTGGTAAAGCATCAGTAAAAGAAATAGAAAAAATCAATATTCTTCAGGCTAGTTTATTAGCTATGAAAAGAGCTATAAAAAAACTCAAAAAAAAACCAGTTCTAGTTTTAATTGATGGAAATAAATTACCTAAAATAAAAAATTACAATCTTAGATCAATAATAAAAGGTGATCAAAAAATACCTTCCATTTCGGCTGCATCAATTATTGCTAAAGTTACACGTGATAAAATGATAACTAATTTAGGAAAAAAATTTAAGGGTTATTACTGGGATCAAAATTATGGATATGGAACAAAACAACATCTAAAAGCAATTAAGAATTTAGGAATAACTATCCAACATAGAAAGAATTTTTCACCAATTTATAAATTTAAGTAAGTTTCACGTAGAAACACAATATCTTGTTACACCCAAAAATTCTTACACAATTTGAATCTAAATAATTCAATCCCAGGTTGACCTAAGAATCTTTTTCGAGTCTAATTTGTTTTTACAAATGAAGTTAGATCTTAAAAATAAATTAGTAAATGGCGATAGCCTAGAGGAATTAAGAAAAATTCCTAATGAGTCTTTTGATTTAATTTTTGCAGACCCTCCTTACAACCTACAATTAAAAAATGAATTAACCAGACCTGATAGATCTAAAGTAAACGCAGTTAATGACAAGTGGGATCAATTTGAAAATTTTAAAAAATATGATGATTTCACATATGCCTGGTTAAATGAATGCAAAAGAATTTTAAAAAAAGATGGAGCTATTTGGGTTATTGGTAGCTATCACAACATTTTTAGGGTTGGTACCGTAATTCAAAATTTAGGCTTTTGGATTTTAAATGACGTTATTTGGAATAAAAAAAATCCAATGCCAAACTTTAGAGGAACTCGATTTACTAATGCTCATGAAACTTTAATCTGGGCTTCAAAATCAGAGAAATCAAAATACACTTTTAACTATCAATCTTTAAAATGCTTAAATGATGATCTTCAAATGAGATCTAATTGGGATCTACCAATTTGTAATGGATCTGAAAGACTTAAGAAGAACGGCAAAAAAATCCATTCAACTCAAAAACCTGAGGCTTTACTTCATAGAATTCTATTAGCAACTTCAAAAAAAAATGATTTAATTTTAGACCCCTTTTTAGGTTCTGGAACAACAGCATCAGTAGCTAAAAAATTATGTAGAAATTATTACGGTATAGAAAAAGAAAAAATTTATTTTAAAGCTGCAGAACAAAGATTGAAAAATACAAAACCTATTGAGGATGATTGCTTAGATACTCTAAAAAATAATAGATCTAAACCAAGAATACCTTTTGGTTCATTAGTTGAACTTGGAATAATAAAACCAGGTACTACTATTTTTGATAATAAGAAGAAGATAAGCGCAAAAATAATGGCTGATGGCAGTATTAAACACGCACAAACAGAGGGCTCAATTCATAAAGTAGCTGCAAAAATTTTAGGTGCTGAAAGCTGTAATGGATGGACTTATTGGCATTATAATCTAAATGGTTCAGTAGTTCCAATTGATCATTTAAGACAACGATTATTTAATAATAGCTAATTCTCGTAGATTTTTCCCAAGTAAGACTCTAAAAATTTTTTATTTTTAACCAATCTTTTTAAAAAAATGTTTCTAGCGAATGTGGTTAAAGGATTGGATAAATGGAAAACAAACTGATTAAATTTTGATCTGATATTAACCATTTTTGATTTGTTAACTCTTTTCTTAAAAAAACTTTTTTCTGTATTATTTTCGATACTTTTAAATAAATCATAAGCACTCTCTATAGACTGTGACGCACCCTGAGCAAATGATGGTGGAAAAGCAAAAAAGGCATCACCAATCAAATGAATATTATTTTGCGATTTATAGAAATTGTCACTCACAAATACTGGAAATATTTTTAGTTCTTTTAGATCCTCTAAAAAATCTTTATCTCTTAAAGGAAAATTTTCTAATACTTTTTTTATAAATGATTTATCATCAAATAATAATCGATTTTTTTGTTCTTCTTCTGAAAGTGGGTATTTCATTATAGCTATAAAATTTAAGTCTCCATTTGGACTCACTGGATAAATTACATGATGAAAATCTGAACCTAAAAATAAAGCAATATTTTTATTATCAATGTTTTTAGGATATTTAGTTAAAATACCTCTAATTGCTAATGTGTTATTATACTTTGTTCTAGCTTCACTTTTAGAAATGAGACTTTTACTTTTTGAAAAAATCCCATCTGAAATAATCAAATAATCACATTCTATTAATTCACCATTTTCAAAAGAAAGTTTTATTTTTTTGTTTTGTTGGTCAATTTTTGAAATATTGTAGCCAGCCTTAATCAAACCTTCTAAATCTCTTTTTAAAAAATTTATCAAAGATGACCTTTTTAAGGTGGTATACTTGCAATCTTCTGAATTGAAGTTCGTGATATCTAACTCACATATTTTTTTTAAATTTTCATTAGAATAAAAATCAATTTTCTCTGGGTTGAATTTTTCATTATTTTCAAGTTTTTGAAATCCAATTTCATTTAAAAACTTAATACTGTTTACGGATAGTTGAACACCATAACCCTGCTCTAAAGCAATTGAGGTTTTTTTTTCATAAATTGTAATTTGATAATTGGGACTTCTTTTAAATAAGTTGGCTATAAATAGTCCAGAAATTCCAGCACCAATAATAGCTATTTTTTTCATTAATTCTTTTCCAAATATTTCACAATTTTTTTTGTAAATGATGGAAGCATATAATTATCTATTTTTTTTTCATTAACCCAATAAGGCGATAGAAAATTTTCATTTTTTTTCAAATATTCAATTTTTATATTCATATTCATATTAGACATTTTAAAGTTTAAATTTTCATTAAAATTTTTTGGTTTATAGAGTTCTTCCATAGGAAATATTATTAAATTTTTTAAAAAATTGAACTTAGTATTTTTAATTAATAAATATCTTTGATCCTTTTTAAATACTTTTAAAATAAAGTACTTCTCTTTACTTTTCTTATTATTTTTGACTATGTCAAAATTCTTTTTTTGTAACGACATGCATTTTTTTGAAATAGGACATTTATTACATAAAGGATTAATTGGTTTACAAATTAATGCTCCTAATTCCATTAAAGCTTGAGCATAGTCACTAGATCTTGATGATGTACCAAATACTGATTTTTTTTTAATAAGGTTTTCTTTTTTAATATCTCTCTCTTTTTTTAAGAACAAATACCGCTTTAAGACTCTTTCTATATTTCCATCTAAAGGGATATATGGTTTGTTAAAAGCAATAGATAAAATTGCACTTGCAGTGTAATTTCCTATTCCTGGTAGTGATAATAGGCCTTCAAAATTATTAGGTAGTTTTCCATTATAATTTTTAATAATTTTTTGAGCAGTTTTTTTTAAATTTCTTGCTCTAGAATAATATCCAAGACCCTCCCAAAGTTTAATAAGTTTTTTATTATTCACCTTTGCTAGACTCTTAAGGTTTGGAATTTTTTTTATAAATCTATTAAAATACGGAATTACAGTTACAACCTGTGTTTGCTGCAACATAAACTCACTTACTAATGTATAATATTGTTTTTTTTGTAAAGAAACATTTTTTCGCCATGGTAATATCCTTTTATTTAAATCATACCAATTAAGAATTTTTTTTGTTAATAATTGTTCTTTCATATGCAATTTAAAAAATATACTAAGCAGAGAAATAGAAGCATTCAAGGCTTAAGATCTATTAAAGACACTTTGCCAAAAAATATTAAAAAGGTCATTAATAAAAAAGGTCATATTTATTCTGAAACTCTAAATAATTGGAAATATATTGTTGGAGAAAATCTATTTAAAGTTTGTTATCCAAAATCATTTAAAAATTCAAGTAACTTTGGAGTTAACACTTTATCAATAATGGTAAAAAGAGGCCATGAGGTTGATTTAGAATATTCAAAAAAAGATATAATGAATAAAATGAACAATTTTTTTGGATATTTGGTAGTTGAAAAACTTAAATTTATTAGTTTTGATGACGAAAAAAAGGTTAATTTAAAAAAAAATGATCATCAAGAGAATGTGGCAAATAAAAAATATCAAAAAAAGATTAATGATGTTAAAAATGAAAAAATTAAAAAATCACTAATTGAATTGACAAAAGTGTTTAAAAAAAAATGAAAAAAGTATTTATTGTAATATTTTTGTTTTTTAGTTTTACAAACAATATAGGTGCCGAAACTAAAAGAATAATTTCAGGAAATCAGAATGCAAAGATTACAATTATTGCTTATGAATCTTTAACTTGTAATCATTGTGCTAATTTTCATAAAGACGTTTATCCTCAACTTAAAAAAGAATATATTGATACTGGTTTAGCTAAAATAGAATTTAGACACTATCCATTAGATATAGCTGCTTTCAATGCATCTAAAATCGCACAATGTAAAAGTGACCAAGGGTTAGAAATTTTAGAAAGTTTATATTTAAATCAACAGTCTTGGATAAAAGGAAGTACTGTCGAAGAGATTAATAATAATTTAAGGAAATTTATTAAAAAAGTGGGCTTCAACTTAGATTTTGAAAAGTGTATAAATAATAAAGAAATTGAAGATTTTGTTTTAAACGATCGAATCGAAGGTGCCAAAAACTTCAAGATAAATGCTACTCCTACGATTATAATTAATGACGAAAAGTTTGAAAAATCTCTCAATTACAAAAATTTAAAAAAAACATTAGAAAAACTGATATAAGTTAGCCCATGGAGTTTAAAAAAATCCAACTCAATGGGTTTAAATCTTTTGCTGATAAAACCAATTTTCTAATCGAAGATGGTTTAACAGGAATTGTTGGCCCAAATGGTTGTGGAAAGTCGAATATAGTGGAGTCTCTTAGATGGGTTATGGGAGAAACCTCAGCTAAAAGTATGAGAGGTTCTGGAATGGAAGATGTAATTTTTTCTGGAACTTCAAACAAAACTTCTAAAAATATTGCAGAAGTTTCTGTTACAGTAGCAAATGAAAACAATGAAGGTCCCATCCAATTCAGGGAACTTAGTGAAGTCAATGTTAGAAGAAAAATAGAAAAAGATAAAGGATCTAAATTTTATATAAATGACAAGGAAGTAAGAGCTAGAGATGCACAAATGTTTTTTGCTGATTTATCAACTGGAGCTCACTCACCTTCAATTATTAGTCAGGGTCGTATTGGAGCTTTAGTAACAGCAAAACCAACAGATAGAAGAGCTATTTTAGAGGAAGCTGCAGGAATATCAGGCTTGCATGTAAGAAGGCACGAAGCTGAATTAAGATTAGGGGCTGCAGAAAATAATTTAAAAAGAGCAGATGAATTAAGAAGACAGCAAGAAAAGCAACTTGCTAATCTTCAAAAACAAGCTGAGGAGGCAACTAAATATAAAAATATATCTGATGATATAAAAAAAATAGAAGCTGGTTTATATTATCTAAAATTATTAGAAATTGATAAAGAAATTAAAGTTGAAAATGAAATTAACACTGAAGCAGAGGGAGAAGTAAGTGGTTTTAATGATAAGATTTCTGAACTTGAAAATCTAATTAAATCTGAGACAGATAAAGTTTCACCATTAAGAGAGAAAAATATTGAAAATCTATCAAAAATTCAAAGACTTAATTTAGAGCTACAAGGGCTCGATGAGGAAAATATTAGGATTCAAGATGAAATAGAAAGTATAAAGAAATCTCTTCAAACTTTTGATGATGATATCAATAGAGAAAAAGGAATAGTTATAGACGCAAACTCAAACGAAAAAAGATTAAAAGAAGAAAAAAATGAGCTTATTGAAATTGACTCAAAATATTATGAAACTGAAAAAAAATCTAATGAAGATTTGGACAACGCTAAAGGTAGATTAAATTTAGAAATAGATAGAATTAAAGAATTAATAAATTCACACAAAAATGAGGAAGCTATATCAGTTCTCGATAACTGCAAAGGAATAATTGATGAGTACGCCAATACTTTTAGCAAAAACCAAAATATTAAAAAAGAGTCTGTAAAAAGGAACGAAAGAATAAATATTATTGATAAAGAAATAGAAAGCTGGAAAAATTTATTATCAAATTCTGAAAAAATGATAGCTGAGCTTACAGAGAGAAAAAATAAATTAGACTCACAATTAAAAAAATTAGATAATCAACCAAATTTACAAGCTGAAAAAAAAGGTCAAATCTCTGAAGGTTTAAGAATTTCCGAACAAGAAAAAACTGAAAATGAAACTATTATAAATACTACTGATGAAAAAATAGAGACCCTAAGAGCTCAATTAAATGAAATTCAAGAGCAATCCATTCAAATAAGAGAAAGAAAAGCAAGCTCAGGTGCAACGATCGAAGGTTTAAAAAAAAGAAAGAATGACTTGATAGATAGAGTTAACTCTGAACTTAATTACACTGAAGAGAATATTTTAGAAAATTCCAATCTTTTTGGAAAAGAAGAACTTCCAGATGCTGTTAATCAAGAGGATTTATTAGATAAAAAAAAACAAGAAAGAGAAAAATTAGGATCTGTAAATTTAAAGGCTGATGAAGAAACAAATAAATATGAGTCTGAAATTAAAAAAATGGAGCAAGACCGTATAGATTTAGTAACAGCTATAGTAAAACTCAAAGAAAGCATTAATGAACTAAATCAAAAAGGTAGAGAAAGATTAATTGAAGCTTTTGAAAAAGTTAATAGAAAATTTAATGAAGTTTATACAAAGCTATTTAATGGAGGAAATGCAAAATTAGAATTAGTAGATTCAGATGATCCTCTTGAAGCAGGATTAGAAATGCTGGTAAGTCCTCCAGGAAAACGACTTCAGTCAATTACTTTATTATCAGGTGGTGAGCAGGCGTTAACTGCTTTATCTCTAATTTTTGCAGTTTTCTTAACGAACCCATCACCAATTTGTGTGCTTGATGAGGTGGATGCTCCATTAGACGACGCCAATGTCACTAGGTTCTGCAATTTACTTGAAGAGCTTACAAAAATTACAAATACCAAATTTATAATTGTAACTCACCATGCCTTAACAATGTCTAAAATGAATAGACTATATGGTGTCACAATGGCTGAAAAAGGTATCAGTCAATTAGTTGCTGTTGATTTACAAAAAGCAGAGAGTATGGTTGCATAATCAAACTAAAAATGTCCAAAGATCCATTCAAAACTCGCTTAGAGATTGCAAAAAATAAGGCCTCTAAAAGAGACTTGAATAATAAAAAACTTAATCCATCCCCTATTGGCACTGCTTTTAAGCTAAGTACAGAATTAGTATCAGCAGTTGCTGTAGGGACAATTATTGGGTTTATTTTAGACAAGACCTTTGGTACTAAACCATGGTTAATTTTAATATTTTTTTTTGTAGGGGTAGTTGCTGGAATAACTAACGTAATTAAATCTGCAAAAAATATGCAAAAATAGATAAAGACATTATGGCCGCAAACCCAATGACACAATTCGAAGTTTATAGAATTGGACCAGAGATTAAAATAGGTGATTTTGATATTTCATTTACTAATTCTAGTTTGTTTATGGTTATAAGCTCATTAGCAATTTTAATAATTTTTAATTTGGGATCAAAAAAAAATTCAATGTTACCCAATAAATTACAGTTAATGGCAGAGCTAAGTTATACCTTTGTCTCGAAAATGATTAGTGACACTGCTGGATCTAAAGCAAGACCCTACTTTGCTTTTATATTTTCTTTATTTATGTTTGTGTTGTTCTGTAATATGTTTGGCATGATACCTTACTCTTTTACAGTAACGAGTCATATAATAGTAACATTTGTGTTAGCAGGGTTTATTTTTATTGGGGTCACTATTATTGGATTTATTAAACATGGGTTTGGATATTTAAAGTTATTCGTTCCAAGTGGTGTGCCTGTAGTTTTACTTCCATTAATTGTAGTTATTGAGATAATTTCTTATTTAAGTAGACCAATCAGTTTATCTGTAAGATTATTTGCTAATATGATGGCGGGCCATACTATGATGAAAGTTTTCGGAGGCTTTGTAATAAGTCTTGGAATAGTTGGTGGATGGCTTCCACTGAGTTTTTCGGTTGCTTTAACAGGTTTGGAGATCTTAGTTGCTTTTCTTCAAGCATATGTTTTTGCAATCTTAACCTGCATCTATTTAAATGATGCATTAAACTTACACCATTAATTAATATAGGAGGATATAATGGAATTAGAAGCAGCAAAAATGATCGGTGCAGGTCTAGCAGCAATTGCTCTAGCTGGTGCTGGTGTTGGTATTGGAATAATTTTTGGAAACTATTTGTCAGGAGCAATGAGAAATCCATCTGCTGCACAAAAACAGTTTCCTAATTTGCTTTTAGGCTTTGCACTTGCAGAAGCAACAGGATTATTTGGATTAGTAGTTGCGTTAATCATTCTTTTTGCATTTTAAATTAATGATTAAAAAAATATTTTTTCAGTTAATATTTTTTAATTTTTTTTTTATTAAAAAAGTTTTTGCAGCTGAAAGTGGAGGTATGCCTCAATTAAATCCAGAGTTTTGGATTTCACAAGTATTCTGGCTAACACTTACTTTTGGTCTTTTGTATGTAGTTCTATCGAAACTTATACTGCCAAAGATAAGTAAAAATTTGGAATTAAGAAAATCTCAAATACAAGAGAATATTGAGGCAGCAGAAAAACAAAGAGAAAGTAGTGAGTCAAAGCTTAAAGAGTATGATGATATTGTTTTAAAAAGTAAATTAGAAGCAAAAAATATTTTTAAAAATATAAGAGAAAAAGTTCTTAAAGATATAAATTCTAAAAAAGAAATTTTAGATAAACAAATTGATCAGGAAGTTAAAAAAGTAGAAGAAGAAATTGAAGTTCTCAAAAAAAGTGCTCCAGAAAAAATTAATAAAATTGCGATTGAAACTTCTTCTGAACTTGTAAAAAAATTAATTGGTGCTGAAATAAACAACAGTAGTATCTCTGCAATTGTTGATGATTTGTCAAAAAGAAATGGAGATAAATACTATGGAAATTGATTCAACTTTCTGGGTAGCTATTTCTTTCATTATTTTTTTTGGGGGGCTTGTATATTTAAAAATCCCTCAAAAAGTTAACGAGATTCTCAATAAATTAATTTTAGATATCAAAAATGAAATTGATGAAAGCGAAAAACTAAGAACTGAAGCTAAAACATTACTAGATAATGCACAAAAAAAATTAGATACTGCTAAATCAGTAAGTAACGAAATTCTTGAGCAAGCTAAAAAAGATGGTGATAGACTTGTAATTGAACTAAATGATAAATTTCATAAGACATCTGAAATTAAAAAAAATCTAAATAAGAACAAAATAGATCAGATGAAAGAGGCAGCAATTAAAGAAATTAAAGATGCTTCAATAAAGATTGCTTTAGATTCAGTAAAAAAAATTATTACTACATCTGTTGATAAATCTAAGCTTGATACATTGTTTCAAAAAAATTTACACGAAACTAAAGAAGAGTTAAAAAAAATTAACTCATAATAGTCTTACAATTTTTCTAAAAAACTATAAATTATCACAATGAATTCAGTTGTAATAGGTTCTGGTTTTGGGGGTATAGCTGCAGCACTCCGTCTTAAAGCTAAAGGCCATAAAGTTACTTTGGTTGAGAAACATCCAGATCTCGGAGGTAGAGCAAGAGTTTTCAAGAGAAATGGATTTATCTATGATGGTGGTCCTACAGTTATTACAGCACCATATTTAATCAACGAACTATTTGAATTATTTAAAAAAAATCCAAGAGATTATATTAAACTTTCACCGCTAAAAATTTGGTATCAATTCGTTTTTGAAGACAATTCGAGATTTAATTACTCAGGTGATGAAACCGAGATGAAAAAACAAATTGAAGAAATAAGTAAAGAAGATGTAAAAGGTTATGAAAAATTAGTAAATTTTACAAAAAAAATTTTTGATAAAGGGTTTACAGAACTTGCAGATGTACCTTTTGATAAACCTTTGGTCATGATGCAACAATTGCCAGCACTTTTGAAACTTAAAAGTTATAAATCAGTTTATTCATTAGTTTCATCTTATGTAAAAAATGAGAAACTAAGAAGAGTATTAAGTATGCACCCTCTTTTAGTGGGTGGAAATCCTTTTACAACTACTTCTATTTATGGACTGATTTTATATCTAGAAAAAAAATGGGGTATCCATTACTCGATGGGAGGAACAGGTAATATCATAAAAGGTTTTGAAAAACTAATGAGTGAAGTCGGTATAGAAACAATAAAGGGTCATGAAGTGACAAAAATTATTTCTAATGGCAAAAAGGTAACTGGTGTTCAATTAAATAATCAAACTAAGATTGAGGCTAATAACGTTATTTGTAATGCTGACCCTCCTGCTGTTTATGAAAAAATGTTAAATGAAAATAAAGATAATTCACTCATGTTTAGATGGAAAAAAAATAGAATGGAATATTCTATGGGATTATTCGTTTACTATTTTGGGACTAAAAAAACTTATAGTGAAGTAGAGCATCATACAATAAAGTTTGGTAACAAATATAAAGAACATCTTGATGATATATTTGAAAATAAAAAATTAAATAATGATATAAGCTATTATCTTCATAGGCCTTCAGCTACGGATAAATCTATGGCACCTAATGGACAAGATTGTTTTTATGTTTTAGTTCCAGTCCCAAATAATCAATCAAAAATTGATTGGTCAGTTGAGGGTGAAAAAATGAAAAACTTGGTAATAGACAAAATGGAAAAAGATTTGATGTCAAATCTTAGGGAAAATATTGTTGAAGATTTCTATCTAACACCAGATTATTTTGAAAAAGATTTAAATACTAAATATGGTTCAGGTTTTTCAATCCAGCCAAAATTTTCACAATCAGCTTATTTTAGGTTTCATAACAAATCTGAAATATATGATGGACTTTATTTTGTAGGAGCGGGTACTCATCCAGGGGCTGGTGTACCAGGAGTGCTATCTTCGGCAAAAGTTTTAGATAAAATTTTATAATGTCTGATAAAAGTTACTTGTCTGTTTATGCTAAGTCATTCAATTGGGCTGGTTTTTTTTTACCTAAAAAAACGTTTAAAAAATGTTCTGCATTGTATGATTTTTGCAGAGTAGCAGACAACATTGCAGATGATGATGAAAAAATAGAAAATAAAGAAAAAAAATTTAGTCTTTTTGAAAACGATTTTAACCAAAAAAACTTTGATAATCCTATTATTAAGAATATGTGGAATCTTATTGAAGAGTTCAATATATCTTTGATAATCGTTCAAGATTTATTATTTGGAATTAAATCAGATATTAAAAATAAAGTTAAATTAAATTCAAAAAAAGATTTATTGATTTATTCATACAGGGTAGCTGGAACTGTAGGGTTAATGATGGCGAAAATTTTAAAAGTTAATAAAAAAAGTTCACTAAAATCAGCAATTGATCTTGGAATTGCAATGCAGCTTACTAATATATCCAGAGATGTAATTGAAGATGCTAGAAATAATCGTTTTTATATAGATGAAAATTTCGAGGAAATTTCATCAACTATCAATCTTGCTGATACTTTTTACAAAAATTCATTTTATTCAATTAAGGATTTACCACTGAGTTTCCGTTTTTCTATTTTAGTTGCTAGAAGAGTATATAGAAAAATAGGTTATAAAATTCTTAACAAAAAAAGTATAGAAAATTATCAAAATTCAGGAAAGATATATGTTTCAAATATAGAAAAAATCTTCGAGACTTTTCTATCAATTTTTGACTTAATTAAACTATCATTCAGCTTTAATAGAGATGATCAAATACAACATGATCATAATTTGATTTATGAAGAAATAAATTTAGATGAAAGAATTTAATTATATTATTATTGGTGGTGGTTGCGCAGGGTTATCACTCGCATATGAACTCGAAATCAATAAAAAATTAAAAGATAAAACTTTGGCTATTATTGAACCAAGAACAGAATATAAAAAAGATAAAACTTGGTCTTTTTGGAAAGTAGCTTCTCATAACTTTGATGATTGCGTAAAAAAAAGTTGGGAAAATTTTTCAGTTAATATACCAAAAAAAACTAATTATTTAGAATGCATCAATTATCCTTATCAAAGTATTGATAGTGGATTATTCTATGAAAAAATCAACAATAGATTAAAGGAGAATAAAAATATTTCTTTCTTTAAAGATATAAGCGAAATTAATTCGGAAAATTCTTTTATTTTTAACAGCGTTCCATCTATTAAAAAAGATCATCGTAACCTTTGGCAGCATTTTTGTGGTGTAGAAGTAAAAACTCAAAATAATTTTTTTGATGATGAAATTTTTAATCTTATGGATTTTGACTGTTCACAAAGGGAAAGTGTTCATTTTTTTTATACACTTCCCTACTCAAAAAATAAGGCATTAATTGAAACTACTTGGTTATCAAAAATGAATGATAATTCTCAAAAAGATTATGATAATCAAATTAAAGATTACATTGAAAATAAGTTAAACTTAAAAAATTATAAAATAACTTATAAAGAGAAAGGAGCAATACCATTATTCTACCCAACATATGAAAAAGAAAAAAACAAAATAAATATTGGAACTGCTGGAGGTATGACTAGATTAAGTACAGGTTATACTTTTCTAAATATTCAGGAACATAGTAAATACATATGTCAAAATTTTGAAAATATTTCAAATGCTAAAAAATTTGAGATAAGAAAAAAATATCAATTCTTAGATCATATTTTTTTAAGGGTTATTGATAAAAACCCTGAGATGATGCCTGATATTTTTTTTAAAATGTTTAAGAGTTCGCCAAAGACTGTTATAAAATTTTTATCAAATAAGAGTAATTTTTTTGAGGATTTATCAATTATTTTAAAAATGCCTAAATGGACTTTTGTAAAAGCTTTATTTTATTAGTTTTATAAAAAAATGAATAATCAGATTAAAAAAATAAATTTAAATCATTCTTTTATCTTTTTTATACTTTGTAATATTTTTTCTATTATAGCATTTAAGGTTGATTATTTTACAATTTCTCCATTAATTTGTTTATTTTTGATTCTAAGTATTGGTGTGTCCCATGGTTCACTTGATAATCTAAAAGGAAGAAAACTTTTTCAAATTTTTGGGATTAATAATTTCTTTATTTTTTATTTGTCATATATTTTAATCTCTATAATTGTAATTTTTTTTTGGATAATCATACCATCTATTTCTTTAATAATTTTTTTGATAATAGCCTCACATCATTTTGGCAAAGAAGATACACAATTTTTGATAGTTAAAAATTCATCTTTTAATCAATTATTATTTTTCTTAAAAGGTTCATTAATAATTCTTATGCCAATGTACTTTCATTTTGATGAAACAGTATCCATATTTAAATTACTATTAATTGATAATGAGTCTTTTTACGAATTCTTAGATTTTATAGAAACAAAAAAAATTTTGCTTTATGGTATAATTATATCAACTTTATCAAGTATTGTATTATTTGTTAAAAATTTTGAGATTAAAAAATTTACGATCTTTTTAGATTATTTTTCAATTCTGATAATAAACTATTATTTTTCTCCTTTGGTAGCATTTACAATCTATTTCTGTTTTTTGCATTCTGTAAGACACAGTATTTCATTAATGTCTGAATTAGATAAAAATGAATTAACTAATGGCTTGAAAATTTTTACAAAAAAAGCTTTACCACTAACAATTCTTACTGCTACTTTTTGTTTATTTGGACTATATTTATTAAATAATACTTACGATTTTGATAGTTCGGTTCTCAAAATTATATTTATAGGTTTGGCGTCTTTAACCTTTCCACATATATTGCTCGAATATTTAATTGAAAAAAATGAAAAATAAAGAATTAAAAATATTATTATCTGCACCTAGAGGATTTTGTGCTGGAGTTGAAAGAGCGATAGAAATAGTTGAAAAATCAATTCAGAAATACGGTGCTCCAGTTTATGTTCGTCATGAAATAGTTCACAATAAGTATGTGGTTGATGATTTAAAAAATAAAGGAGCCATATTTGTAGAAGAACTTGAAGAAATAAAAGATAAAACTAGACCAGTTATTTTTTCAGCGCATGGAGTTCCAAAAAAAATACCTCAGGATGCTAAAAACTACAATATGACATATGTTGACGCTACATGTCCATTGGTATCTAAAGTACATAGAGAAGCAGAAAATCTAAATAAAGCTGGATATCATCTAATTTTAATAGGACATCAAAATCACCCTGAGGTTATTGGTACTATGGGTCAATTACCCAAGGGAACAATTGATCTTATTCAAAATGAAAATGAGGCAAGAAAATATAAACCTCAAAATAACAAAAAAATTTCTTATGTTACACAAACAACATTATCTGTTGATGATACAAAAGATATAATACAGATTTTAAAAGAGAGATTCCCTGATATAAGGGAGCCTTTGAAAGAGGATATTTGTTATGCCACAACAAATAGACAGATGGCTGTTAAAAATATTGCAAAAAAATGTGATTTATTTTTTGTAATAGGTAGTAGAAATTCATCTAATTCAGTTAGATTAGTAGAGGTTGCTAAAAAATCTGGTTGCTCTAATTCACTTTTAATTCATTCACAAAGTGAAATTCCATTCGATTTAATCAAAAAAGTAAATACTATAGGTATTTCATCCGGAGCTTCTGCCCCTGAGATTTTAGTTAATAATTTTATAAATGAGTTAAAAAATAGATTTACAGTCAGTATAGATGAAGTAGAAATTATAAAAGAAAACGTTATTTTCAAAGCTCCTAAAAAATTAAATTAAAATGGCTGTTTATACAAAAATTAGTAAAAAAGATATTTCCTATATTAATGAAAAATTTCAAATAGAAAAAATTATAAACTTTAAAGGTATTAAACAAGGAATTGAGAATACAAACTATTTATTAAGATCAAAAAATGAAAAATTTATACTAACTATTTTTGAAAAAAGAGTTTCTCAGAGAGAAATACCATTTTTCATGAAGTTAATGGATCAATTAAATAATTTAAAAATAAATTGTCCAAAACCCCAAAAAAGTAAAAATGGTAGTTATCTGATAAAAATAAAAAATAAATCAGCTTGTATTGTGTCCTTTCTTAGGGGAAAAGATAAGAAATCACTTACTTTAAGAAACTGTCATGACATAGGTAAAATGATTGCTGAAATGCATTTATGTTCAAAAAAAATAAATCTTTTTAGAAAAAACTCTATGAGTATTAAATATCTAAATCCATTACTAAACAGCATAAAGTTTAAATCAAAAAAATTTGCTACTATAGAGAAATTTCTAAAAGTAAATTTTAAAAACATCAAAACCAATTGGCCAAAAAAATTACCAAGTGGAATTATTCATGGAGATTTATTTATAGATAATATTTTTTTTAAAAATAATAAATTATCAGGGATGATTGATTTTTATTTTGCTGCAAATGACTATTTTATGTACGAAATAGCAATATGTATAAACGCTCTGTGTTTTGATAAAAAAAGCTCACAATTTAAATTGAATAAAAAAAAGGTAAAAAATTTGATTAAAGGATATGAAAGTATTAAAAAAATTTCTATTAAAGAAAAAAAATTTTTAAATGTTTTGTGTCGTGGTGCAGCAATGAGATATTTTCTTACAAGACTTTACGACTACACAAATACTCCAAAAACTGCTTTGATAAAAATTAAAGATCCAAGAGAATATTACCAAAAACTGATAATTCACAATAATTTAAAAAGATATAAAGATTATTTAGTTTAATGATTAAAATTTATACTGATGGTTCGTGTATTGGCAATCCAGGTAAAGGTGGTTGGGCAGCAATAATATTAGACAAAGGGAAAAAAACTGAAATAAAAGGAAGTAAAAATGATACTACAAATAATCAGATGGAATTATTAGCACCTATAGAAGCTCTTAAAAAAATTCCAAAAGGTAGCAAAGTTCAAATTTTTACAGACTCTAAATATGTGAAGTCTGGAATTACAGAGTGGATATTAAATTGGAAAAAAAATGGATGGAAAACTGCAAACAAAAAAGAAGTAAGTAATAAAGAACTTTGGAAAGCATTAGATCTTCTAAATAATGAATTTGAAATAAATTGGAATTGGGTAAAAGCCCACTCAACTGATGAATTAAATAATGAAGTAGACTTACTTGCTAGAAATGCTGCTAACCTATAATAGATTATTTAATAAATTTTCTGCTGAGGTTAAACCGCATTCTTTAGTTTCTTTTTCAACGTGGATATCAATAACTGTAAAATTTTCAACCACCATTAAATAACGATTTGATCTAATTCCCATTCCTTTTGAATTTCGATCAACTTCTGCACCAATTGCTTTAGTGAATAACAAATATGGATCAGATAACATTTTTATTTTATCTCCAGTATTGTTTATCTCTCCCCAACCATTCATAACATAAGGGTCATTCACAGATAAACAAAATATATTTTCTATTCCTTTTGTTTTAATTTTATCTGCATTTGCTACAAATCCTGGTAGATGAAGTTTTGAACAAGTTGATGTAAATGCCCCAGGTAAACCAAACAAAACAATTTTTCCATTACCTATGATTTCTCTTAATTTTTTTTTTTTGGGCTCTCCATTAATGAGTTGAAAAATCTCTATATCTGGTATTTGGTCTCTTATTTTAAGTTTCATATCGAATTCATCACATATTTTTTAACTTTTTCAATATCATTTGCAAGAAGGTCAAATTTTTCTTTTCTATCATAAACATATTTAAGACTATCTGGTAAATTTTCATTTTTTAAGATTGCATCTTCAATTGCTTTTGGAAATTTACTCGGGTGCGCAGTTGATAAAACAACACAATTTTTTTCCAATCCTAATTTTCTCACAGCACCAATAGCAACCGCAGTATGCGGATCAACTACCATCTGATGTTCATCATTAATTTTTTTTATCATTTCGACAGTTTCATTTTCATTAAGTGTCTCAGATATAAAATTCTTTTTAATTTTATCTAAATCATTTTTATCAATTTTATAAGTATTATTTTTTATTTCAGCCATTATATTTTTTGTAATTTCTGAGTTACAATCTTTTACATCATATAAAAGCCTTTCAAAATTACTTGCTATTTGTATATCCATACTTGGAGTATTTGTTTCCTCAACTTTCTTTTGACTATAGTCACCACCAGATATTGCTCTGTGAAGTATGTCATTTTTATTTGTAGCTACGATTAGTTTATCAATTGGAAGACCTAGTTTTTTTGCAAAGTAACCGGCATAAATATCACCAAAGTTTCCTGTTGGAACAGAAAAAGATAAGGGTTGAACGTTTCCAACTTTAAAGTAAGCATAAAAATAATACACCGATTGAGCAATAATTCTTGCCCAATTAATTGAATTTACACCTGACATGTTAATTGCTTTAGAAAATTTTTCGTCATTGAACATTGCTTTTACTAAATTTTGACAATCATCAAAATTACCCTCTACTGCAATATTAAATACGTTGCTCTCTTCATGTATTGTCATTAGTCTCCTTTGTACCGGTGAAATTTTATTATTTGGGTGCAATACAAAAACATTTAAATTTCTTTTTCCTTTTAAAGCATCTATAGCAGCCGCACCAGTGTCACCTGAAGTTGCTACTATTATATTAATTTTTTTTTGATCGCGTTCTAGATGATATTGATAAAAATTACCTATTAATTGCATAGCAATATCTTTAAAAGCAAGTGTGGGGCCATGAAAAAGTTCTAAAACTTTTAGATTTCCTAGATCAGAGATTTTTATAACATCATTAGATCTGAAATTTGAGTAAGATTTTGAAATCATAGAGATTAATTCATTTTTAGACATGAAATCTCCTATAAATGGATAAATTATTTCAGCCGCTAAATGATTGTAACTAAGGCTTTTTAAGTTATCTAATTGCTCTTTTTTAAATTGTTTAATTGATTTAGGTACAAATAGCCCTCCATCATCTGCTAAACCTTTGAGGAAAACATCTTTAAAAGTAAAAATTTTCTGATTATTTCTTGTGCTAATATATTTCATTTAATAATTCTTTTTTCTAAAATATAGATATAACAAAAGAATTGAAATCGCTAACGAAAACCATGTAATTGCATATTTTTTATGATTATTAGAAATATTAGAAGTAATTTTTTTTGGTCTAGGAAATTGATAATTTCCATCTAAATATATTATGTACTTAGAAAATTTTTTACCGGTAAATTTTGAAATATCTTCTCTATTTAAACTAAACCAGTAATTTTCTTTTATATCATTATCTGGTTTAAATATATTTTTTCTTCCCTGAATTTTGAGAGTACCTACTATATTATTTTGATCAAATATATTTATCTCTGGTATATCCTTTTTTTCAAAGGGTATCCATCCTCTATTAAGTAAATAGTTTTCACCATCAATTAAAATTGGATTTAAGACTTCAAAACCAGGTGTTCCTGAATCGTTTAAATTATATAAGTAAATTTGTTTTTCAAAATCTACATTACCTGATGTTTTAATTTTAAGATAATTTTGTTTATTTGATTGTGTAAGTTCGACTGGAGGAATTTTTAATGAATTTTCGATTTCTAAAATGAGATTATTCTTCCAATCTAAGCGAACTATCTGCCAACTGCCTAATGCAATAAAAACTAGTATAAAGAATAAGATAAAAACTGAAAATAAAAATTTATGTTTCAAAATTCAAAATTAGCTTCCCCAAATATATATTGCAGCAAATAAGAATAGCCATACAACGTCAACAAAGTGCCAGTACCATGCTGCCGCCTCAAAACCAAAATGGTGATCTTTATTAAAATGACCTAACTTTCCTCTCCACAAACATACAGCTAAAAATATTGTCCCAACTATTACATGAAAACCATGGAAACCTGTTGCCATATAAAACACTGATCCATATATGTGATCTGAGAAAGTAAAAGTTGCATGATGATATTCATATGCTTGAAGTGCAGTAAAGCATACACCTAATATTACTGTTAAAGTTAAACCTTGTATAAAACTTTTTCGATCATCTTCTAGAAGAGCATGATGTGACCAAGTTACTGTAGTTCCAGATAATAATAATACTAAAGTATTGATTAATGGAATGTCCCAAGGATCAAAAGTCTCAATATCTTTTGGTGGCCAAACATTACCTGTAAACTCATTCGGGAAAAGACTTACATCAAAATATGCCCAAAACCAAGCTACAAAAAACATTACCTCAGACGCAATAAACAAAGTCATTCCATAACGATGATGAATTTGAACTACTGGAGTGTGATGTCCTTGATGCTCAGCCTCTATAACAACATCTCTAAACCACATGTATGCTCCATAAATTAACAAAGCTAATCCAAGATACATTCCCCATGAAACATCGTTATGAAAATAATATACTGATCCTATAGCCAAAACTAAACATGCAAATGAGGTATAAATAGGCCATGGACTTGGGTCTACTAGGTGGTAATCATGTTTTTTTTCAACTGACATTTTTTAGATTATGATTGTTTATAATAATCTGTCGAGAAAAAAGTATACGACATAGTTACATCTTCTAAATTTTTTGTTGTTGGATCATTGACCATTTCGGGATCTAAATAAAAAGTCATTACGTATTTTGCCTTTTCTCCAGCTTTTAATTCTTGCTTTTCAAAACAAAAACATCCTAACTTACTATAATATTTTCCAAAGCTTGCAGGTGAAACATTGAAACTTGCGACTCCAGCAGTAGGTTCATTGCTATAATTAACTACCTCAAACTCTATCTTATTAACTTGACCTACTTTTACATCAATTACATTTTTTTTAGCTTTAAAATCCCAAGGTAGATTATTAACGTTAGTGTCAAACCTAACACTTACTACTTTATTCAATACTATTTTTGGAGCATTATTAGATATTTGAGTAGTTCCCCCAAACCCTGTTACTCTACAAAAAAGGTCATACAAAGGAACAGCCGCATAAGATAATCCTAACATCAAAACAAAAATTCCTGATAATATTAATGGGGTTAGTTTCTTTTTTTGCATCATATTGCTCTATCAAATACTCCAGTATTATATAAGGTAAAGAAAAAAAGAAAAATCATAAAACTAATTATTATTAAGGCTGTTAAAATATTTTTTTTCTTAGTTTTTTTATCCGGAGTTATCATACTATCTTATCTATCAGAAAGAGAACAAAAACTAAAAATAAATATAATATTGAATAACCAAATATTGATTTAGCTTTTTTAGGGTTAAATCTATTCTTTTTAAAATTATAAAGCTCATAACATAAAAAATTATAGTAAAAAGTTAATATTAATGCAGGAATTAAAAATGTTAATCCTACAAAATTTATTATAAATGGAAAAATGATTACTGGCAGCATCAACAAAGAATAGACGAAAATATTTATTTTGGTACTCTCAACTCCATTAGTTAAAGGGAGCATAGGAATGTTAGCTTTTTTATAATCATCAGATTTATACAGACTTAAAGCCCAGAAATGTGATGGTGTCCAAAAAAATATTATTAAAAAAAAAGCTAATGGTTCTATTGATAAAGAACCAGTTGCTATTGTCCATCCAATAACTGGTGGAAAAGCTCCTGCTGCTCCACCTATAACAATATTTTGCGGAGTTTTTCTTTTTAACCAAATTGTGTAAACAAAAACATAAAATAATATAGTTAAAAGTAACATCCCAGCTGAAATTCTGTTAGTGAAATAATCTAATGCCACTACAGAGATAATTGATAATGTTACACCAAAAATTAGTGCTTGATTTCTATTAATTTTCCCAGTTGGTATCGGTCTTAAACAGGTTCTTGTCATTAAAGCATCAAGATCAGACTCGTACCACATGTTTAGTGCTCCAGCTGCTCCGGCGCCTAAAGAAACTAATAAAATTCCAATTATTGCATCTTTTGTAGTAACTAGATTGGGTGAAGTTAACAAACCAACAGCACAGGTAAAAATTACCAGCGACATTACTCTCGGTTTCATCAATTTAAATAATTCTGAAATATTAAATAAATCTACCTGGCTTAAAATTCTTTTTTTTAACCTTAAATTATTCATCAATTTTTATTAATATTTTATTAATTATGAGATTTTTGTGTTTCCTGATCATCCTCAAACTTTGGTAGTTCCTCAAATGTGTGGAAGTTTGGTGGAGATGGTACTGTCCACTCTAAAGTAGTAGCTCCTTCTCCCCATGGATTTTGGACAGTAGCTTTTTTCTTTGCAAATGAATAAATAAGATTAACAAAAAATACTGCTAATCCTGCGACTGCTACATACGAACCTATAGAAGAGACATAATTCCAGCCTGCAAATGCATCAGGATAATCTGCATATCTTCTGGGCATACCTGCTAATCCTAAGAAATGTTGTGGAAAGAAAATTAAGTTTACTCCTATAAATGTTAACCAAAAATGTAATTGCCCCATCCACTCTGAATATTCATAGCCTGACATTTTTGAAAACCAATAATAAAAGCCCGCAAAAATTGCAAATACAGCTCCTAGAGATAAAACATAATGAAAGTGAGCAACAACATAATATGTATCATGCATTGCAGTGTCTACACCTGCGTTTGCCAATACTACTCCAGTTACACCCCCAACGGTAAACATAAATATGAACCCTAAAGCCCACATCATAGGTGTTTTAAATGATATTGATCCCCCCCACATAGTTGCAATCCATGAAAAAATTTTAATTCCGGTTGGTACTGCAATGATCATTGTGGCTGCCAAGAAATAAGCTTTAGTATCTGTACTCAAACCAACTGTATACATATGGTGTGCCCATACAACAAATCCAACAATTCCAATAGCAACCATTGCATAAGCCATTCCTAAATAACCAAAAACAGGTTTTTTGGAAAATGTAGAAACTATATGACTAATCATTCCAAATCCTGGGAGAATTAAGATATATACCTCTGGATGACCAAAGAACCAAAATAAGTGTTGAAATAAAACTGGATCACCTCCAGTTTGAGCCTCAAAGAACGCGGTTCCAAAATTTCTATCGGTTAGCAACATCGTAATCGCTCCCGCTAAAACAGGTAAAGAAAGTAATAATAAAAATGCTGTTACTAAAATTGACCAAGCAAATAGGGGCATTTTATGTAACGTCATACCTGGAGTTCTCATATTTAAAATTGTTGTAATAAAATTTACCGCTCCTAAAATTGATGAAGCTCCTGCTAAGTGTAAACTTAAAATTGCTAAATCCATTGCTGGTCCTGGTTGGCCTGCTTTTGAAGATAAAGGTGGATATATTGTCCATCCACCACCAACTCCTGTTTGTCCTGGAGGACCATCAGCAAAAATTGATAAGATCAATAAAGTTAATGACACTGGTAATAACCAGAAAGAAATATTATTCATTCGCGGAAATGCCATATCTGGAGCACCAATCATAATTGGCACAAACCAGTTACCAAATCCACCTATCATGGCTGGCATTACCATAAAGAAAATCATGATTAAACCATGACCTGTCACTAAAACATTATATAAATGATAATTTCCACCTAAAATACCATCGCCAGGATGCATAAGTTCCATTCTCATTAAAACTGAAAATGCTGTGCCAATAACTCCTGCAACAATTGCAAAAATTAAATACATTGTTCCTATGTCTTTATGGTTTGTAGAATACGCCCAACGTTTCCAACCAGTTGGAGTGTGATGATCATCATGTGATGCTGTTTGTGTATACATCTTATTATTTACTCGCTATTTTTAGTTTATCATTTTCAATTTCATCTTTTGCAAATTTTTCCCTTGCCCCAGATAACCACTCTTCATATTCTTCCTCACTTACTACTTTCACAGTAATTGGCATAAATGCATGTTTAATTCCACAAAGTTCTGAACATTGGCCGTAATAAGTGCCAACTTTTTCTGCTTTAAACCAAGTTTCATTAATTCTTCCTGGGACTGCATCCCTTTTTACTCCAAAAGATGGCAAAGCCCATGCATGTAATACATCGTTAGCTGTTATTAAAACTTTTACTACTTTATTAACAGGAACAACAACTTCATTGTCAACAGTTAATAACCGTGGCTGATCTGGTTTTAAATCTTTTTCTTCAATCATATAAGAATCAAAGATTATATTTTCATCTGGGTATTCATATCCCCAATACCATTGATATCCTACAGCTTTAATAGTAAGATCTGCTTTGGGTATAGTGTCTTGCTTATATAAAATTTTAAATGATGGGACCGCCATTACAATTAAGATCAAACATGGAATTAGAGTCCATAAAATTTCAACAGCAACATTATGAGTTCTTTTAGATGGGATAGGATTTGCGGATGCTCTAAATCTTATGCATGCATAAAGCATCAAAAACAAAACAAAAACACTAATAGCTATAATTATTGGTAACAATAATTTGTCATGAAAATTAACGATATCTCTCATTGAGGAAGACGCGGCTTCTTGAAAACCTAGTTGCCAATCCTTTGGCTCGCTAGATGTCGCGCTAGAAGCTGAAAGCATAGTGAGAAATATATATAAAATTTTTTTCATTTTATGACTCTATATAAATCCTCTTTTAAAAAATTACACTTTACTTTTAGCGACAAAATATCAATTAATCACATAATTTATGATCGATATAGCAGAAATAACTGCAGTTTCTGATCTAAGAATATTTTCATTAATCTTTATGGCCTGTACACCTTTATAAGATAGAATCTCCTCTCTTTCAGGCTCAGAAAAATCACCCTCTGGACCAACCATAATACAAATGGGATTTTTAGTAAATTTTTTCAAATTTAGCTTATTATTATTTGAATTTAGATCTGTAAAAATTAAATCAACTTTATTCTTCTCTAAAAAGGTTCTAAGATTTTGAGTGTTTTCTATTTTAGGAACTTTAATCCTATTAGATTGTTCTGTAGCTTCTATTAAGACTTTTTCTATTCTCTCTTTATTTATTTCTCTAACAATAGTTCGATCAAAAATAATTGGTAAAAATTTTGTAATACCTAACTCTGTTGCTTTTTGAAACATAAAATTAAGATAATTAGATTTAATGGGTGAAAAAGCTAACCATAATTCTTTAGTATTTTCTTTTTGTCTTAATTGTTTAGTTATTTTAAATTCAATAGCATTTTTTGTTAACTTTAAAACTTTTGCTTCCCATTCACCATTAGTATTGAACAAAGAAAAAATTTCGTTTTCTTTTATTCTCATTACTTTACCTAAATAGTGGGATTGAGATTTATCTAATTTACCAGCCATGTTGGCTGATAATGTCGCTGAAAAAAATAATCTAATATTACTCATTTATGATAAGTTAGTTTATGAAAAATATTAAAGCAATAATTTTTGATGCTTACGGCACATTGTTTGATGTCAATTCGGCTGCTGAAAAATGTAAATATAAAATTGGAGATAAGTGGGAAGGTTTTGCAAATTTTTGGAGAACTACCCAACTTGAATATACCTGGCTTAGAAGTTTAATGAAAAGACACAAAGATTTTTGGCAAGTTACTGAAGATAGTTTAGATAAATCTATGAAAACTTTTAAGATAGATCCCTCTATGAAAGATGAATTATTGAATTTATATAAAGTACTCTCAACTTTTAAAGAAGTTCCAGAAACTCTAAAAACATTAAAAGAAAAGAATTTTAAATTAGCTATACTTTCAAATGGGACTCCTTCTCTCTTAAATGAGTTAGTTAAGAGCAATAACTTAGAAGATTTATTTGATGATTTATTTTCTATTGAGGAGGTAGGAATTTATAAACCGGACTCAAAAGTGTACGACCTACCTATTAAAAAATACAAGATTGAAAAAAATGAAGTTGCTTTCTTGAGTGCAAATACATGGGATGTTTCAGGTGGAGGAAATTATGGTTACAATGCAATTTGGGTAAATAGAAATAAAAATATTTTTGACAATTTAGATTATAAAACTAAGTCAGAAATTAAAAATTTATCAGAGTTAATAAGTATTATTTGAAGCGTTCATTTGGCTGATGTCAAAAATAAGAAAAAAAGATATTTTAAATTAAAAAGGAATCATATGAGTGAAAAAAAAGATATATCTTTCAAAATTTATTCTAACTCTGAAAAGATGTTAGAACAAATAGTTGAAAAATACGACCTTCCAGATCAATCAAAAGCTTTGAGATGTCTTTTAGATTATGCGGAAGAAAAAGAGTCTGAGTGGGATGACATGTTTGCTACTATCCGATGTAACAGATGTGATTAATAATATTGAATATAAAATTTTAATAATTATTTTAACGCTATGAAAATTGAAATCAGCAAAATTATAGAACCTACTCCGGCTTCGGATGGAGCAGGTGTAAAATTAAAAAGAAGTATAGGTGTTGAGCCTAATTACTTTGATCCCTTTTTAATGTTAGACGAATTTGGATCAGAAAACAGTGAAGACTATATTGCTGGTTTTCCACCCCACCCTCATAGAGGAATTGAAACAGTAACTTATATGTTGGCAGGGAATTTTGAGCATAAAGATAGCACTGGTGGCGAAGGTAGAATGACTGCTGGAGATGTTCAGTGGATGAAAACTGGTAGTGGTATTATTCATTCTGAAATGCCTGCAATGAAAGAAGGAAAACTTCATGGTTTCCAATTATGGATCAATATGCCTGCTAAATTGAAAATGAGTAAACCAGAATATATTTATATTGATGCTGATAAAATGAGTATCCATAAAGATAATGACAAAATAGTAAAAGTTATAGCTGGTATATTTGAAAAAGCAGAAGGTCCTGTTAAAGGACATAATGTTGAACCAGTTTATTTTGATGTAGAACTTAATAAAAATAAAGAATTTAATTTTAAATTACCTTCTACTCACAATTCATTTGTTTATTTAATTAATGGAGAAATAGAAATTGGTGAAAAGAAACATGATAAAGTAAAAGATAGTACTCTAATATTATTATCTAAAGGTGAAAAATTAAAGGTAAGGGCGAAATCAGATGTCAAATTTTTATTAATTTCAGGTAAACCTATTAATGAGGAAATTGCTCGTGGTGGGCCATTTGTAATGAATACTAAAGCAGAAATATTGCAAGCAGTTCAAGATTATCATAATGATACATTTGTAAAATAAATAATGAAATCAATTCTAATAGAAAAATTTGGTGGACCTGAAGTTCTTAAAATTAAAGATGTGGAAATATCAAAACCTGGACCAAAAGAAGTTTTAATTAAAAATCAATCTATTGGTCTTAACTTTATAGATGTTTATCATAGAACGGGTCTTTACCCTATTCCACTTCCTAGTGGTATTGGTCTTGAGGCCTGTGGATTAATTGAAGAAGTTGGTTCAGAAGTGAGATTATTCAAAGTTGGTGATAGAGTAACCCATGCATCTATGCCAATTGGTGCTTATTCAGAAAAACAAATTATGCCAGAGGATAAACTAATTTTGGTTCCTGAAGGTATCTCAGATGAAGTAGCATCATGTATTACTTTAAAAGGAATTACAGCAGAGTATTTATTACACAGAGCTTATCCTTTAAAAAAAGGTGATAAAGTTTTGTATCATGCAGCAGCAGGTGCACTAGGCCAAATTTTATGTCCATGGGCTAATGCTTTGGGAGCTGAAGTTATTGGAACTGTTGGATCAAAAGCAAAAGAAGAGATTGCTAAAACAAATGGTTGTCACTATGTAATTAATTATTTAGAAAAAGATTTTGTTAAAGAGGTAGAAAAAATTGTTGGAAAAAATGGTATTGATGTTGTCTATGATGGTGTTGGAATTAAAACATTTAAAGGTTCAATCGAAACATTGAAAATAAGAGGGATGATGGTAGCGTTTGGAAATGCCTCTGGCTATGTAGATACACTAGATATTAAAAAAGATATTAATGCTAAGGGTTTATTTTTCACACGACCATCAATCGCTCATTATACTGTTAAACGTGAAGAACTTGTCGAGTCAGCAAAAAAAGTTTTTAATGCTATTTTAGCAAAAAAATTTACTGTTAAAATTTCTAAAAAATATTCTCTGAAAGATGCAGCTCAAGCGCATAGAGATTTAGAGGCTAGACTTTTAACTGGTCCAGCAGTTATTATACCCTAATCTACATTAACATCCATATCAGACATATGAAGTCTTAGAGCGTTAGTTGAAACATGAATTTCTCTAATAAAAAAAATTATTGAAATCATCATTGATAAACAGCAAGATCCAAAGATTAATCTTGCTACAAAAACCTCATTTAAATAAAGACCTAAAACAGTAAGCATATTAAACAAAAAACCAAAAGCTCCAAACATTATTGACCATCTTAGTAAAGTTATCCTTCCACTTAAATTAATGAACTGTTTTTTCCATTCTGGAGGCACATGTTTTTCATAAACATGTTCATCATGCAATTCTCTAATTAAAGCACTCAAAGAATGGAATCTATTACTATAAACTCCCATTATTAAAGGAATAGCTGGAAACATTAAAGCTGTTACTGTGTAATCTATATTCATACGAATCAAATTGATTATCAATGTTGTGTTTGTTATTTACAAGTAAAATTTATGAACCAATTTAATCTTTTTATTGAATTAATCAGACTAAAAAAACCTATTGGTTTTATGCTTTTATTTTGGCCATGTGCTTGGGGATTAACTCTAGCATATGATTTTTCTAAAGATTTAAATAATTATTTTTTTTACTTAACTTTATTTTTTTTAGGCTCTGTATTAATGAGATCTGCTGGTTGTATAGTAAATGACATTATTGATAAAGAATTCGATAAAAAAGTATTTAGAACTAAAGATCGTCCAATAGCATCAAATCAGATTTCAATAAGAATTGGTATTTTTTATGTAATCATCTTATGTTTCTTAGCATTAACAGTTTTGTTAAATTTTAATTCATTTACTATTTTCTTAGCATTAGGATCAATGCCTTTAGCTTTTACCTATCCTCTAATGAAAAGGTTTACATACTGGCCTCAATTATTTTTAGGTATTACTTTTAATTATGGATTAATACTGGGTTGGACGGCAATAAAAGGTCAAATAGATATTGTTGCGATCATTTTCTATTTAGGAGCCATATTTTGGACACTGGGCTATGACACAATTTACGGGTATCAGGATATTAAAGACGATGAAATTATAGGATTAAAATCAACATCAATTAAATTTAAAAATAACCCAAGAAAATTTTTAACACTATGCTATTCAATTTTTTTAGTAAATCTTTTAATCACAGGTTTTTTTATTGAATTAAATAGTTTTTTTTATTTAACATTCATATTAATCATATTACAAATGATCTATTTTCAACTTAAAAAACTCGACATAAAAAATAGTTTTGAATGTTTAGCTATTTTTAAATCTAATAACCTTTTAGGTTTAATGGTTTTAATAAGTCTTATAGGTGGGAAAATGTAAATGACAAATGATATCCAAATTTTAAAAAGGCTTTACAGAGATTATACTGAAAAATATTTAAAAAAGATTATAATTTCAGTTTTTTTTACAGTCCTATTAGCAGGAAGTACTTCTGCTGTTGCTTATTTACTGGATCCTGCCATTAAACAATTATTTATCGAACAAAAAAAAAATTTAATATTAGTTATACCTTTTTTAATTGTTTTGGCTTTTGCCATTAAAGCTGCGTCTTTATATATTGCAAAAGTTATAATGATAAGAGTTGCTGCTGATGTTACTAAAGACATTCAATTTGATGTGTTTTCATCAATTTTAAATGCAGATACTAAACTAATTGAAAATAAACACTCTGGGTATTTTATTAGTAATATATCAAATGATGTTGGAATGATTACTAATCTTGTCAGTACGGTAATTTTAAATTTTTTTAAGGACAGCCTTACCTTAATTGGACTGTTGTCTGTCATGTTTTATCAAAATTGGAAACTATCATTATTTGCAATAATTATGATTCCTATAGCCTCTGTTGCTGCAAAATCTCTTGGAAAGAGAATTGGTAAAGTTACAAATCAACAAATGAAAAAAGCTGGACGTGTTAATGCATATCTTATGGAAATTTTAAAAAATCATAAACTTGCTAAAATTTTTCAAAGAGAAAATTATGAACATGAAAGAGCAAATGAAATGATTGAAGATCTTAAAAAAACTTCTCGAAAAATTAACGAAGTTTTTATAAGACCATCCCCAATAATGGAGTTGCTTACAGGTATTATGATTGCACTTTTAATTTATATATCAGCAGATTTGATTTCTAAGAATGAGCTTGAGGTAAGCAATTTCTTTTCTTTTTTAGCAGCCATGATGTTAGCTTACCAGCCTGTAAGATCTTTAGCGACTTTGAATATTGCTATTCAACAAGGCTTAGAGGGTGCAAAGAGTGTCCTCCCATTAATTGATCATGTTCCAGAAGTTAAAGACAAAAAAGACTCAAAAGAATTAATAGTAGATCAAGGAAAAATTGAATTTGAAAAAATAAATTTCGATTATATTAAAAATGGTCCTAGAGTTTTAAATTCCGTTGATTTAAATATTCCTGGTCAAAAAATGACAGCATTAGTTGGACATAGTGGAGCAGGAAAATCAACAATTTTAAATCTTATACCAAGATTTTATGATGCAGACTCAGGTGATATTAAAATTGATAAACAATCAATTTATAATTCATCAATTTATTCTCTTAGAAAAAATATATCCTTAGTTAGCCAAGATACTACTTTGTTTGATGATACTATTTTTAACAATATTGCTTATGCTAATTTAAACGCCTCAATCACAGATATAGAAGAGGCAGCAAAGTATTCGTTTGCAAGTGAATTTATTGAAAAATTACCTGATAAATATGATACACTGATTGGTGAAAATGGTGTAAGACTTTCAGGGGGCGAAAAACAAAGATTATCTATAGCTCGGGCAATACTAAAGAAAAGTCCAATTATATTGCTAGATGAAGCAACTTCATCTCTTGATGCTGAAACAGAGAATAAAATTCAAAAAGCTATTAGTTTTTTAACAAAAGGAAGGACTACAATTGTTATCGCTCATAGACTTTCCACAATATTAAACTCCGATGTAATTTATGTCATGGATAAAGGTCAAGTTATTGATCGGGGAAAACACAATGAATTACTTAAATCCTCAGAAACATATAAAAATTTTTACGATAAGCAATTAAGAAAATCTGAATGATTTTTATTTACAGAATTTTAATAAATGTAATTTTAATTTTATCTCCACTCATTATTTTATTTAGACTATTAAAAAAAAAGGAAGATTTAATAAGATTTAAAGAAAAGTTAAGTTTTTTTTCAAAAAATAGATCTAAAGGAAAATTAATATGGTTTCATGGAGCAAGTGTAGGTGAGTTTCAAAGTATAATTCCTTTATTAGAAAAGTATGAGAAATCAAATAAAATTAGTCAAATATTAATTACATCAAATACTTTAAGTTCTGCAAAAATAATTTCAAAAATAAAACTTAAGAAAATTACTCACCAATTTTTTCCTATAGACAATAATTTAATTGTAAAAAAATTCATTAATTATTGGAAACCATCTCTAGCTTTATTTATAGACTCAGAGATTTGGCCTAATATGTTAATAAATTTAGATAAAGAGAAGATTCCAACAATCCTTCTTAATGCTAGAATTACTAAAAAATCTTATAATAGATGGATTAAATTTAAAAACTTTTCAAAATTGATATATAATAAATTTATTCTTTGTTTGTCCTCAAATAAAAAAACAGTTTATTATTTAAAAAAACTAGGTGCAAAGAATATTAAATATTTTGGTAATTTAAAATATTCTCAATCAGAGAATGAAAAGATTGAGATTAGTAATCAAACAATAAAATTTATTTCAAAAAGAACAACGTTGTGTGCTTCAAGCACTCACAACTCAGAGGAAAAATTTTTTGGTATTGTTCACAAAAATTTAAAAAAAAAATATAAAAATCTTTTAACTGTTATTATCCCTAGACATATAGATAGAAAGGAACATATAAGAGATGAGTTATCAAATTTAAATTTAAAAATACATATGCATGAACCAAAAACTAAGATTAAACAAGACACAGACATTTATTTAGTAAATTCTTTTGGAAAAACCAAATCATTCTACTCTCTGATTAAAAATGTATTCTTAGGCGGATCTCTTGTTAATCATGGGGGACAGAATCCATTGGAGGCCGTAAGATATAACTGTAATATTTTACATGGTCCATATGTTTCTAATTTTGAGGAAATTTATAAATTTCTATCTAAAAAAAAAATTTCAAAGAAAATATCTAATTTAAATCAGACTATGAATATTTTGAATAAACTCTTAGCTTCTAAAAAATCGCAAAAAAATATAAAATCTAAAATAAATTCAATTGGTCAAAAAATTTTAAAAAAAACTATTCATGAAATAGATTTAATTTTAAATAAAATATGAATTTAAAAAAACCAACTTTTTGGGACTTACCAAAACCAAATTTCATTTCATATCTATTAACTCCATTTTCTTTACCAATTATTCTAAGAAATTTTTTATTTAATTTTCTTAAAAGAGAAAAATCATTAAGTATTAAAACTATTTGTGTGGGAAATATCTATTTAGGGGGCACTGGAAAAACACCATTAACAATTAAGATATATGAAATTTTAAAAAAACTAGATAAAAAAGTTGCAACTATAAAGAAAAACTATTCTAATCAAAAAGATGAACAACTTTTATTAAAGCAAAAAACATCATTAATTGTTTCAAAATCAAGAAAAAATGCGATTCAGCAAGGTATAGATAAAAATTACGACATTCTGATATTTGATGATGGATTACAGGAAACAAAAATTGATTATGATATTAAATTAGTATGTTTTAAATCAAAAAATTGGATAGGAAATGGTCAACTTCTTCCAGCAGGACCGATGAGAGAAAAGATTTCAAGTTTAAAAAGATTTGATGCAGTTTTTTTAAATGGAAATTCCGATGATTTAGAAAAAATTGAAAATCAAATTCAAACTATAAATTCAAAGATTAAAATTTTTAAAACTTATTATAAGATATTAAACATTCAAAAACATGATTTAAATTCAAAATATTTAATATTTTCTGGAATAGGTAATCCATCAGATTTTAAAGAAATTCTAATAGAAAATAAATTCAATGTTGTGAGAGAGATAATTTTTCCTGACCACTATGAATATAGCGAAAATGATTTTAAAAAGATTCAAAATAATGCAAAAAATGAAAACTTAAAAATTTTAACTACAGAAAAGGATTTTATGAAAATTCCTGATAAATTTAAAAAGGAAATTAATTTTTTGGCCATTGATTTAATTGTTCAAAATGAAAATAAATTAATTGAATTATTAAAAAATTAATATGAAACTTATAAAGTATTTTTTTCAATTTTTATTTATAAGCTTATTATTAATTATTTTTAAAATTATAGGTTTAAAATTATCAAGAATAATTGCTAGCAAACTTTTTTCATTATTTGGTCCCTTTTTCAGATCAAAAAGAATTATTGAAAAAAATATTTCATTTGCATTTTCAAATTCAGATAAAAAATTTAAGAAAATTATTATTAATAATATGTGGAAAAGTTACGGAAAAATTTTAGCTGAGTATGTGTTTATAAAATATTTTAGAAAAATCGGATCAGAAAAATTTTTAGAAATAAAAGGTCAAGAAATTTTGGAAAAAATAAAATTTTCAAAAGACCCAGTAATATTTATTTCAGGCCATTTTGATAATTTTGAGTTAATGGCTATGCATATTGAAAAATCAGGAGTTGATCTTGCAACAATTTATAGACCGCTTAATAATAATTTTCTAAATCCTATTATGGAAAATATTAGAAAAAAATATATCTGTCGAAAACAAATTAAAAAAGGATTTTCAGGTACTAAGGAAATTCTGAAATATTTCAAGTCTGGTACTTCTATAGCTTTAATGATTGATCAAAGAGTTTCACAAGGTATAAAGTCTTTATTATTTCAAAATGAGGCTCTAACAACAACAATACCTGCACAATTTGTTAAAAAATTTAATTGTAAAATTGTTCCAATTTATATTGAACGAAAAAATAATCAAAATTTTATCTTAGAAATTATGAATCCTGTAAGTTTTGATGATAGTCAAACTATCGAAAATATAACTTTAAACTTAAATCAATTATTAGAAAAAATGATTATTAGGAACCCAAATCAATGGATATGGTCTCATAATAGGTGGAAATAAATCAATTTCTTTCTCTTTTAATACAAGCTTCTTTATATGAAAAGTAAGCCTCTTGCTCTTCAACATTCCAATAGGTTAAACTTTCCAAAGGAATTTTCTTTCCTGAAATTGCACAAATCACATGATCACCATCTTGAATAACTTCAAAATTATTAGGTAAATATTTTATTTTTGCTAATTTTTTAAACATTTTTGGTTTATATATCATTATATGAAAGTTGGTGTAATAGGAAGTGGTGGACGTGAGCACGCATTATGCTTTTCATTAAAAAATTCAAATAAAATAAAACAAATTTATTGTTTTCCAGGTAATGCAGGGACAAGTTCGATTGCAAAAAATATTGATATAAATTTAAATGACTTTGAAAAACTAAAAAATTTCATTAAAGAAAATAGAATAGACTTTATAATTGTTGGTCCAGAAAAGCCATTAGTAGATGGAATTGTAGATTATTTAGAAAGATTTGATATTAAAGTCTTTGGACCAAATAAAATAGCCTCACAACTAGAAGGATCAAAAATATTTACAAAAAAACTTTGTGACAAATATAATATACCAACGGCTAAATTTGGAATTTTCTCAAACAAAGTAAAAGCATTATCTTTTCTCAAAAATTGTAATTTTCCAATTGTAATTAAGGCTGATGGTTTGGCAGCTGGTAAAGGTGTTTATATTTCTGAAAATTACTCAGAAGCATCAATAGCTGTTAATGAAATATTTGCAGGTAAATTTGGTAAAGCTGAAAATTTACTTATTGAAGAGTTTTTAAAGGGGGAAGAGATGAGTTTTTTTATCATCTCAGATGGTCAAAGTTATAAAATGTTTGGTACAGCTCAAGACCATAAAAGAGTCTTTGAAGGAGACCTGGGGAAAAATACAGGAGGAATGGGAGCGTACTCACCTTCAAGATTAGATTCTGAAAAATTAAATACAAAAATAATTAATAAAATAATTGAACCAACCCTCAAAGGCTTAAAGGAACTTAATAGTGTATATAAAGGTTTTTTATATGCAGGACTAATGATTGTTAATGATGAGCCTTTTTTAATTGAGTATAATGTAAGGATGGGAGATCCAGAGTGCCAGACTTTGCTTCCAAAGTTAAAAACTGATTTTTCTTTAATAATTAAAAAATGTATAGACCAGAAATTACATGATTTAACTATTGAATGGCATGATGATAAATCAATTTGTATCGTATTATGTTCAAAAGGTTATCCAGATACTTATAAAAATAATCTTAAAATTAATCTAGAAAAATTAAATTTAGAAAAAAATCAGTTTATTTTTCATGCTGGTACAAAAATTAGTAATAACACAATTGTTTCGAATGGTGGAAGAGTTTTAAATGTTGTAACTAGGTCAAATAATTTTAAATCTGCTAGAGAAAGCACATTAAAACTTCTTAGGGAAATCAATTGGGATGATGGGTTTTATAGAAAAGATATTGGATATAAGGTCATTAAAGAATGAGGATTATATCAGGATCTTTTAAAGGAAAAAAAATTTTAGAACCAAAGGATATTAAAACTAGGCCTTTGAAAGACCTTACTAAAGAGTCTATTTTTAATATCATAAAACATTCAAATAAATTTAAAATTGACTTAAATAATTCATATATATTGGATTTATTTTCTGGAGTTGGGTCTTTTGGAATTGAATGTTTGTCTAGAGGAGTTAAAAAAGTAATTTTTGTTGAAAATTACCTAGGTGTTTTACCTCTATTAAAAAAAAATTTGCTTAATTTAAAGTCAGTTCAAAATTATGAAATAATTGAAAAAAATATTTATAACGAAAATATATTTTTAGAGTTAAATAATAAATTTGATATTATTTTTTTAGATCCACCATATAAAGATAAAAATTTAAACAATTTATTTTACAAAATTAAAGATCAAAAAATATTAAAAAAAGATGGTATAATTATTTTACATAGACACAAAAATGAAAAAGACTCTTTTCCATCAAGTTTTAAATTTATTGAACAAAAGATATATGGAATATCAAAAATAATATTTTTGTCTTATCTAAATTAATATTTTTTTTGTCTCTTTTTTTATCAATTCTACAGCTGGCTGGTCATAAGGATTTATTTTTATCATTTCAGCAAGTATTATTGTTTCAAGAATAAAAAAAGTAAATAATTCACCAAGTGTTTCTTCAGTTTTCTTTTTTATAAGAAAACTTCTGAAAGGCATTCCTCTCTGTTTAAAAACTTTCTCTGTAGCCAAATATTGAGAATAAGAAATAGTATTTAAGTTTTTGTTTTTTAAAAAATTATGAGATTTTAAAAGATCTTTATTTTTTATTTTTAATGAATTTTTCTCTTTAACAAAGAAAAAAGTAAAAAAATGATTTTTACCTCCATCTAGAAAATATTGCATCAAACTATGATTGTCTTTTGGTACACTGGAAATTATAGGCAATAATCCTTTGTTATTTTTTCCTAAGCTTTCCGCTACAAGTTGTTGATACCATTTGAACAAATCTTCGGAATCTCGATCATAATTTAAAATAATCGAATTCATCTTTTTTTTTTTAGAAAATCCAAAAATATTTGAAACATTCATAACTAAAGAATTTAAAAAAATTTTATTATTAATTAAAGAATTAAACTTTCTGAATTTTAATGGTTTAAGTCCCATAAGTTCTGCTGGCAACATCCCAACTTCAGATAAAACTGAATATCTGCCTCCTATAAAATTATTATGATGAATAACATCTGATTTTAACTTGTTTGCAATTCTCATCAAATAGCTATCTTTATTTTCTATTATGAAAATATTTTGATCATTTTTTTTTCTTAGAATATTAAAATTTGAAATTGTTTCTAAAGTATTACCTGATTTAGAAATAATTATATTTAGATTTTTGTTTTGAGACTTAAAATTTTTGTTTAAATAATCATCTACAAAAACAAAATTTTTTTTTATAGGTTTCAAAAAATTATAAATTGCTTTTGATCCAAGAATAGAGCCTCCCATCCCAATTAAAAAAATTTGTTTTATATTTTTAAATTTATATAATAATTTTTTATTATAAGAATCTTTATAATTTTTTTTTAAAGAGGATAGGATTGAACTATTTCTTTTAATAAGATTTTTTAAAATTTTGGATACTTTTTTATTTGAAGATGAGTTGGCTTTAGGAATCTTAAAATTTTTAAAGTGTATATTCTTACTGAACATTAAAATTATTTAATTTTATCAAGAATTGACTCTTCTAAGGTAGATGACTTAATGCTGCTAGTATTATCATTAGAGTCTTTTTTCACTGTTGAAATAACCTCTTTGAATTCCTCAGTATTTTGATTTTTTTTAATTGCATTATCTGGGGTTGGTAATTTTCCATATACCGGAGGCAAAACTAAAGGGCTTTTTTTTTCAACTAGAAATTCATCTGAATTATCTTTTTTTTTCAATGTGAATCCTTCTCTAGCAGACTCACATGCAGATAAAAAACAAATTAAAAACAAATTAAATAATAAAAATTTTTTCTTCATAATTTTTTTTTATAGAAAATTTCTTGCATAATAAGTGATATCACTCCTATACTAATAAATATATCAGCAACATTAAATATAAACCAATGAAAATTATTGATACTAATATCTATAAAATCTACAACAGCTGAATAGTATATTCTATCAAATATATTGCCTGAAGAACCACCTACAATTATTAAGAAGCTGATTTTTTCTAACCCTTTAGTTTTTTGGCTAACATAAAAAATTATTACAGTAATTAAAAAAATAACAAATGTTAAAATATTGTATGAAAAATTTTGATCAAATGATAGCAGACCAAAAGCAATTCCCTTATTCCAAACAAGATTAAAATTCAAAAAAGAATTAATCTTAATATTTAGTCCATACAAAGGATCTGAAAATTGAATTATGAGATATTTACTTAAACGATCTAAGAGAAAAATAGAAAATATTATCCAAAAATCTATGCTAATTCTTTTTAACATTTAATCCACATTTGTGTCTTAAGCATGGTTTAGAACTAATTTTCCAACAAACTGGACATTTGGCACCATCAGCTTTGGTTGTTTCAACTAAAATTTTCTCACTTGAGCTGTTTTTAATTTTTACTGAAGAAGTAATACAAAATTCAGCTAAATCAATATCTTTAACTAACTCTTGCTTTTTTTTATCTAAATGAATTGTCAAAGCTGCTTCTAAACTTGAACCAATTTCTTTAGAAGCTCTTTTTTCTTCAATACTTAAATTACATTCATCTCTAATTTTAATTAAATCCAGCCATTTTTCATTTAATTTTTTATTATTAAAATTTTCAGGAAATTGTATGAATTTTTCCAAATGAATACTTTTATTTTTTTTTGAAATTAATTGATAAATTTCCTCAGTGGTAAAAGATAATATTGGTGCAAACCACTTTAACAAAGAGTCTAAGATTATATTAAGCAAAACTATTGCTGATTTTCTTTTTTTAGACTCTTTAGGATCACAATATAAAACATCTTTTCTTATATCAAAATAGAATGCTGACAAATCTACGGTACAAAAATTTAAAAGCTCCTTATAGAGATTATGAAAATCATAATCTTTAAAAAATTTATTAAATCTAAAATTCAAATTATAAATTTTATGAAGCATAAACTGTTCTATTTCTGGAAATTCTTTGATATCAATATTGTCCATTTTAATTTCTTCAAAATTATCATTTAAATTTCCAAGTAAATACCGAAAGGTATTTCTTATTTTTCTATAAGATTCTGAATGCTGATCTAATATTGAATAATCTATTCTTAAATCTTCTGCGTAGTTCGATGATGCAACCCAAATTCTTAATATGTCTGCTCCATATTTTTTTAAGATATCCTCTGGTGCTATAACATTTCCTAAAGATTTTGACATTTTTAAACCTTTGCCATCAACTACAAAACCATGTGATAGAATAGACTCAAAAGGCGCTCTACCTCTAGTTCCACATGACTCTAGTAAAGATGAATGAAACCAACCTCTATGTTGATCAGATCCCTCAAGATACATCGATGCTGGCCACTTTAAATCTTTTCTTTTTTCTAGAACAAAAGAGTGTGTTGAACCACTATCAAACCATACCTCTACAATGTCACTAAGCTTTTCAAAATCTTCTGCTTTATATTTTTTTCCTAAAAACTTCTGAGGATTGTCAGAAAACCAACAATCAGAGCCTTCTTTTTCATATATTTTAGCAATATTTTCAAAAACTTCCTCATCTACTAAAATTTCTTTAGTCTTTCTATTTAAAAAAATAGGTAAAGGAACTCCCCAAACTCTCTGTCTAGATACACACCAATCTGGCCTTGTTTCAATCATTGATTTCAATCTCTCTTTACCTTTACTAGGATAAAAAGTCGTTTCATCAATCGCTTTAAGAGCTTTGTTTCTTAGATTGTGACTTTCCATAGAAATAAACCATTGAGGTGTAGCTCTATGTACTAAGGGCGCTTTAGATCTCCAAGAATGAGGATAGGAATGAACTAACTCTCCATCTTTTAAAAGTTTTTTCTGTTCTTTTAATTTTTCTATTATAATTGGGTTAGCTTTAAAAATGTGCGTTCCGTCAAACAAAGGTACAATATTTGTATACTTCCCGTCTCCATCAACAGTCTCTATAGCCTTTATCCCATTATTTAAACAAAGATTGAAATCATCAGGCCCATGACTTGGTGCACAATGAACAATTCCAGTCCCTTGTTCAGTCGTAACAAATCTTGCTTCCAGCATAGGGATATCATAATCATAACCCAAATCAAAAAAAGGGTGATTACAGATAGTGCTCTTAAAATCCTTACCTTTAAATTTTTTTATTTTTTCATAATTTTTTATTCCACAGTCTTTAATTACAGATTCTAATAAAGACTCAGCTATAACAATCTTTTTATTTTTAAAATCACCATCATCATTTATTTCAATTAATAAATAATCTAAACTTTCATTATAAGCTAAGGCTTTATTTGCAGGTATTGTCCAAGGAGTAGTTGTCCAGATAATAATACTACTACCTTCAAGCTCATTAATCTTTGACGTTTTAACAGGAAAAGATACATATATGGTATCTGATTTATGATCCTTATATTCCACTTCTGCATCGGCTAAAGCAGTTTTTTCAACAGTGGACCACAAGACTGGTTTAAACCCCCTATATAAGCTTCCCTCTTTTAAATACTTTCCAAGTTCTCTTACAATTTGAGCCTCAGCATCATAGCTCATTGTAGAATAGTAATTCTCCCAATCCCCAACCACTCCTAGTCTTTTAAATTGCTCTTTATGAACATCTATCCATTTTTCAGCAAATGCTCTACATTCTTTTCTGAATTCAACTATCGGAACTTCATTTTTATTTTTTTTATTTTTCTTGTATTGTTCTTCAATTTTCCACTCTATTGGTAGACCATGACAATCCCATCCTGGAACATATACAGAATCTTTTCCATCCATCTGATGAAATTTAACAATTATATCTTTTAAAATTTTATTCAGTGCTGTTCCCATATGAATATTTCCATTTGCATAAGGTGGGCCATCATGAAGAACAAACTTCTCTTTGCCTTTTCTGGAAGTTCTAAGTTCTTTATAAAGATCAATTTTTTTCCAAAATTCTAAAATTTGAGGCTCTCTAATTGGCAAATTAGCCTTCATCGAAAAAGATGTTTTAGGCAGATTTATTTGAGATTTATTAATCATGCTTTTTTTGCTGTTAGAAGGTCAATTTTAATTTGTTTTTTGAGCTGATCCACATTTTTGAATTTTTTTTCTTTTCTAATAAACTTTATAAATTCAACTGTTAAATACTTATTGTACAAAATTCCAGAAAAATTAAATAAATGAACCTCTAATAATATTTTTTTTCCATTAAACGTTGGTCGATATCCTAAATTTGCTATTCCTTTAATATATTTTGAACTTTTAGGTTTTTTAGCTTTTACTGCATAAACTCCTGGGCAAGCTAAAACATAATCTTTAATATCAATATTTGCAGTAGGAAAACCAATTTTTTTTCCTAACTGTTTACCTTTTTGTACTTTACCAACGATAGACCATTTTCTATTTAAAAATTTATTTACTTTATCTAATTTACCTTTTTGTAAATAATTTCTTATTAAAGAGGATGATATTATTTTTTTTTTAATTAGTAATGGTTTGGGTTTAATTATTTTAAAATTATATTCTTTTTGATACTTAATTAATTGCTTTACATCTCCTTCTCTTTTATTGCCAAATCTAAAGTTACTACTTACAAAAATAAATTTTGCATTCAAATTTTTTGCTAATACTTTTTTTATAAAATCAACTGATTTTGTTTTAGAAAATTTTTTATCAAATTTTTTTATAATTACAAAATCAACATTAAATTTATTCAAAAGATCTATTTTTTGTTGTTTATTAGATATTCTAAAATTTTTTATACTTTTATTAAAATACATCTTTGGCATTGGCTCGAATGAAAGAACCCCAATTTTAAGAGAATGTTTTTTTTTATATTTTTTTGCTAATGAAAATAATTTTTGATGTCCTAAATGAAGACCATCAAAATTACCAATTAAAATAATGGAGCCTCTGTGTCTTTGCTTTATATTTAAACTATTATATAACTTAATTAAATTCACCATTTTAAATCCGATTGGATATAATTACAAATTGCTTCATAAGATTTTGAAATTTTTTCAATGCCTTTTTCTTTAATTTCATTTTTATGAATCCCATTAGAAATTATTAAAGAATCAAAATTTAAAAGATTTGCTCCCTTAATATCTGTGTTTAGATTGTCACCAATTGATAATATTTTTTTATCTTTATAATTTATCGATTGATTATAAACTTCTGGATAAGGCTTTCCAAAGTAAATAACCTCTCCTCCCATCTTTTCAAATACCATAGCTACTGATCCAGCACATAACTCTCTTTTATTTCCTCTATCAACAATTAAATCTGGATTAGTACAAATCATTTTTTTTTTTAGATCTTTTTCAAACAAATCTTTATAGTAATTTAGATCTTTATCATAATCATCAAACAATCCTGTACACAAAATATAATCTGCTTTTTCTATTTTTTGTAATTTCAATTTTTCAAAATCTTTAAATAAATCAAAGTCTCTAGGGGGACCAACATGAAAGAAAAAATTATTTGATAAATTTTTTTTTATATAATTTAAAGCTGCTTCACCAGATGTAAAAACATGGTCTCTGATTTCTTTCTCCATGCCTAATTTTTCTAAAAAAGATTTCACTGCACTATTAGGTCTTGGCGCATTAGTAAGTAAAATATAGTCCTTATTTTTTTTTGTAATCTCCTTTAAAGTTTTTATAGCTTCATTATGAAGGGAAATGCCATTATGAACTACTCCCCATAAATCTACATAAAATAATTGATAATTATCTACAATCGAACTAAGGCCCTCTTTGTCTAAATTTTTAGTCATCAAAACAATCTATAACCCATAAAATCCCTAAATTCCTTTATTTTTTAGTTAACTTATTTAGAACTATATCTTGAAATAGTAAGACCAATCTCTATATGAAGTCCATATTATAAAGGAGAATTTATGAAATTTAAACCACTACACGATAGAGTTTTAATAGAAGTTTTAGATAGTAGCGAAAAAACTGCAGGTGGAATAATCATACCAGATACAGCCCAAGAAAAACCTCAAGAAGGAAAAGTTGTTGCTGTTGGGGGTGGTGCAAAAACTGAAGATGGAAAAAAAATTCCAATGGACGTTAAAGTTGGTGACAAGGTTTTATTTGGCAAATGGTCAGGAACTGAAGTCAAAATTGATGGCAAAGAATACAGCATAATGAAAGAGTCAGACATTATGGGTATTGCAAGCAAATAATTTAATTTAAAGGAGAAATATAATGGCAAAAGTTGTTAAATTTGATGCTGAGGCAAGAGCAGCAATGATAAGAGGAGTAAATATCTTAGCTGATACTGTTAAAGTTACATTGGGCCCAAAAGGAAGAAACGTAGTTATGGATAAATCTTATGGAGCTCCAAGAATAACTAAGGATGGTGTTTCTGTTGCTAAAGAGATCGATCTTGAAGACAAATTTGAAAATATGGGTGCTCAAATGGTCAAAGAAGTAGCTAGCAAAACTAATGATGAAGCAGGTGATGGAACAACAACTGCAACTATTCTTGCTCAAGCAATTGTTAGAGAAGGTGTAAAATATGTTACAGCTGGAATGAATCCAATGGATGTTAAACGGGGCATTGATGCGGCTGTTGAAGTTGTAAAACAAAATCTTGTTGGTTCTGCTAAAAAAGTAAAAGATAGTGATGAAATTGCCCAAGTTGGAACTATTTCTGCAAATGGAGATAAAGAAATTGGAACAATGATTGCAAAAGCAATGCAAAAGGTTGGTAACGAAGGCGTTATTACTGTTGAAGAAAACAAAGGTATAGAGACAGAACTAGATGTTGTTGAAGGAATGCAATTTGATAGAGGATATTTATCTCCATACTTTATTACAAACAGTGATAAAATGACAACTGAATTAGAGAATCCTTATATTCTTTTATTTGAAAAAAAGTTAACTAATTTACAACCAATGGTTCCACTTTTAGAAGCTGTAGTTCAAGCTGGAAGGCCATTAATGATTATTTCTGAAGATGTTGAAGGAGAAGCATTAGCAACTTTAGTTGTAAATAAATTAAGAGGTGGTTTAAAAGTTGTAGCTGTCAAAGCTCCTGGATTTGGTGATAGAAGAAAGGCTATGCTTGAGGATATTGCTATCTTAACAGGCGGTCAGGTAATATCTGAAGATTTAGGAATTAAGCTTGAAAATGTTAAATTAGAAGATCTTGGTTCTTGTAAAAAAATTAAGGTTGATAAAGATAACAGTACTATTGTAAATGGAAATGGAAAAAAATCTGACATTGAAGCTAGATGTTCGTCTATTAAACAACAAGCTGATGAAACAACATCAGATTATGATAAAGAGAAACTTCAAGAAAGACTTGCTAAATTAGCAGGTGGTGTTGCAGTAATCAAAGTTGGTGGTGCAACTGAAGTTGAAGTTAAAGAAAGAAAAGATAGAGTTGAAGATGCTTTAAATGCTACAAGAGCTGCTGTAGAAGAAGGTATTGTAACAGGTGGTGGATGTGCATTACTGTACGCTGCTCAAGATCTTAATAAAGTAAAAGTTAAAGGTGATGATCAAAGAGCTGGTGTTGAACTTGTAAGAAAGGCACTAGAGTCTCCTATTAGACAAATTACTAAAAATGCTGGAGTAGATGGTTCAGTTGTAGTCGGTAAATTATTAGAGCAAAGCAAAAAATCACATGGTTATGATGCTCAGAACGAGGAATACTGTGATATGTTTGCAAAAGGTATTATTGATCCAGTTAAAGTTGTAAGAACTGCTCTCCAGGATGCTGCTTCTATTTCAGGACTATTAGTAACTACTGAAGCCATGATAGCTGATAAGCCAGAAGAAAAAGATGCTGGTGCTCCTGCAATGCCTGGTGGCATGGGAGGAATGGGTGGCATGGGAGGAATGGGTGGCATGGGAATGTAAACCCTTCTAATTTAGTTACCAAAAAAAATTTAAAACCCCTGGAACAAAAGTTTCGGGGGTTTTTATTTCAAGTTATATATGTCCCTCATTAATATAGTAGATGGATCAATAAAATTTTTATCTTTTTTATATCTTTCAAATTTAGGAAAGTTTTTTAAAAAAGCATCATCCTTTATACCCAAAAAATTTTTAATTTTTATTCTGCAATCAAAATCCTGATATAATTTTGGGTATTCTAATTCAAGGACTAATTCTTGATTATATTTTTTCCAATTAAAATAAAATTTTTCTAAATATCTAAAATACTTTTTTTTTAATTTTCTTTGATCTTTTAAAATGTTCATATACATAAAAGGCAAAGTATCACCAAATACATTTAGAGTGTTTCTTATGAAGCCCCTTGTTTTCATAGAATTATAGATGTCTTCAAAGTCTCTTTTAATAATTATAACTTTAACTTTATTTCTAAAATGAAAATTAGTTGGTTTATAAACGTGTCCTAAACCAAAAATTCTATAATTCCTTTCAAAGTATAAATTACATTTTCCAAAATTTTCTAAATATTTTATTAAATTAACAGATCCACAACCACCAGGAGATACAACAAGGAAATCTGGTATTTCTTTTAAATTTAGAAAATTTACTTGTATTTTTCTTTTGATACCTCTTTGCACATAAACAAGTAAATTGGGCATAAATCCAATTTAACTCCAATCTTCAATTAAGTCATCTTTTTAATTACTTTTGAATTCGGGTGTTAATTATACAAACTTTGACAAAAAAATTTTAAAAAGACCAGATAATAAAAGATTTAATGACAACCAGTTTGATAAAATAATCCACAATCTCTAAATTTGGATTCAAAGATTATAATTTTTATGGTCTTTTTCTTTAAAATTATTAAAATATTTTCATGTCAAAACGATATAGTGGAAAATCTTTCAAAGATTCTAGTGTTAAAAAAAAACCGAAATTAAGTCTAAAAGAAAAAAGAAAATTAAAAAGAGAAAAAACAAAAAAAACAAAATAATGTCATATTTTTTTCAAAATCTTAATATTTCTTTAGATTTTTAGGAGTTTTCAAAAAAAAAAATTACTATATAAGAGCCACAAATTATGAACAAGGATATAAGAAACATCACAATTATTGCTCACGTTGACCACGGTAAAACTACTTTAATTGATAACTTAATGAAACAAAGTGGTTCATTCAGAGATAATGAAATTGTTAATGAAAGATTAATGGATTCAGGTGAACTTGAAAAAGAGAGAGGAATTACAATTTTAGCTAAACCAGCCTCCATAAATTGGAAAAGCTCGCGTATTAATATTATTGATACTCCTGGCCACAGAGATTTTGCAGCTGAAGTAGAAAGAGTGCTTAGTATGGCTGATGGTGCACTATTACTTATAGACTCTGCTGAAGGAGTAATGCCTCAAACAAAATTTGTATTATCAAAAGCACTAAAACAAGGATTACAACCAATTGTAGTTATTAATAAATTAGACAAAGCAGATCAAAGAGCTAATGAAGTTTTAGATGAAACTTTTGACTTATTTGTAAGTTTAGATGCGAATGAAAAACAACTAGATTTTCCAGTTTTATATGCTAGCGGAAGATTGGGTTGGGCAGATAAAGAGGAAAATGGTCCTAAGAAAAACTTAAGCCCTTTATTGGATCAAATTATTGAGCATGTAAAACCTGAAGAGTTTGATAAATCAAAGCCATTTGCGATGTTATCAACTCTACTTTATGCAGATAATTTTTTAGGAAGAAGTTTAGTAGGAAAAATTGCACAAGGAACTGCTAAAGCTAATCAAGCTATAAAAGCAATCAACTTGAGAGGAGAAAAAGTTGATGAAGGAAGGCTTACAAAAATTTTCAGGTATGAAGGAACCAAAAAAGTTCCAATTGAGGTTGGGGAAGCAGGAGATATTGTTATTGTTGCTGGATTAGAAAAAGCTAATGTTGCAGATACGATATGTGATTTAGAGGTTATTGAGCCTATCACTGCTACTCCCATTGATCCTCCAACTATGTCTGTTACTATTACAGTCAACACATCTCCCTTGGCGGGAAGAGAAGGAAAAAAACTTACCAGTACACAAATTAGAGATAGATTAATCCAAGAAGCGCAAAACAATGTTGGAATTACATTCTCAGAAAATGATATGAACGATTCTTTCGTGGTAAGTGGCAGAGGTGAACTAATGCTTGAAATCTTGCTTACTCAAATGAGAAGAGAAGGATTTGAGATGACTGTAAGTCCCCCAAAAGTATTATTCAAAAAAGATGAAAATGGAAATAAACTAGAGCCAATTGAAGAAATTACTATGGACCTAGATGAAGAATATTCTTCAAAAATAATTGACTCCATGAATAAAAGAAAAGGTAAATTGATAGAATTAAAGGATACAGGCAAAAATAAAAAACGACTAATTTTTCATGCACCAACTAGAGGTTTAATGGGTTACACAAGTAGATTTCTTACTCTTACTAAAGGAAATGGAGTAATTAATAAAATTTTTCATGGCTACGGTCCATTTGAAGGTGAAATGGAAGGAAGAAAAAATGGTGCACTAATATCAATGGAACAAGGTAAGGCTGTTGCATTTGCAATTTTTAATTTACAAGCTAGAGGTGAGATGTTTATAACTCATAATGATCCTGTTTATCCAGGAATGATTGTTGGATTTTCTCCAAAACCTGGGGATATGATTATTAATGTTATGAAAGGTAAAAAATTAACTAACATGAGAACTCAAGGAACTGATGAAAATGTTGTGCTTACCCCTGTTAGAAAAATGTCAATTGCAGAGCAACTTAGCATGCTTAATGCTGATGAAGCCTTAGAAATTACACCAGAGTCTTGCAGATTAAGAAAGGCTATCCTAGATCCTCATGAAAGAAAAAAAAGTGAAAAATCTGGAGCAGCTGCTTAGTTAAAAATTTTATCAACTAAATATAAGCCTAAAGCAACACAAGGACCTATTCCAAATGCAAATAATAAAGTTCCCAATCCTACAGTTCCACCTAAATACCAACCAACACTTACAACAGAAATTTCTAGAGAAGCTCTTACCGCTGCTATTGGTAAATTAGTAATTTTTTGTAATCCTATCATCAATCCATCTCTTGGTCCTGCACCTAAATTAGAAACTAAATAAATACCACCACCTATTCCAACTATTAATACAGAAATTGCTGCTAAGATTAATTGCTGAAAATAAGTAGATGGAGTTGGTACAAACTTTATACAAAGATCAATCATTAAAGCAATTATCAATGCATTGAAAATAGTTCCCATACCAGGTTTTTGACCCAAGGGAATCCACAAAATCAAAACAGCAATACTTATAAGTAAAGTAATCGTACCGATACTTAAATTTACATTAAGAGAAATACCTTGGGCTAAAACACTCCAAGGAGAAGCCCCGGTAAAAGAAACAATCAATAATCCTTCTCCTAAACCAAACAAGGTTAAACCAAAGCATAAAAAGAAAAATGTAGAAAATTTTGGTTTAAAATTATATGGCTCACTAGAGCTCCAATTAACTTTTGGTATCTTCTTTATTTTCAAAAACATTTTTTATTAAATTATTTCTATTATTGATAAAGTCTATTAATGTAACTTCCAAATGAAAAAATTTTTAGTTTTTATATTTCTTATATTTTATTCATCTATTTCAATAGCTCATATAGCTCATTATAATAAATATAATAAGATTGAAATGGAAATATTTAGAAATGGAGAATTAATTGGTTATAATTATTATTTTTTTACTAGAACAGGAGATGAGACAACAGTTTCTAATCAAATTAAATTTTCTGTAAAACTTTTAGGAGCAACAATTTTTCAAGTTGAAGGATATGGTGAAGAAAAATATTTAAAAGATCAATTAGTTTCTTATGTTTCAGAAACTTTACAAAATGATAAAAAAAAATTTGTTAATTTAGTTTTTAATAAAGAAAGTAATGAATTCAATATAAAAGGTTCCTCATATGTTGGAAAAGCATCAAATAATAATATTATTGGAAACTGGTGGAACCATAAAATTTTACAAACTCAAAGTCAGATTAGTCCTATTTCAGGAAGCATTAAAGAACAAATTGTAACTTTTGTAGGAAAAGAAAAAATTAATCAGTATGGAAAAACTTTTGAGGTTGATCATTTTACATTGAAATCAAAAAATATGTCTTTACCTAAAGACAAAAGGCTAAATTTTGATATCTGGTTTGATCAAAAAAATTCCATGATTATAAAAGTCTCATATTCTAGAATGGGTGATTGGGAATATCGTCTAAAAAGTATTGAGTAAATCTAACTACTTACCAGCCACAACCATTCCTTCAATCATCATAGTTGGAGAATTAGTTGAATACTCAAATTCTAAATCATTAGCTAAAGTTAAATGTTGAAACATATCTTTAAAGTTACCAGCTATTGTAATTTCATTAATTGGATATTTAAATTCTCCATTTTCAATTAAAAAACCAGTTGCTCCAACAGAGTAATCTCCAGTTACAATGTTGCTTCCATGACCAATAGTTTCAGTTATGTAAAGAATTTTTGAGCTTGAGTTTAAAAGATCTTTATAAGAAATTTTGCCATTATCAAAATAAAGATTACTTGTTCCTCCACATCTTCCGTTAGATTTAAGATTCAATTTTTTACCATTATATGTATCTATTAAGTAATGCTTTAAAATACCTTGCTCAACCAATTTTAATGTATCTGTTTTAACTCCTTCTGAATCAAAACTTCTTGAACCTAAACCTTTAAAAATGTCGGGTTTGTCAAAAATATTTATCACATCAGGAAATATTTTTTGACTGATTTTGTCTTTTAAAAATGAAGTTCCTCTTGTAATAGCAGAGGACGATATAGCACTAGCAAAAGTGCTCAAAATTCCCTTTGCAATTCTTTTATCAAAAATTATAGAAATTTTTTCACTACCAATTTTTTTTGGACTTAATTTTTTAATTGTTTGTTCTGCAGCTTTTTTTCCTAATTTTTCTGCACTCTCAATATCTTTGAGATGACATTTGTGGGTATACTCATAATCTCTCTCCATACTTTTGTCATCTTTAGCAACTGCAACACTATAGGCTGTGAATGATGAAGTTTTAAAACCTTTACAAAAACCATCACTGTTAGCTAAAATAAAATTTGATTTATTTTCTACAAAACTTGACTCGGTATTTACTATCTTTTTATTGTTTGAAGCTGCTGTTTCTAGTTTTAATAAATATTCGATCTTAGTATCATTCTCAATATGAGTATCATCATATAAATTTAAATCTTTAACATCTTTAGCAAGTAAATCTTTATCAGGAAGTGAATTAAATTCATCCTCAGGAGTATTTTTTGTAGTCTCAATGCATTTTTCAATTAAAATATCTAAGTTATTATTCAGTAAATTTGATGAAGATATTGATGATTTTTTTTTACCTATGTAAGTTGTAATATCTATTCCAAGATTATCTGATCTATTAGATTCGTCTAACTTTTTATTTCTAAAATTTACTGTCTCAGAAATAGAATTACCCACATGCACACTTATATTTGTAGCTCCTAATTTTTTTGCTAAATCCAAACAATAAGATGCTTTATTTTTTAAATAATCTTGATCTTTGACCATTAGAGTTTTGTTCCACCAACAGTCATCTTATCAATTAGAATTGAAGGTTGAGCAACTCCTACCGGCACGCCCTGCCCTGCTTTACCACAAGTTCCTATGCCAGGGTCTAACATCATGTCATTACCAACCATTGAAACTTCTCTTAAGATAGAGGGACCATCTCCTATTAGAGTTGCCCCTTTAATAGGTGATCCAATTTTACCGTCAATAATTTCATATGCTTCAGTACAATTAAATACAAATTTTCCAGATGTAATGTCAACTTGACCTCCTCCAAAGCTCACAGCAAAAATACCTTTGTCTACTGATTTAATCATTTCGTCTTGAGTTTGTTTACCGTTCAACATCATTGTATTTCTCATTCGCGGCAAAACAATATGTTTGTAATTTTCCCTTCTTCCACTTCCAGTTGATCGAGTTTTCATTAATCGAGCATTTAATCTATCTTGCATGAAGTTTTTTAAAATTCCATTTTCAATTAGTACAGTTTTTTCTGTTGGTGTTCCCTCATCATCAATTGTAAGACTGCCTCTTCTATTATCTATAGTACCATCATCTACAATGGTAACTCCTTCGCTGGCAACTTTTTGACCCATCAAATTATGAAATGCAGAAGTTTTTTTTCTATTAAAATCGCCCTCCAATCCATGTCCTATAGCTTCATGAATCAAAATCGCGGGCCATCCAGGACCTAGTACAACTTTCATTTCTCCAGCAGGTGCTGGTTTACTCTCTAAATTAACTGAAGCTATTCTTAGAGCTTCTTCACAAACATTTTTCCAATTATCCTCTTTTAAATATGCATCATAAGATTGTCTTCCACCAATTCCATATACACCTGTTTCTTTTCTTCCATTTTTTTCAAGCATCACGGATACATTAAATCTTATTAATGGTCTTACATCAGTTAATGTTTCTCCACCAGATCTAATTATTTCAATAGACTTTTGCTCTCCAGTAAAATTTGCAGTTACTTGTTTAACATTTTTATTTTTTTTACGAAGATATTCATTAACTTTATTCAATATTTCTATTTTGGAATTTAGTGATTTTTGTTCAATTGGATTAATATTTTCATAATACTTTTTATTTGATTTAGGAATAGACTGATTATATGTCCCTTTCGCTGATTTTAATGTTGATTTTAAATTTTCTGATGATTGTTTTAATGAATTTTTAGATATTTCATTTGAGTGCGAATAGGCTACAACCTCACCAGACACTGCTCTAAAACCAAAGCCTAAATCTGAATTATAACTGGAATTTTTAATCTTATTATCATCTAGTAAAATACTTTCAGATTTTGAATTTTCTAAATATAATTCTCCATCATCACATTTTTTTAATGTATCTGAAATTATACTCTCTGCATCATTTCTAGATAAATCAGATTTTTCAAAAAAATTACTCATAATTGATAATACATATGTTGTTTAAGATAATTTTCAACTAGAGTATTTTACGCATGTACATATAAGCAAATAGTTAGTAGATAATTGTCTAAATGAGAGTTTATTTTAATAATTCATGTAAAATTTGTAAGGCAGAAATAGACCTATACAAAAGAGAAAAGCTTAAAGAAATTGATTGGATAGATATAACCAATAATAATTTAGCAGAACAAGAAACTTCTAAAAATAAAAAACAGCTCTTAAGAAGACTTCATGTAATTGAAGATAAGAAAGTTATAGAGGGTGCTGAAGCATTTCTAGTATTATGGAAAAAAATACCTAAATATAAATTTCTGCATAATTTTTTCAGACTACCAATAATTTTTAATATATTTTCTTTTGTGTATGAAATAATCGCCTTTTTTTTATATTTAAAAAATAAAAAGCAATTAAAAGACTAATTTAAAAAAAATATCATTAATTGGCTAAATAATGACATTGAAGCTATAAACATAATAAGAACTATAGAGTACATTAACAATACAATTTTGTTTTTTTTTCTTCTAAGTCTTACAAAATTTTTATCATCTAAGTCCGATATATCTCGCTCACCTGAAACTGGATAATCATAACTAAATCGCCAAGTACTATCTCCCAGTCTAGAGTCTAAATTATTATAATATGATATCCATGAGAGAATATACTTTAAAATTAAGTAGAGAATTACTAGAAATGCTGTTCCTAAAATCATTCAAGATACTACTTAATAAATGAATAAATATTAATTGTTATTTTTCGCTCTTTTTCTTGCAATAAGTTGGGTCAAAGAGTCAACCATGGTATCTGAGGCTTTAAATATATCTACACTTCTAAATTCATGAGAAATATTTTTTTCTGAATTTGCTTTATCTTCTATAACAATACCTTCATCAGGCGAATTATTTTTAATATATATTAATAATAGCCAATCTTCATCCTCAGACTCATCCCATTTAATAAAAATTTCACCTGTCTCAAATCTTCTATCAATGCATCGTAATATAGACATATCTCTTGTAATATGTCTTTTATTTATCTGAAATACTAAGCTGCTAGCACTTCTATAGAAACTTTCTAATGCAAATTCAACTTTTTGTCTTGCTAAAGTATATTCTTTCTCTTTAGATAATAAAGTTTCTCTATCTTCATTGCCTTGAAGCTTTACACCTAAAGCTTCTACTCTTTCTTTAATCTTCTGATCCCTAATTATTCGATATTTCTCTTTAAGCTTATCAATTCTTTCTTGTAATCCTGAGTAGTCATCTCTTTTTTCTCTTAAAGAAATCTTTTCAAGTCTCTCTAATTCTTTGACTTCTCGAATTCTAAATTTCTCTATTTGTTTATCTAATCTTAATTGTTTTAAAAATTGTTTCTGCTTTTCAGCTTGTTCTATTCTTAAAATAGCCTGTTCTTTTCTTAAAAATAATTTTATATCTTTTGTTCTTTGTTTTTCTAATCTAGCTTCGTCTTTTAAAGCTTGTTCTTTTAATTTTAACTTTAAAGCTGCTTCCTCTTTTTTTTGCTTTTCAACTTTAATTTTTTCTTTTCTTTCTTGTTCAATTTTTTCTAATTTTAATCTTCTTTTTTCATCATGTTTTAAAATTTTATAATTAGAAATTGTTTCTGAAATTTTATCAAAAAATCTTTGTATATATTTCTCTAAACTAAAATTAATTTTAAAGTTAAATTGAGGCTTTAATGATAATTGTAATTTGACTAATTTTAAAGATAAACTTTCATTTTGAACTTTTTTTTCCCCTTTAGTCTGTAGTTTTTTTTTGGTGCTTATCAGTTTTTTTTTTTTAACTTTTTTAAGTTTATTTGCAAAACTTTTTTTTCTTTTTTTTAAAATTTTTTTAATATTTTTAATTTTTTTAAAACGCTTTAGATTAGATGATTTTTTTTTAAATTTTTTCTTTCTATTAGATTTTTTTTGTTTTTTTTTCATTTTCAAAGAAACTCGATTCTATCAATAATTTATTGATAAATATAGTCTCTAGTCACAGGAGTCGATTTATAATTTTTTGTAAGTTGAAATTGATATACAACTTGATCACCCCACTTGAATGCCATTTCACAACCAGCAAGATAAAATTCCCACATTCTAAAAAATTTTTCATCAAACATCTGAATAATCTTTTCTTTATTTTTAATACAATTTTCTTTCCAGTGTCTTAGAGTATGTGAGTAATGAAGTCTTAAAACCTCTATATCTGTAACAATTAGTCCTGCTTTTTCTATTGGGTTTGTTACTTCACTTAAGCTAGGGGTATAACCCCCCGGAAAAATATATTTAGTTATCCAAGGATGTGGGTCTCTTGGTGGATTAACTGATCCAATTGTATGTATCAACGAAACACCATCATCTTTAAGTAATTTTTCAATTTGTTTAAAGAATTTTTTATAAAATTTTCTTCCTACATGCTCAAACATCCCAACACTTACAATTCTATCAAATTTTTCTTTAAGTTCTCTGTAATCCATTAATTTGAATTTAACTTGATTTTCTAAATTCATTTCTTTTGCTTTTTGATTACAATAATTTAATTGATTTTCTGACAATGTTATTCCTGTAACCTCACAACTTGCATTTTTTGCTATATCGATTGCTAGTGAACCCCAACCACAACCTATATCTAAAACTTTCTGATTTGGTTTAATGTTCAGTTTTTTAATTATATGATTAATTTTATTATTTTGTGCTTCCTCCAAACTGTCATTTTCATTTTTGAAATAAGCACAAGAATATTGTCTTTTTGGATCTAAAAATAAATCATATAAACTATCTGAAATATCATAGTGGTGAGATACATTCATCTTTGATTTTTTAATAAAATTAAAATTGGTTAAATATCTATAAGATCCTCTGAGTCTATTAATTAAATAACTAAAAAAATTTAAGTCATTTCTACCAAAATTCATTAATGCTAAATCTAAAAAATCAGTAAGAGTTCCATTTTCTATAATTACTTCACCATTTGTATAGGCTTCACCAAAATATAAATCAGGATGAAGTAATAATTTGTAATGAAGATTCTTTTTTAAAATTTTCAACTTTATAGGATTGTTACCTGGTTTACCAATAATGTAATCTTTTGAATTGGCGTCTGTTAATATAAAGCCATCCTTTTTAAAAACTTTATTTAAAAAACTAGCAAGCTGCATACTAGGCCGCCAAAGATGAATTGTTTTTAAAATCTAACTCCTTTAAAGTTTTAATTAAATCTTTCTCATCACTTTTATTTAAAAGTTTTAAAGGAGGCAAAATATTCTTATAAATTTCATTTTCTTGAGAGCAATAAGTATGTAATCCTGAGATCAAGTTGTATTTGTCAAACGCACCTCTAACATCACATAATTTTTTGTTAAGAGACTGTTCTTTATTTGAATAAAAATCATCATAAACCTTTCTAGACATTTCGGCAGTTACATTACATGTAGCTGTAATAATTCCTGAACATCCTAATTCTAATCCCTTTAATAATTTTAATTCTGAACCAGGAAAAATTGAAAAATTTTTTAATTTCAAATTTTCAAATAAATTATATGAACTATCTTTAACACCAACTATTTGATTAGGAAATTTTTTTACGAGTTCTTCAACACAATTTTTACTAAATTTATATCCACACAACTTCTCAAAATTATAAAGAATAATTTCACAGTCTGGAATAGATTTTATTATTCTTGTATAAAATTCTATTACTTCAGTATCTCCATATTTGTAGTAAGCCGGTGGCATAATTAAAAATTTTTTAAAATTCAATGAACTTGCTATTTTCATTAAATTAATAGTTTCACCTAAAGAATTTAAACCTGTGCCAATTAGATGCTTATCTTTATATTTGCTTTTTGAAAGCTTATTTAATAAATCAATCTTTTCTGAAATAGATATTAATTGAGCTTGGCCAGTACTTCCGAATATTGCTGTACCATGACATCCTTGATCTATTAATTTTTCTGCATGATCTATTGTTTTTTCAATATTTAGGCTCAAATCAGAATTAAGAACTGACATAGTAGCTGCAAAAATCCCACTTATTTTTGTCATAATAAAAATTTATATAAAAAATATACTTAGTAAAGTTTATAAATACCATATGAAAATATTAGCGGTGCAAAATAGAATGGGTATTGGAGATACTGTGGTTTTTTTACCTTTTATAAAGGCTTTGTCAGAAAAGTTTAATTCCCCTATAAGTTTACTTGTCAAAGAAAGTTCAAAAGCTGATCAATATTTATACCAAACTAATTATATTGATAAAATTCTTTTTCTAGAAAGAGATAAAAAAAATAGTAACAAGCATGGTGGATTCTTAGGAAGTTTAAATTTGATTAAAGATATTAAAAAACACGAATTTGATCAAATAATTATTTTCAATTCATCTTTGAGATTTAATTTAATTGCTAAATTTTCTGGAATTCATAAAATATATCAGTATCCCCTTTTTCAGAAAACTCGACAACATATCACCGATACTCCAAGAAAATTTATAAAAGATAAATTAAATCTTGATGTCAATGAAGATCCCGAAATTCAGATAGATGATACATTGATTTATAAATCAATTGAAAAATTTCAAATAAATAAAAATGAAACAAATATTCTTTTGGGTATAGGAGGTTCAGGACCAACAAAAAGAGTACCTGCAAAAACATTTTTAAGTGTAATAGAAAAAATATCAGATATTAAAAAATGTAAATTTTTTCTCGCAACAGGCAAAGATAATGAGGAGCAGATCATATTAAACGAAATACTGCAATCTAAATTTAAGAATATTTGTTTACCCTTAGATAATTTGTCAATCAAAGAAACTTTACCAATCATAAAAAATTGTAATATATCTATTTGTAATGACTCAAGTTTTAGTCATTTATCTGCCGCGCTAGGTATTAAAACTATAACCTTGATGGCAGACACACCCTTAATTTACGGAAATTACAGCTCAAAAATGTTTCCAATAATTCCTGATGGAGAAGAAACAGTTTCTCACAAAACACAAGGAAAAGAAAAGATTAGTCCTCAAAAAATATTCAATAGGGTTAAAGAAATAATTAATTAAGAGATATCATTTAAAACTATATCTTTTGCCTCATTCACTATTGAGGACAATCTTGATGTTTCGGGTGAAATATCAGGATGAATTTTCTTTTGAATTTTAATATATGCTTTATTAACATCATCTTTAGAAATTTTTTTATTCATATCTAAATTTAAAATTTTGTAGGCCTCTGAAACTGATATTGAAGATATATTATTTGAATTTGATTGATTAAAGGAAAATCTCCCTGACTTTCTCAAAGTTTGAATTAATCTAAAAAGTGATATTAACTGAAAAATAGATAAACCCTTCAGCTTTAATAAAGCTAAACTAGCTAAAGTAAGAGGCAATGTTAATAAAAATCTGCCCCCTAAAGCAAATAAAATTGCCATAACAACTAATCCTAAAATTATTAGAACTCTTAGACTTTTTGATATCTTTTTTGAAGAAATGTTACTAATAAATCTCATCAGAAAATAAAAAATAGTCAATATAACTAATGTATAAATTATTATATTCATATATTCCTTTTACTTTATGAAAGTACCACAACTTAGAAAAAAACCAGAAATAAAATCTTGTCACAATATCACCTGGGAAGACAATTATAGCTGGATACACCAAAAAAATATTTTAGAAGTTTTAAAAGATAAAGATAAATTAGACCCTGAAGTTAAAGAATATTTGATTAATGAAAATAATTTCACAGAATATCATTTAAAAGATACTAAAGATTTACAAAAAAAATTGTTTGATGAAATTAAAGGTAGAATTAAATTAGATGATGAGTCTCTTCCTTATAAAGATCACACATATGAATATTGGACTAAAACAACAGTTGAAGGAAATTATTCAATAAAATTAAGAAAAAAGATAAATACAAATAAAATTGAGGAAATTTGGAATGGAGATAAAGAGAAAAAAAAACTGGGTGTAGAATATTTTGGTGTAGGTGATCTCGAGGTTAGCCATAATGATAAAAATCTTGCTTATTCTTTGGATACCAAAGGATCTGAGTATTATACAATATTCATTAGGGAAATTGATACTGATAAAATTATAACAAGAGAAATTAAAGATACATCTGGAAGTATCGTTTTTAGTTTAGATGATAAATATATCTTTTATTCAAAACTAGACAAAAATCATCGAGCAAGAAAAATTTATAGACATGAGATTGGAAACTTTAATGATCAAGACGAGCTAATTTTTGAAGAAAAAAGTGAGGCTTTTACTGTTGGCATTAGTTTAAGCTCAGATGAGCAGTACTATTTTATAACAACCTCTGACCACAATACCTCTGAACAATATTATTTTAAGGTTAGTGAAAAAAAACCAGAACCTAAATTAATAAAAAAAAGAGAAAAAGGAATTTTATACTCTGTAAATTCATGGGATGACAAATTTTATAATCATACAAATAAAGACGCTGAAGACTTCAAAATTGAGATTTGTGATAGCTTAGAAAAACAAAATTGGAAAATTTTTATTGCCGCGAAAGAAGAAGTTTTAATTGGAGGCTGTGTATTTTTAAAAAACTGGATAATACGCTCAGAGACTTCTAATGCATTAGACAAGCTTTTTATAAAGAATATCTCTACAGGATTGGAGGAAGAATTGATTTTTTCAGATGAAAAAATTTATGTTCCAACCATTTCTCTTAGACAAAAAGATAGAAATACAGATGAAGTTTACCTAGGATATTCATCTCCAAAAACACCTTCGAGGGTCTACCTGTATAATCTTTTAAACAAATCCAAAATATTAGTAAAAGAACAAGTAATACCTTCTGGACATGATTCAAATAATTATTTGGTAGAAAGAGTAGAGTTTAAATCTCATGATGGAAGAATGGTTCCTTTAACCATAACAAGACATAAAAAAACTAAAGTTGATGGAACTGCAAATTTATTATTGTATGGATATGGGTCTTATGGAAATTCTATAAGTCCTAGCTTTTCATCAACAAAAATAAGTTTATTAGATAGAGATATAATTTGGGCAACTGCACATATTAGAGGAGGAATGGAAAAAGGAATGAAGTGGTGGAAGGAAGGAAAACTTACAAATAAAAAAAAATACTTTTGAAGATTATATTCACGCAGCAAAATATTTGATTGATCACAAATATACATCTAAAGGTAAGATAATAGGTATGGGTGGATCAGCAGGTGGCTTATTAATGGGAGCAGTTGTAAATCAAGCTCCAGAATTATTTTTAGGAATTATAATGGCAGTACCATTTGTAGACTCTTTAACAACTAATCTAGATCATTCTTTGCCATTAACTGTTGGAGAATTTGATGAATTTGGAAATGCAAAAGACAATAAAGACCATTTTGAATACATATTTTCATACGCTCCTTATAATAACATTAAAAAAATGGATTATCCGAATATGTTAATTACAACAAGTTTAAGCGATAATCGGGTTTTATTTGATGAACCAGCTAAATTCACAGCTAAACTAAGAGACTTTAAAACAGACAATAATTTATTGCTATTAAAGACAGAAATGAATGCTGGTCATGGTGGTAAATCTGGAAGAGATGGTGCGATTGAAGAAATAGCTCTTGACTATGCTTTTGCTTTAAAAATTTCAAAAAAAATTTAATTTGCTAATCTTGAAATATAACAATTAGTTACTAAATAAGGATCATAAGCCGCCTAATGGGGCTTATAAAAAATAAACTTGCTTAAAAAAGGAGGATATTATGACAAGTAAGGATATATCTATATTTAACTCACTAAGACCTTTTTCAATTGGTTTTGACGATATGTTTGATCAATTTGAAAATATGCTTGGGAATGGTGCTTTGACAATGCAATCAAACTACCCACCTTACAACATCAGAAAAGTAGGTAAAGATAACTATGCAATAGAAGTTGCTTTAGCTGGTTTCAATAAAAAAGATGTTGAAGTTGAGTTTGAAGATAATTTATTAACTGTAAGAACTAAACAAGTTAATAAATCTGAAGATAAAAATGCTGATGGAGAAATTATACATAAAGGTATTTCTCAAAGACAATTTGCAAGATCATTTACTATCGCTGACGATGTAAAAGTAGATGGTGCAGAACTAAAAGATGGTCTTTTAACAATATCTTGTGAGAGAATTGTTCCAGAGCAAAAAAAGAAAAAACTTATTGAAATTAAATAAGTAAAACCTTGCTTGCGAGGATTCTCCTCGCAAGTGTAAATCAAAAACACCCGTTAGACACAAAGCCTATAACAATATTATCTGAATTTATTTCAAATCTTCTTTCGCACGGTATTAAATATTTTTTGGTATTATAGACTAGCTCTAAATTACCTTTTTCGTTCTTAAAATCCTCATCAGGATTTCCAAGTTCCATTTGTAGTTCGCTTGAGGATTTTCCAATAAATTTACTTAATTTTTCGTTCTCTTTCTCAACTATAGAATCTGTTTTTTCTTTTACCGTCTGACATCCCAGCAATAATATTGAAATAATAAAAGTAATTAAAATAATTTTAAAATTTTGCATAAAATTAACTTTACAAGATAATTGTGGCATAAATATAAACTTCTAAGTTGAATTTTGTGAATAAAATAGACTTTATGAGAGTATTTTTAAATAGAATCAAATAATTTTCCTCTATTAGGAGGACAAATGTTAGACAAATATTTTAATTATAAAAAACACAATACAGATTTTAAAACAGAAGTTATTGCTGGCGTAACTACTTTCTTAACAATGGCGTATATCATGTTTTTAAATCCATTTATCTTATCGGGAGAATTCGCTGGACCCGAAAAAGGTTTCTTTGATTTCGGCGCAGTATATACCGCAACAATATTAGCAACGGCATTGGCATGTTTCATTATGGCTTTTTACGGCAAAACTTGGCCTATTGGACTAGCTCCAGGAATGGGAATTAACGCTTTTGTTGCTTTTGGAGTTTGTGCAGGAATGGGTTACACACCTCAAGAAGCGTTAGGGGCAGTATTAGTGGCTGGTGTATTATTTTTAATTATATCTCTTACACCTATAAGAGCTTGGTTAATTAATTCTATACCTAAAAGTTTAAAATTAGGTATCGGAGCTGGTATCGGGTTATTCCTAGCAATTATCGGTCTACAAATTATGGAAGTTGTAGTTGATAACCCTGTAACTTTAGTGCAGTTAGGTAATTTGAGTGATCCATTAGTTCTTTTAGGGTGTGCAACTTTTATAGCAATAATTGTATTAGAAAAGATGAATGTTAAAGGAAATATTATCATTGGTATTTTGGTCTTTAGCATTATTGCATGGGCTTCAGGCCTGGCTAAATTTAATGGTTTAGCAAGTTCACCTCCCCCAATGACATATCTTTTCGAATTTGATTTATCTGCTGCAATGACAGCTGGAATGTCTACAGTAATATTCACTTTATTATTTATTGACTTTTTTGATACAGCTGGAACTTTAACTTCAGTTGCAAACGTTGCTGGAAAAGTAGATAAGCAAGGTAAAGTTCAAGACATAAATAAAGCTATGTTATCCGATAGTGTTGGTACAGTTGCTGGTGCTATGATGGGAACAACAACAGTAACGAGTTATGTAGAATCTGGTGCTGGAGTAAAAGCTGGTGGTAAGACTGGAATGACATCTCTAGTGATAGGTGTTTTGTTTTTAGCATGTATATTTTTTGCGCCGCTAGCAACTAGCTTACCAAAACAAATAGATGGTGCAGCTTTACTTTTTGTTTCTGTTCTATTCATCAGGAACATTACAGATATAGAATGGAACGATATTTCAGAGTCTGCTCCAGCAATACTTGCTATGATATCAATGCCATTAACTTATAGTATAAGTAATGGAATTGCTTTAGCATTTGTTTCTTATGCATTAATCAAAATATTTACTGGTAAGTTTTCAACTACTTCACCAGCTATTTGGGTTATTGCAATTCTTAGTGTAGTAAGTTTTGCAGTTGCTTAAAATTTTTTAATAGGGCTAGTAAGATCTAGCCCTATTTATTTTTTTTAATAATATCCTCAATACTCAATTCCTCATAATGCTCAGTTGGCTGGACAATCCAAGGGTCTGAATCTAATTTTACTGCACAGAAATCTGGTTCAAACTTTGAAGACTTTTTTTTCCATAAACAAGCTGTCTTTACTTCACTGATATAATTTTTAGTAGGTCCATAATTCTTTAACCACTCAATACTTTTATTTAATGTAAGTCCTGTGTCTGATAAATCATCTATTAATAATACCCGATTAAAATCTTTTTCAGAGGCTAGCGAGCTAATTTCTCTTGCAAACATAAGCTGTCCCTGTTTATCCTCTATTCCTTTACCTGAGTAACTTTGAATTACTATGTAGGCTATGGGCAATTTAAAAACTCTGGATAAGATATCAATTATCGGAGCAGCACCTCTCATAATACCCACTAAAACAGTAGGTTTGTAATTTTTATGAATTTCAATTGCTAGTTTTTCAACAATCTGGGTATACTCTTTAAAAGAAATAATTAACTTGTCTGCCATAAATTTATTTATCATATAAAAAAAAATAAAAAAGATTAAAAAGTAATTATGAAAATTTTTGATTGTTTTATGTATTTTGACGAGGATATAGTTTTAGATCTAAGACTTAACACTTTATATCAAGAGGTCGATTATTTCGTAATTGTTGAAAGTAATTTCACTCATAAAGGGGACCGAAGGAGTCTGAAATTTAATGCTGAAAAATTTTCAAAATTTAAAGATAAAATTATCTACTTAATACATGATAAAGAACCTGAAGAAATAGAAACAATCAATAAAGAGGACACTGAAGATGAAAAATCACGAAAATATATTTTTAATGCAATTCATAGAGAAAATAGTCAAAGAAATTTTATAAATGAAGGAATTAAAATAGCAGATAATGATGATTTAATACTAATTTCAGATGTTGATGAGATCCCCAATTTAAAAAATATTGATCTCAGAAAAATAAAAGAAAAATTAATTTTTTTTAATCAAGAGATGTTTTATTATAAATTTAATCTAAAATTTCCTAATTATAATTGGGTCGGAACCAAATCATGTAAAAAAAAATATTTAAAATCTCCTCAATGGTTAAGGAATATAAAAGATAGAAAATATCCTTTTTATAGATTTGATATTTTTTTTTCAAAAACTAAATTTTCAGATATTAAATTTATTAATGAAGGTGGTTGGCATTTTACTAATATCAAATCAGCTGAAGAAATAAGTCATAAACTTAAATCTTATCTTCATCATAGAGAATTTGATGTGAATCCCTTGTCTATAGAACAAATAAATAATCTAATTAAAAATCATCAAGCAATTTATGATCTTAAAGTTGATAAGAAAATACAAAAGATAGGTCATGGAAATAAGCTTGAAAAATATAAATTGAAAAAGTTACCATCATATATAAATAATAATCTAGAGAAATTTAAAGATTGGTTGGATTAATAAGAAAGGAAAATTATGAAAGGTTATTGGGTTTGTATATATGAAAAAATTAATAATACAGAAAAACTAAAAGAGTATGCTCTTAAAGCTAAGCCAGCAATAGAAAAGTTTTCAGGAAAATTCCTTGTAAGAGGTGGAAAAAATAGAACTAATGAAGGTATCAACTCTCCAAGAATAGTTGTAGTTGAATTTTCTAATTATAAAACAGCTGTAGAATGCTATGACTCTACAGAATATCAGGAAGCCCATAACATTCTTAATGGCCATACTATTAGACATCATCAGATAGTAGAAGGTAATTAATACTGAATTGGCTCTGGATCTATGCTTCGCCACAAATACCATGTTGCTACTGAACAATAAGGTGAAAATTTTTTTTGAAGAGTAGCTAAAAATTTTTGTGGTGGTAAATAATTTTTTTTATAATTTTTAGAAACTGCTCTTAAAAGTCCAATGTCTTGTATTGGCCAAATATTCGATCTATTATAAGTAAAAAGTAATATCATTTCTGCAGACCACCTTCCAATTTGTCTCAAATTTGATAGATAAATTATAGCTTCTTCATCATTCATATTGGAAATAAGTTTTGGATTAAAAGATTTATTTATTATTTGTCGTGCTAAACTTTTTATACCAATAACTTTTTGACGACTTAAACCACAATTTTTAATTTGATTAAAAGTTAAATTTGAAACTACTTTAGCGTTAATCTTATTATTGCATTTCTTCTTAAATTTTAAAAAGACTGCATTAGCAGCTGCTACACTTATTTGTTGGCCAATAATGCTTTTACACAATGAAAAAAAAATATCTCTTCTAGTTGTTAAAATAGTTTCGGATGGACTTTTGTAATTTTTAATCAATTTAGACATTACCCTGTCTTTTTTTGATAAATATTTCTTTGCAGAATTCCAATATTTTGGAACTTTAGTCATTTATTGTTTTTGAAGTAATGATATTTTTTTTATAAATTTCTCGTCTAAAAATTATTAATGTTGAAATAATTACTAAACAAGCTCCAATTAATGTTTTAATTGTTGGGATTTCTTCCCAAATAAAATATCCAAAAAATATTGCAAATACTAAAGCTAAATATTTCAAGGGAGTTACTAGAGAAACTTCTGAGTATTTGTAAGACTGGCTTAACCATAAATTTGCCACTCCTCCAAAAATACCTATGAAAGATAATAATATAAAATGTTCATAACTTGGCATTATCCAACCCTGGGGAATAGTTAAAAAACTTAATAAAGTTATAGATAAAGAAAAATAAAAGGAAATTAACCAAACAGGTTCGGAAGTTGAAAGCTGTCTAATTGTTATTGCTACATAAGAAAGTCCCAAACAAAAAATTATTGGAAAAATATAATAAATATTCAATTCACTTATCCCAGGCTCAGTTATAATTATTATACCAATAAAACCTATGATAACAGCTAACCATCTGTAAATACCAACTTTTTCACTTAATAAAAAAATTGAAAAAATAGTTGTAAAAATTGGAGCTGCAAAAGAAATACTTACGACTGTTGCTAAAGGTAATTTTCTTAAGGCTATAAATATTGCAACTAAAGCAATCAATCCAGATATACATCTTAAAGCATGCAATCCTGGTCTACTTGTTTGATAAAAATTATGAAGTCTTTCTCTTGGAATTACAAAAAAATAAAAGACTATCCCGAAAAAACCTCTAAAGAATAAAACCTGCCCTATAGGGTAATCAACAGACCATTTTACAATGACATCCATTAAGGAAAATGCACAAATTGACATAAACATGTACAAAAATCCTAATTGATTTTTACTTAGCATATGAATAATTTGTAAATTAATTTTATTCATAATCAATGGAAATAGCAGTTTTAGCGCTTGGATGTTTTTGGGGACCAGAAATCAAATTTAGTAAAATTGAGGGTATTATTAAAACTGAGGTTGGATATTGTGGAGGTAATGTTCCAACTACGACTTACAAAGAAGTTTGCACTGGTAATACAAATCATGCTGAAGTTGTTAAACTTGAGTTTGATGAAAAAACTATAACATACGAAAAAATTTTAAAAATCTTCTTTCAAATACACGACCCTACCACTTTAAATTCTCAAGGGCCAGATTTTGGGACTCAGTATAGAAGTGAAATATTTTATCTTAACGACAGACAAAAAGAAGTAGCTGAAAAGATTTTAAAAGATGTAGATAATAGATTATCTGATAAAGTGGTAACTAAAATATCTCTCTTAAAAAATTATTGTCCAGCTGAAGAATACCATCAAAAATATTTAGAAAAAAAATAAAATGTCATTGGTTGAAACAGATTGGTTAGGAAAAAATATTAATAATGTAAAAGTTATTGATTGTTCTTGGCATATGCCTCAAACTAAAAGAGATGGTTTTGAGGAATATAAAAATCAACATATTAAAAATGCAATTTTTTTTGACTTAGATACTAATTCTAAAAAGGATACTGACCTACCACATATGTTAGTTGAAATAAATAATTGGGAAAAAATAGTATCTAAAATGGGAATTAAAAAAGATGATGAAATAATTATTTATGATGATTCAGATGTAATTAGCTCTTGTCGATGTTGGTTTAATTTCATTTATTTTGGACATAGTCCCAAACTAGTGCATGTACTAAATGGTGGACTAAAAAAATGGATCGAAGAAAAAAGAGAAGTTACAAGCGATCCTACAAATGTTAAAATTTCTAATTATAAATGTTTTGAAAAAAAAGAGCTTGTTAAAAATAAAAAATTTATTGATAAAAATATTTATGATAAAAAATTTAAGGTCATTGATGCCAGAAGCAAAGATAGATTTGAAGGAAAAATTAAAGAGCCTAGAAAAGGTTTAAGAAGTGGAAGTATTGAAAATTCTTTTTGTATACCTTTTAGTGAATGTTTGAATGAAGATAAAACATTTAAAAGCAAAGAAAATCTTAAAAATATTTTTAAAACTTGTTTAGAAAATTTAAGTGAAAAAAATATAGTTTTTTCATGTGGTTCTGGAGTGACTGCGTGTGTTTTGGCACTAGCTTATTCTCTAATAAATGATAAATATCAGCCTTGTATTTATGATGGCTCATGGGCTGAATACGGCATAATTTAAACTTAATATGAAAAGATCTACAAAAACTGTTTCTATAATATTGGTATTTTTCCTAATCATAGCTTTTGTAGTTATAGGAAGAACGATGATTGGAAATCATTTTAAGAAAAAATTTAGCAAGACACCCCCTCCAGGGATAATAGTTACGGAGGTAGTAAATAAAGAATTTTCTGAAAAAATAGAAACCTTTGGTACAGCGATTTCTAAAAAATCAAAAACTTTTAAGATAAAAAAAGATGACCTTTATGAAGATATGGAGTTAAAAAATTTTGTTAAAAAAGGAGAAGTTTTAATAAATTTAAAAAGCGGAAATATATTGGCTCCTTTTAGTGGAATGCTTGGATACACAGGACTTACTGAGGACATACTTGTATCAAATAATATATTCATTATTTCTCTAGATGATAATTCAACAATATATTCAGATATAAAAATTCCTGAAAATTACTCAGCATCTATAAAAAAGGGATTGCCTGTTGAAGTTAAAGTATCAAGTTATAAAGAAAAAATTTTTGAAGGTGAGGTAGACTTTGTTTCAAGCAGAATTAATGCGGATACAAGAAGCCTATTGTCTAGAATAAAAATAGAAAACAAAAATTTAGAATTAATTTCAGGATCCTTATTAGAGGTAAAAGTTAAATTCGAATTAAGGAACTCTTTAAGCGTTCCTGATACGAGTATAATGATTGAAGGTGACAAATCGTATGTTTATAGAATTAATGATAAAAATATTGCTAATAAAACTGAGGTAAAAACAGGCCTTAGAGGGGATGAAAATATAGAAATAATCTCTGGAATTAGTCTAGGAGATATCATTGTAGCTGAAGGTTTAAAAAAAGTAAGACCTCGAGGAAAAATAAAACCTATTAAAAAATAAATGTTTATTACAGAATTAAGCATTAAAAGGCCGACTGTATCTTGGGTAATGTCGCTAATTTTAATTATTTTTGGATTATTTGTTTTTTGGAAATTACCAGTAAGAGAACTACCAAATGGAATACAGCCACCTGTAGTGCAAATTCAAGTAGATTATAAATCTGCTGCTGCATCTATTGTAGATCAAGAAGTTACTCAAGTTGTAGAAGATGTTATTGGAGGAGCTGAAGGTATCAAAAACATTGACTCAAAGTCTGAAAATGGAAGAAGCACAATTAATATTGAATTTGATACCAGCATAGATTTAGATAATGCAGCTAATGATATCAGAGAGAGAGTTGCTAGAGTTGTAGATAATTTACCCTCCGAATCTGATCCTCCACAAATACTCAAAAGAGCAGCAGGTTTTACAACGACTATGTGGTTGTCATTATCTTCATCTACATGGGACGATCTTGAGTTAGGAGATTATGCTGAGAGATACTTAGTTGATCAATTTTCAAGTATTAAAAATGTTGGTAGAATAAGAGTAGGTGGATTAAGAGAACTAAGTATTAGAGTTTGGATTGATCCAATTAGATTAGCAGCAAATAATTTAACAATTCAAGAAATTGAATTTGCTTTACGTGGAGAAAATATAAGTCTTCCAGCAGGCACTCTTGAAGCAGACAATATTGATCTAACACTAAACTTGGATAAATCATATGATGACATTAATTCAATCAAACAATTACCAATAAAAAAAACAGATAATAAAGTTATTTTATTATCAGATGTTGCCAATATAGAGTTTGGCCCTGTTTCAGAAAAAACTCTTTTTAAAGCTCAAACTAAAGATCAAATAAATTTAAAAACTGTTGGAATAGGAATTTATGCAAGAAGTGGTGCATCTACAGTCGAGCTTTCAAAAGATGTTAAAAAAAAAATAGTAGAAGTAAAAAAGTCTTTACCTGACGAATTAGATTTAAGAGTATCTTTCAATAGAGCGAACTATGTAGAGGCTGCAATTGAGGAGGTATATAAAACTCTTTTAATTGCATTTATTTTAGTTGTGATGATAATTTATTTATTCCTAGGAAATCTTAAAGCAGTTATTGTTCCTGCTATTGCTCTTCCAGTAAGTTTAATAGCATCATTTTTAGGTCTTTATATTTTTGGTCTATCAATAAATATTTTTGTTCTCTTAAGTTTTATTTTAGCTATTGGGATAATTACAGATGATTCAGTTATCATGACTGATGCTATATACAGAAGAATTGAAAATGGAGAAGCACCATTAGTTGCTGCGTACAAAGGTTCTAAACAAATTTCTTTTGCGATTATAGCAACAACCTTAATTTTAGTAGCAGTGTTTTTACCTTTAATTTTCATTGAAGGAATAACAGGAACATTATTTAAAGAAACAGCTATAGCATTATCTTTTTCAATAGTTGTATCTTCTTTTGTTGCATTAACTTTATCTCCCATGCTAGCAAGTAAATTTTTACACAAAAAAACATCAAAAAAAAGTTACATTCAAAAATTTGAGAAAATCTTTTTAAGCTTTGCTAATTTTTATAAAGAAACTTTAGATGTTATTGTAAACAAAACTAAAACTGTCAGTATTTTTATTATTTTTATAATTATTGCATCAATATTATTATTTAATTTTTCAAAAAAAGAACTCTTGCCTATGGAAGACCGTGGTGCATATCTAATAATTGGTGCGACAGATGAAGGTAGTTCTTTCGAGTATACTCAAGAGCAAGCATTAAGAGTTGAGGCAAGATTGCTTCCGCTTTTGCAGGCTGAGGATAGTCCTTATTCTAGATTTATAATGAGAGTGCCAGGTTTTGGTAGTTCTGCTAATTCATATAACAGTTTTATAATTATTGCTTTACTAGATGACTGGAAAAATAGAAAAAAGGGACAACAAATAGTTTTAAGAGAAGCTATTGGAAAAATCGTCACTTTACCTCAAGCGTTAGCTTTTCCAATATCTCCTCAATCAATTAGAGTCTCTAATTATAACAAACCAGTACAAATGGTAATTTACGGAAGTACTTATGAGGAACTTGAAGAAATTCAAAAAAAAATAATAAGAGAGCTTAGAAAAAATAAAAGCCTTTCTAGAATTGAGTCTGATTACAATAGAAATAAACCAGAAGTAAAATTAATAATTAATAAGAATAAAGCTAAAGATTTAGGTGTCTCAACAAAAACGATAGGAGAAACGCTTGAAACACTTTATGGTGGTAAAAGAATTACAACATTTAATAAACTAGGTAAAGAGTACCCTATTATTGTTCAACAATATTTATCTGACAGAAGAAATAAAGATGGTATTTCGAAAATATTTGTACGTTCAGAAACCAATCAAAAATTAATTTCTTTAGCGAATCTTGTTAATTTTAAAGAAGAAGGCTCAGCGAAACAATTAGCAAGGTATAATAGACAAAGAGCTGTTACAATATCAGCAAATATTAACGAAGATTATACATTAACAGAAGCAATTAAATTCTTTGAAAAAGTAATGGCTGATTCTGCACCTAAAAATCAAATTACTTGGAAAGGCAAATCAGAAGAAATAAAAGAGACTAGTAATGAGCTGCTTATAATCTTTTCTTTGGCTTTATTAACTGCATATTTAGTAATGGCTGCAACATTTAACTCTTTTGTCCACCCTTTTATAATTGTCCTAACTGTACCTTTAGCTATTTTTGGGGGACTTGTATTTATTTTGTTTCTGAATAGCTCAATAAATATTTTTTCTCAAATTGCTTTAATCATTCTCATAGGTATCTCAACAAAAAATAGTATTTTAATTGTAGATTATGCAAATCAAATTAGAACTACAGGTAAAAACATTGAGTCTGCCATTAAAGAAGCTTGTGCAGTAAGATTTAGGCCTATCATTATGACATCACTTAGTACAATGATCGCAATGATGCCTCTTGTCATAGGAAATATCGGTCCTGGAGCTGGTGAAGGTTCAAGATTAGCAGTAGGCTCAACAATCCTAGGTGGAATGATTATTTCTACTTTTTTTACTCTATATGTTACTCCATCAATGTATTTAGCATTTGCAAAAAATACTAAAAGAATTGATGCCGTAGATTTAGAACTTAAAAAAGAATTATCTAAAAAATAATATATTTTTTTTTATTAAGAGAATTCTGACAATTAGATAATTGTTTTTTATAAATATTAGATTGTCTTTCTACTTTTTTTGCCAATTTAATTACTTTTTTGTTTTTTTTATAATATTTATAGTTTCCCCAACCCTCATGATAAGCAAGATATTGTTTGAAAGCATCGTTTTTCGAAATTTTCAAAATAGACTCAGTTTTGTTAGTATACCAACCAATAAAATCTACACTATCTTTAAATCTAGCTCTTGTGGAAAATTTATTTCCTGTTTCTTTTTTGTATTGCTCCCAAGTTCCTTTTACAGCTTGTGAATATCCAAATGAACTAGAAAGACGTTTAAATGGAATTACTTTAAACAATTTTTGTCTTGGTGGTTTAGCAAGCCAATCAAAATTAGACTCTGCCTTTATAATCGCAAGTTGAATATAAATTGGAGTACCCCACCTCTGCTCTACTTTTTTAGTATGTTTATACCAAAGATACTTTTTGTCAAAAATCTTACAACTATTTGAAGTGTTTTGTGGGATAGATGAACAGGCTGAAATATAAAATAATAAAAGGATTAGTATCTTTTTTAAATAATTATGACTCATTTGTTGTCTTTTAAAAAACGATATAAATTAAATAAAATAAATATTAAAAAAACTCCTGTTAAATTTCCAAACAAATCTGAATATTCAAAATTTCTTTCTGGAATTATAAAGTGACTCAATTCTAGAAATATTGAAATTAAAAATAAATATAAAAATAAAATCATAATCCTATTATTAATATAAGATATCATTCCCAATAATGATAAAAACATAAAAGCATAAGCATGACTCGAGGATACTACAAAATCTGAGGTTATCTGAGGTTGTTTTTGAAAATCTCCATAAATTAACCATCCAAGAATACTCCCAGGATAAAGATATAATATAATCAATCCTATATTAGATATATGGAAGATAATTTTTGTTAATAAATATATTTTTTTCATTTAACTTATAAAAATTTCTTTATATTAAATTATTTATAATAAAAATGAGTTATTTAATTTTAATTAGACATGGTCAAAGTACTTGGAATTTAGAGAAAAGATTTACGGGTTGGGTAGATGTTGATTTAACAGATAATGGCAAGTTAGAGGCTAAAAAAGCAGGAAAATTAATAAAAGATCTAGGTATAAAAATTGAATATTATTATTCATCACTACAACTTAGAGCAAATAACACTCTTAAGTTAATTCAAGAATTATTAAACGATAAAAAAGATTTTACTAGAGCATGGCAACTAAATGAAAGGCATTATGGAGCACTCACAGGTCTAAATAAAATTGAAATGAGTAAAAAATTAGGCAAAGAAAAGGTGTTTGAATTTAGAAGATCATGGGATCTAAAACCAGAACCTTTAGAAAAAAAAAGCCCATTCCACCCATCTAATATTGATATATATAAAAATCTTTCAACTGATCAAATTCCAGATACTGAGTCTCTAAAAGATACTTATGTAAGAGTTATAAATTATTATGACTCTGAAATTAAAAATAATCTAAATAATGGAAATGTATTAATATCAGCCCATGGAAATTCCATAAGAGCTTTATGTAAATATTTACTTAAGATTGACGAAATACAAATTTCTAATTTAGAAATACCTACAGGAAATCCTTTATTAATAGAAATCAATAAAGATCAAACAATTAAAGATTGTAAATATTTAGATAAAAATAGAGCTAAAGATCTTGTAGTTTTTTGAAAATACTTAAGTCAGTTACATGATAAAATTTTAGCTTACTTTCAAAACCATATAATTGATTATTTTTTATCAAATCATACCAAATATTTAAAATCGAAAAATTTGATAATTTCTGATTTTTGAAGATTGATTTATTTAATATCTGACATCCAGTATAAATATAATTTTTATTTTTTTGATTTATCAAGAAATTTTGTAAACCAAAGTCTCCTAACATATTTTTATCAAAACTTAGGTCTTTATTTACTAATAGAATAAGATTTTTAATTTTTTTTGAAAAGTATAGATCAATCATCAAATTAATTTCATCAATATATTTTGTGTTCCAAATAGTATCTGGATTAAATACTAAGAAATCTTCCTCTTTACTATTATTAATCATATTTAGAATACCACCGCCAGTATCGAGAATAGTCCTTCCATCTTCTATGATCTCTATATCAATTTTATAATTATGTTTTTTAAAAAATTCATAAAATTTTTCTTTTAAATAAAAAGTATTAATAAAAATTTTTTTAATATTAAGATTTATTATAATTTTGATACAATTATCAAGTAAAGTTGAATCATTTACTTTCAAAAGAGGTTTTGGTTTATTTAGTGTAATAGGATTTAATCTTTTTCCAAATCCTGCGCAAAGAATTAATGCTGTATTGATTTTCATTTTATAAAGTAATTATTTTCAAAAGTTTTTATCTAACAAGTTATTTAAATTTCTAAAAATATTTCTATTTTTTAATCTTAGTCTAATTAAACTCCACGTATAAGGTATTAATTTTAAATATTTTTTTTTATTATCTCTTATTGCTAAACGAGTAAATATTCCAATTATTTTCAAATTTCTTAAAATTGATATAATTTCAAAATCATTCCTAAACTTTTTGATGTCCAATTTTTTTTGAGATTTTAAATAAAAATTAAATATTTTTTCCTTAAAATCATTAGAGGTTTTAAATCGTACATCGTCAATTAAAGAAACTAAATCATAAGCCTTATTTCCAATTAATGCGTCTTGTGAATCTATTACACCAATTTTATTTTTTATCATCATAAGGTTAGAAACATGAAAATCTCGATGGACAAAAGTATTATTTTTCATAGAAATCTTTTTTATTAAAACTTTTATTTCTTTCCCATATTCTCGTGAAAATTTAAATTTTTTATTTCCAGGTAGTTTTTGAGGAGCATACCATTCTGAAAAAAGTTTTGCCTCTTTAAATAATATTCTAGAAGTATATTTTGGAATTTTATAATTTTGTTTTTTAAAATTTATTATATTTTTATTTTTGATTAATTGAATCTTATTTAGTAAATTTATGATCTTTTTAAAAATAGATAATTTATTTTTATTACCTTTTTTTAAAATTTGAAAAATGGTTTGATTACCAAAATCTTGTATCTCTATGAAATTTTGTGAATAGTTTTCTTTAATCAATTTAGGAGCTAAGATATCATTTTTTATTAAAATCTTATTTATAGCATCATAAATAAGTAAATTTGATTTTTTATCTTTCTTAGCATGCACAATTATTGTTGAAAATCTTTTTTTTTTATTTCTAAAAAAAGATCTAAAAGATGCATCACCTTTTATATTTTTCAGTTTCATTTAATTTACAATCTTAATAAATCTATCTTGATATTCATTTTCATATTCAAAAAATAATTTTATTAATAAATTTGGCTTCTTTTTGATAATCTCAGGCCACTCCACTAATAAAATTGATTTTTCATTTTTTTCAAATATATTCAAATCAACCAGTTCTTTTGAAGAATTTAATCGATAAAGATCATAATGCTTAATTGTTAAATCTTTAATCTTATATTCATTCATAATGTTAAATGTTGGGCTGGTTACTTCAGATATTTTTTCATTATATTCTAGTTGAAAATTATTAATCAAGTATTTTACAAAGGTAGTCTTTCCTACACCCATTTCTCCATAGAGAAACAGAATATCTCCTGGTTTTATTTTGCTTTTAATTTCTTTAGCTACTTCTTCTAATTTTTTTTTGGAAGATATGTTTATTTTACTACCTTTAGTAGCGATAAGCATTTGGTTTAAATGGGCCCTCTACTTTAACACTAATGTAGTCCGCTTGCTCTTTTGATAACTTTGTTAATTTAGCTCCAACTTTTTTAAGATGTAGCATAGCAACTTTTTCGTCTAAGTGCTTTGGAAGTACATAAACTTTATTTTCATAATTTTTAGAATTATTCCAAAGTTCTATTTGAGCTATTACCTGATTTGTGAAAGATGCGCTCATTACAAAACTAGGATGTCCGGTAGCACACCCTAAATTTACTAGTCTTCCTTCTGCCAATAATATTATTCTTTTTCCACTTGGTAATTCTATTTCATGAACCTGTGGCTTCACTTCAGTCCATTTGTTATTTTTTAATGCCTCAACTTGAATTTCATTGTCAAAATGTCCAATATTACATAAAATAGCTCTATCCTTCATTCTCCTCATATGATCTGCAGTAACTATGTCTTTGTTTCCTGTAGCTGTTACTACTATATCTGCTTTATCAATTGCTTCATCCATCAAAACCACTTCGTAGCCTTCCATAGAGGCCTGTAATGCACAAATTGGATCTGCTTCTGTAACTAGTACTCTTGCTCCACTTTGTCTTAATGATGCTGCGCTTCCTTTTCCAACGTCACCAAAACCGGCAACAATAGCCACTTTCCCCGACATCATAACATCTGTTGCCCGTCTAATTCCGTCAACTAAACTTTCCCTACATCCATACAAATTATCAAATTTTGATTTAGTAACTGAGTCGTTAACATTAATTGCTGGAATTAATAACTCTTTATTTTTTTCCATTTTATTTAATGCTTTAATTCCAGTTGTTGTTTCCTCTGAAACTCCTTTTACATCTTTTAGCAATTCCTTGTAATCTTTGTGCATCATTGCAGTAAGATCTCCACCATCATCTAGAAGCATATTAGGTTTCCAATCTTTTTGTCCCACTATAGTTTGCTTAATACACCAAACATACTCCTCTTCGGTTTCGCCTTTCCAAGCGTAAACAGGTATACCTGCCTTAGCAATAGCTGCAGCAGCATGATCTTGGGTAGAAAATATGTTACAAGAAGACCATCTAACATCTGCACCAAGATAATCTAATGTTTCTATTAAAACTGCTGTTTGAATTGTCATATGAAGACAACCAATTATTTTAGCACCTTTTAATGGTTTTTTACTGCCGTACTCTTCCCTTAAAGCCATTAGCCCCGGCATTTCACTTTCTGCAATAGAAATTTCTTTTCTTCCAAATTCTGCTTGAGAAATATCTTTTACTTTAAAATCATCCATGGCGGGTTTTCTAACAATAATATTTTATTAAATCAATAAGTCTTTACAATTTTGGAAATATTATTTCTAAATTTGCACCCTTTTCATCATTTCTATTTGTTGCTGTTATCGAAGCCTTGTGAAGTTCAACTAAGTTCTTAACAATATTTAATCCTAAACCTGAATGTTGTCCAAATTTATCAGGTCTGTTACTATAAAATCTTTTAAAAATTTTTGTTGTGTCTTTTTCTTTGAATCCCTGCCCTTCATCTAGAATATTAACTACAACCTGTTTATTAGAATTTTTTGATATTCTAACCTGAATATTTTTATTATCTTCACTAAAAGAAATTGCATTATCTAACAAATTTGCAACTATTTGCTCAATTCTATTTTCAATTCCATTAATTAGATAAGTTTTATTTTTATCATTTATAAAAGAAATTTTAATACCTCGCTTGACTTGATATATATTATTATAATCATCAACTACAGACTGAATTATTGGAATAACATCTATTTTTTTAAAATTTTCTTTACTTAGGGCAACTTCATCCTTTAACATTTGTGAATAGTCAGTGATTAGTCTTTCTATTCTTTGAACATCATGATTTAAAATATTTATCAATTTTAATCTCTGATCTACATCTTTTGTATCATTAAGAATTTCTGATGCACTTTTTAAAGAAGCTAATGGGTTTCTAATTTCATGAACAAGATCAGTTGAAAAATTTTCAGCTTGTGAAATTCTTTTTTGAAGTTCGAGAGTCATATCATCAAGAGATTTTGAGAGTAAACCTAATTCATCATTTCTTATTTTAAGTCTATCAATATTAATTTTTTTATGATCTTTATTTTTTATCTTAATGGTGTAATTTACTAGATTTTGTATTGGCTTTAGAAAATATCTATTAAGGACATAAGAAAAAATTAATATAACAATTCCAACAGCAAATGCAGTTCTAATAATAAAAGTTTTTCTCTCGTCTATTGCGGCTCTGACATCATTTGCGTTTTCAATGATAGCAATATAACCAATGTTTTTATCATTATTAAAAACATTTTTAATTGTTGTTAATTTAAAATTATTAAATTCTTCTTGAGTAAATGTAAATGGAACCCCATTATTTTTTGATCCAGCGTAATTAAATAAAATATCTTTTAGAGATACAAGATAATTACTTCCTAAATTTATATTTTTTTCTTCAGTGATTTCCTTTGTTTTTTCTTCATTTAAAATTTCTAATTCAACTATATCTAGCCTAGAGGAAAATGATCTTGGATCAAGATCAAGCGTGTCTGTATCCCCAATTAAGTTTAGCTCATTGTTAAAAAAAATTACTCTATCAAGGCTTTGAAAAATAAATCTTGTAGAAAATAAAAACCTTCGAATATCTTCTTCATTAAATTTAATTTCTAATCGATCTAAGTTTTCAATGGTATTATTGATTATTTCAATATGATTTGATGATTTTTTTTTGATCAAATTTGGTTGGACATTTTTAAGATATAAAAATGTAAACAAACCTATTATGGTAAAAAAAATAAAATTTATAAATAAAAATTTTTTTAATATTGATAAATTTTTGAAAAGATAATTAATCATCAACTAACATTCCATCTATATCCACTTCCATACCTGGTTTCTATAGCTGAAAAATTAGGATCAACTTTTTTAAATTTTTTTCTTATTCTTTTAACATGACTATCAATTGTTCTGTCTTCAATATCTGTATCTTCTCTATAAGCAATATCCATTAGTTGAGCTCTTTCTTTGATTATACCTGGTCTTTTTGCAAGTTCTTTTACAATTAAAAACTCAGTAGTAGTTAATTTGTCTGGAAGTTGTTTCCCGTTCCATTCACATTCTAATTGTGATGGATCAAGTTTTAATTTGCCATGTGTAATAATGCTTTTACTTTCTTCTATACTGTTATCCACATCTTTTTTTCTTAACTGAACTCTGATTCTTTCAACTAAAACTTTTATAGAAAATCCTCCTGATTTTTTCATAAAATCATCTGCACCAAGTTTTAATCCTAATAATTCATCAACCTCTTCATCTTTTGATGTTAAGAATATTACTGGCATAGAAGTTTTTTTTCTTAACTTTTTTAATAATTCTTCTCCATCCATTTTAGGCATTTTAATATCAATCACTGCCAGATCAGGGGGCGTTCGAGTTAAACCAATTAACGCACTTTCTCCATCTATATAAGTTTGAACTTTAAAGCCCTCTTTTTCTAGAGCAATACTTAAACTTGTAAGAATATTTCTATCGTCATCAACTAAAGCAATTGTTTGTTTATGCATGATCTACATTAAAAATACTAAATTGTTCTAATTTGGGCAATGAATTAAATTAATGAAGTGATCCCCAATTTTCTCCACTATTTATATCAACGGTTAAAGGGGTAGAAAAAGAATGATAATCGCTCTGAGCTACACTGGTCATTTCTTTTTCAATTAGTTTAATCATCATCTTTTCATCTTTTTTTGGGATTTCAAAAATTAATTCATCATGAATTTGTAGGAGCATTTTTGAATTAGAAATTTTTTGCTCTGATAATTTCTTGTCTAATCTTATCATAGCTAATCTCATTACTTCAGAAGCTGAGCCTTGAATTGGCGCATTAATTGCAGCACGTTCTTGGAAATTTCTTATGTTAAAATTTTTGTCGTTAATTCCATTAAAATGAGATCTTCTTCCAAATATATTGCTAACATATCCACTTTTTCTACAAAATTTTATTGTATTATCCATATAAACTTTAATTTCTGGAAATTTTGCAAAATATGAATTTAAAAATTCCTCTGCCTCATAATTAGAAACATTTATTTGTTTTGCTAATCCATATTGTGAAATCCCATAAATTATTCCAAAATTAATGGCCTTAGCCTTTCTTCTGTGGTCTTGATTAACTTTTTTGATATCAATGTTAAATATTTGGCTAGCTGTTAATGAATGAATATCCTCCTTATTTTGAAAAGCTTTTTTAAGTTCTTTTACGTCTGCTAGATCTGCTAAAATTCTCATCTCAATTTGATTATAATCTGCAGAAATTAGTAGATGGCCCTTTTTGGCTGTAAAGGCTTTTCGTATATCTTTTCCATCTTCTGATTTAATCGGAATGTTTTGTAAATTAGGATCACTAGAAGCCAGCCTGCCTGTTGTTGTTGCAGCAAGCAAAAATGAAGTATGAACTCTTTTTGTGTTTGGATTTATATGTTCGGGTAAAGCATCAGAATAAGTATTTTTTAATTTTGAAACCTGTCTCCAGTCTAAAATTAATTTTGGGAACTCATGTCCTTTAAATGCTAAATCCTCTAGAACACTTGCGCTTGTAGCGAAACTTCCTTTTTTAGTTTTCTTTAACCCTGCTATTTTAAGATCGTTATAAATTATTTCTCCTAATTGCTTTGGCGATGCAATATTGAACTCTTTTTTTGAAATTTTAAATACCTCTTTTTCAAGTTTAAGAATTTTTTTTTCAAATTTAGATGAAAGTGATTTCAAAAATTTACTATCAATTTCAACTCCACTAATTTCCATAAATGCAAGAATTTTAATTAATGGTTTTTCAAATATTTCATAAATATTTACCATTTTTTCTGATTTTAAATTTTTAATAAATTTTTTATACAGTCTAAAAGTAACATCAGCATCTTCAGCAGCATAGTTTTTTGCCTTGTCAAGCTCAACTTCGCTAAAGTTAATTTCTTTCTTACCTGTCCCCACCATCTCTTTAAAAGAAATAGTTTTATGACCTAAATGAATTTCAGATAATGTATCCATGTTATGTCTATTTTTTCCTGCATCTAAAACATAAGACATCAACATTGTATCCTCTATTGAAGTAAGAGTTATCCCATGATTATAGAAAACAATAAAATCAAATTTTATATTTTGACCTATCTTTTTTATACTAGGATCTTCTAATAATTTTTTTAATTTTTTAATTACTGCAACTTTGTCAATACATTTGGGTGAGTTATGACCGACAGGTATATAACATGCTTTTCCAATTTTTGAACAAAGAGAAATGCCTACTAAATCAGCTTGGTGAGGATCTAATGAAGTTGTTTCGGTATCAACGGCAACCTCACCAACCTCCTCTGCTTCTTCTATCCATCTATCAATTTGATCTAAACTGCTTATTAAATGATAATTTTTATTATTAATTGTTTGTTGTTTTTCTAAATTTTGAACTTCTATCCTATTATTTTCTAGTTCAGGTTCTCCATAAACAGAAATTGCAGAGCTTAACAATCGGTTAAACTCCATTTCTCTTAAAAATTTATATAATTTTTCTTTATTAATATTTTGTAATTTAAATTCATTTAATTCTCTATTAACAGGAGATTTGTTATCTAAAGTTACAAGTTTTTTGCTTATCAAGGCTTTATCTTTATTTTCTAATAAAGTTTCTCTTCTTTTGTTTTGCTTAATCTCATGAGCAGATTTAATTAAATTTTCTAAAGTACCATATTTATTTATTAGTTCTGCAGCTGTTTTAACCCCTATCCCAGGAACTCCAGGAACATTGTCACTACTGTCCCCTGCTAATGATTGAACATCAATAACTTTTGATGCATCTACGCCAAATTTTTTAACAACATCATCATCACTTATGAATTTATTTTTCATAGGATCAAAAATGCGTACCCCTTTTTTATAAAGTTGCATCAAATCTTTGTCTGATGAAACAATTGTTACTTTTGCACCTTTTTTTAAAATTTGGTCGACATAAGTAGCTATTAAATCGTCTGCTTCATAATTAGGCAGTTCAACAGAAGGTAAATTAAATGCTAAGACTGACTTTCTAATGTATTCAAATTGTGGAGCTAAATCATCTGGTGCTTCTGATCTGTTAGCTTTGTAATCACTATAGATTTCATTTCTAAAAGTTTTTCTTGCTGAGTCGAATATTACAGCAAAATGGGTTGGTTTTTGTAAATTTTGATTAGATTTCGAATCTTCTAACAATTTAAATAACATATTACAAAATCCACTTACAGCTCCCGTTGGTAGTCCATCACTCTTTCTCGTCAATGGTGGTAAAGCATAATAAGCTCTAAAAATATATCCAGAGCCATCAATTAAATAAAAGTGATCTGTTTTTTGAATTTTATTCATGAAATATTATTAAATATTACAATGCTAACATAATCTGTATATAAAAAAATTTACTTTCATTTATTATAACAATTATAGGTAGATTATTTTTTATATTTTGAGTATTATTTCCCAATGGAATTAACAAAAAATCTTACACAAGCTAAACTAATTAAATCTATGGTTGTTGTGATTCTTGGTTCGATAGCACTAACAATATCAGCTAAGATCAAAATTCCTTTTTATCCAGTTCCTATGACTATGCAAACATTTGTTGTATTATTTTTAGGAATTAGTTTAGGGCATAAAATCGCACTAGCTACAATAGGACTGTATTTAATTGAAGGTATTGCAGGACTTCCTGTATTTTCAAATTCTCCAGAAAAAGGTGTTGGATTAGTTTACTTTACTGGACCGACCATGGGTTACTTAATCGGTTTTTTAATAGCTTGTTACTTAGCTTCCAAAATAAAAGCTAATGATAATTTTTTTGTAATTTTATTTAAATTAATTATCGCAACTTCTACAATCTATATTTTGGGTTTAATTTGGCTTGGAACGCTTATTGGATGGGATAAGCCAATTTTTGCTTTAGGAGCAAAACCTTTTTTATTAGCTGAAATTTTTAAAATTATGATTTTGGCTCTTTTAACTAAGCAAATAATTAAAATTAAAAAATTTATCTAGGTGATCTTTTGGATAATATTCTCTGAAGCGTTCTTCTATGCATTTTAAGTCTTCTTGCTGTCTCAGAAACATTTCGGTTACATAATTCGAATACTCTATGAATATGTTCCCACTTTACTCTATCAGCTGACATTGGATTTTCAGGAGGAGCTGCTTTTTTTGATGGTTCTGCTAATAGCGCTTTTTCAACATCATCTGCGTCTGCAGGTTTCGCAAGATAATCAATCGCTCCCTCTTTAATTGCGGCAACTGCTGTTGGTATATTTCCATAACCTGTTAACATAATAATTCTACTAGAAGAATTTAAGTTTTGAATTTCTTTAACAACCTCTAAACCATTGCCATCTAACAATCTTAAATCTACTACAGCAAATCCCGGTTTTTTTATCTTTACGGCATCAATTCCTTTTTTTACACTCTCAGCTTGTAAAACATCAAAACCTTTCTTTTCCATTGCTCTAGATAATCTTTCTCTAAAGGGATTATCATCATCTACGATTAGTAAGGATTTATTAGGAAAATCACTTAAGTTTTGAATATTTTCGCCATTTTTCATACATCCAATATGTGGATTTATTTCAAAATTTCAATAGGTAATTATTTGCTTTACATCCATTATTTATTGGCTTAACTGCACTTTTTATGAAAAGGTTTTAAATGAGATTTTAAAGCTTTTTTTTTGTTAAATTTTTTTGGAGGCATTAAATATGCAAAAATTTAAATCAGTTGAAAACTTAATTAATCAGCTGAAACCTGAAAAACCTGTTTATTGTATCAGAAAAAATTCTGTTACTAAGGCGTCAAAGTTTTTTCAAAAAAATTTCCCTGGAGATGTTTTGTATGCTGTTAAAACAAATCCTCATCCTTTAATTATAAAGACACTAATAGATAGTGGTATTCAACAGTTTGATGTTGCATCTATTGAGGAAATTAAAAGAATAAGACAATTAACAACCTCTGCAAAATGTTCTTTTATGCATACAGTCAAAAGTCCTGAAAGTATTAAAGAAGCTTATTTTAAATATGGAATTAAAACTTTTTCTTTAGATACAAAGGAAGAGCTTATAAAAATTATTGAAAATACCAATAATGCTAAAGATTTAGAATTATTTGTCAGAGTTGCAGTTTCAAATGAACATGCCGAAATTGATTTATCAAAAAAATTTGGAGCTTTAAATTCAGAGGCCATAGGTTTATTCAGATTAGTAAAACAATATGCTCATAAAATAGGATTAAGTTTTCATGTGGGCTCTCAATGTATGCATCCTATTTCTTATTCAAAAGGAATTACAGAAATTGGAAATATAATTAAAAAAACAAAAATTACGCCTAATTATATAAATGTTGGTGGTGGTTTTCCAACAATTTATCCTGACTTAATCCCTCAAAGTTTAAACGAATATTTCAAAGAAATTAAAAAAAGTTTAGAAAACTTAAAGCTTAAAAAAATGCCTAAAATCATATGTGAGCCTGGAAGAGCTTTAGTTGCAGAAAGTGGTTCAACTATTGTTAGAGTAAATTTAAGAAAAAAACAAAAATTATATATTAATGATGGTACTTATGGAACTTTGTTTGATGCTGGAACACCAAACATAGTTTTTCCATCAAAAATGATTAAAGAAACTTCAAATAAAATAATTTCAAAAAAAATGACTGCCTTTGATTTTTTTGGTCCAACATGTGACAGTATGGATTATATGAAAGGTCCATTTGTTCTCCCAAATAACATAAAAGAGAATGATTATATTGAACTTGGGCAACTAGGTGCTTACGGATTGACTTTTAGAACTAAATTTAATGGATATTTTTCTGACGAAATATATGAAGTTGAAGATAATCCAATTTTAAGTTTATATAATAAAGACTTAAATAAAGCTTCTTTAGTTGCTTAATGTCTGACAATAAAAACCTTGGTCATAATAGTAAAAAAGATTTTCTTAAAAATCCTATAGAGCACATCGATATAACATCTTTTGATTCTAGAAAAATAATTTCTTCAATGGAAAAAATGTCTTTTGTTTCAAGAGAAACAGCTAATGCAGCTAAAATTTATAATGAAATGTTAAAGGATAAAAACTGCACAATATTTTTAACTTTAGCAGGTTCAACATCGGCAGCAGGATGTATGAATATTTATAAAGATTTAATTAAATATAATATGGTAGATGCAATTATAGCAACTGGTGCTTCTATAGTTGATATGGACTTTTTTGAGGCTCTTGGATTTAAGCATTATCAAGGATCTCAATTTCAAGATGATACAGAATTAAGAAATAATTATATTGATAGAATATATGATACTTATATTGATGAAGAAGAGTTGCAAATGTGTGATAAGGTTATTTGTGATATAGCAGACACCTTAGAGCCAAAAAGTTATACTTCTCGAGAATTCATTCATCAAATGGGTAAATATTTAAAACAAAACTCAAAAAAGAAAGAGTCTTTAATTGAAACTGCTTATGACAATAATGTTCCTATTTTTTGTCCTGCTTTTACTGACTCAAGTGCAGGATTTGGTCTTGTAATGCACCAAGAAAAAAATCCAGAAAAACATATAACAATTGACTCTATTAGAGAATTTAGAGAACTTACAGAAATTAAAATTCAATCTAAAGGATCAGGACTTTTTATGATAGGTGGAGGAGTTCCAAAAAATTTTATTCAAGATACTGTAATTTGTGCTGAATTATTAGGTAAAGAAGTTGATATGCATAAATATGCCGTGCAAATTACTGTTGCGGATAGTAGAGATGGGGCCTGTAGTAGTTCAACTTTAAAAGAGGCAAGCTCCTGGGGCAAAGTTGATATTACGAAAGAACAGATGGTTTTTGCGGAAGCAACAAGTGTACTTCCATTGATAGCAAGTGATGCTTATCATAAAGGTGAATGGAAAAATAGAAGTAGAAAAAACTTTACAAAAATTTTTAAGTAAAATTGAAATATCTTTCTAACAAAAATGGTTTTTTAGGAATTGACAATAAGTTCAATTTTAAAGAGAAAGTTGTTGTAGTTCCATTTGGTTTAGAAAAAACTGTTAGTTATGGTAGTGGAACAAAAAATGGACCTAAAGAGATAATTAAGGCCTCACACCAAGTGGAACTCTACGATGAAGAATTAAACTGCGAACCTTATAAGAAGATAGGAATTAAAACTTTAAAACCATTTAAAATTGATAAGAATATTAAAAATGCATTAAACAAAATGTCAAAAATTAACCAAGAAATTTTAGATAAAAAACTTTTTCCAATGACTTTTGGTGGAGAACATTCAATTACCCCAGGATGTATCGCTCCCTTTTCTAAAAAATATAAAAATATTTGTCTTTTACATTTTGACGCTCATGCCGACTTACGCGAAAGCTATAATGGGGAAAAATTTTCTCATGCATCGGCAATAAAAAGATGCTTAGATTATCCTAATGTTTCTGTGATTTCGTTTGGAATAAGAAATATATCAAAGAGTGAAATTCCTTTTTTAAAAAGAAATTCAAGTAGAATTCATATATTTTGGGCAAAAGATAAAAATAAATGGAATCTAAATAATCTTAAAAAATTAATAAAGAATAAAACAGTTTATATAACTTTTGATGTTGATGGACTAGACTCAAGTATTATGCCAGCAACCGGAACTCCTGAACCTGGTGGATTATTGTGGGATGAAACTTTAGAAATTTTAAAGATTGCTGCAAAAAATTCAAAAATTGTTGGTGCTGATATAAATGAACTCGCACCAATAAAAGGCTTTAATTCATATAACTTTCTAGTTGCTAAATTAGCCTATAAAATTTTATCTTATAAATTTTTGTATTAAACTTTGACAGCTTTAATAGTCCCAAGTAGTAATCTAAAGGGTATTAACATTACCAAAGCTACAAATATCTTAACAGCTAAATCACCCAAAGATAAAGTAAACCAGGGAATTCCTGTTGCATAAAAGGATATTGAAAAAAATAAAAAAGTATCAACGGTTGAGCCGATGAAAGAAGAGGTTAAAGGTGCAATAAACCACTTTTTTTTTCTTAATTGATCAAATATTTGTACATCCAAAAGTTGAGCAACTAAAAAAGCAGTTCCTGAGCCAATTGCAATTCTAACTGAAATTAAATCTGCAAAATTAGTTGAGAATAAAAGAGTGGAACTAATTCCTATTGCAAAACCAATATATACAATTTTTCTAGCAATTAATTTACCATAAGATCTGTTGGCTAAGTCAGTTATTAAAAAAGCTATAGGGTAACTAAATGCTCCATAAGTTAATATTTTCTCTAAACCATAATATTTTATTGGAAATTGGACTAAGTAATTTGAAGATAAAACAACCACTCCCATTAGAAATGAGAGGAATAAAAACAATTTATTCATTAAGCTGATTTGGCTAAAGGTTTTTTCTTAAATGGAGATTTAATTAAAATACCTTTTTTTAATTTTTTAAGTCTTGGAGATAAATTCTTGTTTTTAACTGTTTTTAAAAAATCATCAAAACTTCCTTTTTTGTCTACTGATCTAACACCTGCATTGCTTACTGTTAACTTCAAACTCCTTTTTAAAAGTTCACTTGTAAATTTTACTTTTTTTAAATTAGGTAAAAATCTTCTCTTAGTCTTATTGTTAGCATGACTAACATTATGACCTTTCATAGGAATTTTGCCTGTAAGTTCACATTTTTTAGACATAGTAGAACGACTATATAAGCCGTGATGGGGTTAAGGTCAAGTAATAGAATTAAGGTTTGGATTTATTTCCAATAATTTCTGTAAAATTTTTTACTCCATCTTTTAATAATAATTTCCTAAGATCATCTTTAATTATGTTAACAACATTGGGGCCTTTATAAACCATACCTGTATAGAGCTGAACATAACTAGCTCCAGCTAAAAACTTATTATAAGCGCTTATACCTGAATCTACACCTCCAACACCAATTATTTTAATTTGATTTTTTAATAACTTATAAAATTTATTAATTAGAATGTTAGATTTATCTTCTATTGGTTTTCCGGATAAGCCTCCCCTTTGATGTTTTTGTATATCTTTTAATTTTTCTCTTGTAGCATCTGATGAATTAGAAATAATTACGGCCTCTACTTCATTATTAGTAAGTACTTCTGAAATTTTTTCTATTTCATCATCATTTATGTCTGGCGCAATCTTCACTACAATAGGTATTTTTGAACTAAGATTTTTTTTTTCTTTTTTAACTTCTTTCAGCAATCCTTCTAATTGGATCTCATTATGAAAATTTCTTAAATTTTCGGTATTCGGTGATGAAATATTAATTGTTATATAATCAGCAACTTCATAAAAACTTCTTAAACCTGATAAAAAGTCCTCTAATCTATTTTGAGTTTCTTTATTAGGACCAATATTTATTCCCAATACTCCAATTTTTGAATTTCTTTTTATTCTTTCTAAAACATTTTGTGCTCCATGATTATTAAATCCCAATCGATTAATTAATGCCTCATCCTTAACTAATCTAAATACTCTTGGCTTAGAATTTCCGTATTGACTTAAAGGAGTGATTGTACCCACTTCTACAAAGCCAAATCCTAATTTAAATAATTGATTATAAACCTCAGCATTTTTGTCAAAACCTGCTGCCATCCCAATTGGATTTTTTATTTCTTTATCAAATAATTTTGTTTTAAATAAGCTGTCATTTTCTTCATTTTGAGATAGATAAGGCACAAAATTTAATTTTAAAGATTTAATTGCTAAAGTATGAGCTTTTTCTGGATCTAATTTAAAAATTAGTGATCTTAAATTTGAAAACATTATTTAATTTTTTTTATTATAAGCTCTTTTGTTTCATTAACACCAAAAAAACTTATGAAAAAACCCATTCGAGGTCCATTTTCATCTCCAAAAACAACCTCATAAATTAATTTGAACCAATCTCTAAGATTCTCTGAATAACCATTTTCTTTTCCCGTAGAATATATTAATGTTTGAATATCTTCGGGTGACAAGTCATCATTACATTTTTCTAAAGTTTTTATTAATGCTTCTAAGGCTAATTTTTCGTTCTTATTAGGAGTTTTATATTTTTTTTGAGATTTTATAACATCGTTAAAATATTGTATCGCATATCCGACTAAATTATCAAATATTGGATAATTTTTTTCTTCAATATCTGGTTTATATTTCTTTACAAATTTCCACAGAAGTTCTTTAGAGTTTGCATTACTAGTTTCAACTAGATTTAAAAGCATAGAAAATGACATTATCATTTTTTCTTTTGGAATATTTCCATTATGCACATGCCAAACTGGATTCATTAACAACTGAAGTTCTTCTTGTTTTTTTGCTTTTTCAATAAAATCTAAATATTCATCAACAGCTTTAGGAACTATTTCTTTATATAGCTTTTTAGCTCTTTTTGGATTTTGGTACATGTATAAAGACAAACTCTCTGGAGATGCATATTTTAACCATTGATCAATTGTAATTCCATTGCCTTTAGATTTTGAAATTTTTTCACCTTTTTCATCTAAAAAAAGCTCATAAGCAAATCCCGAGGGATTATCTTTACCAATTAATTTTATGATTTTTTTAGATAAAATTGCACTTTCAATAAGATCTTTACCATACATTTCAAAATCAATATCAAGAGCGTACCACCTCATAGCCCAATCAACTTTCCACTGTAGCTTACAGTTTCCGTCTAAAATACTTTTCTCAAGTTTTTTACCCTTATTGTCAAAAATTATTTTTGAATTACTTTTGTTTATTTCAATAACTGGAATTTCTAGTACATGCCCGCTATTAGGACAAATTGGTAAAAATGGACTATAAGTTTTTTGTCTATCTTTACCCAATGTTGGCAAAATTATATTCATTATATCATCATAATTTTCTAAAATTAATTGTATTGCAGAATTAAAAAATCCAGTTTTATACAATGATGTTGAACTTTTAAAAGTATAATTAAATTTAAAACTGTTCAAAAAATCTTTCAACATTTCGTTATTGTGTTCACCGAAACTTTTAAATTTTCCAAATGGGTCAGGGACTTGAGTTAAGGGCTTATGTAAATTTTCTTCTAATAATTTTCTATCTGGAATATTGTCAGGAACCTTTCGAAGTCCATCCATATCATCTGAAAAGGTGATAATTTCTGTAGGAAGTTCTGTTAATTGTTTTAAAGCATTTACCATCATTGAAGTTCTAGCAACTTCTCCAAAAGTTCCTATATGAGGCAATCCACTCGGACCATATCCAGTTTGAAGTGTAATTTTACCTTTTTTTTCAATTGCAAATTTTCTTTCTCGAAGCATCTTTTTTGCTTCTACAAATGGCCATGCATTAGTTTTATCTAAATTTTCTTTTTTTATCATGAATTACACTCTAAAATTATTATTATAATGAATTTACTAATTCTTATAGAGTTGAAATTTATTTACCATAAAATAATGTTCTTTCAAAATGTCTAATTATAAAACAGTTTTTTTTACTCTTGGAATTTTGCAAATAATTCTGGGGGTATTTATGTTTATTCCAATTATTTTTCAGTTTTTTTATTCTGAAATCGACTCATCTTTTTTTGGAGCTTCAATTGTAACCATTATTTTTGGAACATTATTTTTCTTGTCTAATTTAGATCATGAAAAGCGATTAACCCTTCAACAAGCGTTTCTTCTTACCGCATTATCATGGTTAAGTATTGCAATATTTGGATCCTTGCCCTTTTTTTTTTCAAGTTTAGATTTCTCATTCACTAATGCTTTTTTTGAAAGTATGTCTGGAATTACGACGACTGGTTCAACAATTATCTCTAATCTAAATGAGATGCCGAAAAGTATCTTGCTTTGGAGAGCAATTCTTCAATGGCTGGGTGGTATTGGGGTAATAATTATGGCAATAACTTTAATGCCAATAATGAATGTTGGTGGAATGCAGCTATTTAAAGTTTCTAGTAACGATTCTTCTGAAAAAATATTACCTAAATCAAAAGAAATTGCACTTCGTTTGATTTATATCTACTCTTTTTTAACTTTTCTTTGTGCAATTACTTATAAAATATTTGGAATGAGTTTTTTTGATAGCTTAACACATTCTATGACAACAATAGCAACAGGAGGATTTTCAAATTATAATGAATCTATTGGTTTCTTTAATAGTGTATCAATTGAAATATCTGCAATGATTTTCATTATTTTGGGAAGTCTACCCTTCATAGCATATATAAAATTTATAAGTGGTAACAAAAAAATTTTATTCAATGATTCCCAAATAAAATCTTTTTTTAAAATTATAATTTTCAGTATAATTATTCTTACTATTTATTTAATGATAAATAAATCTAGTGACTTAAACTTAAGATCAATTTCCTTTAATATTATTTCTATACTTACTGGAACTGGTTATGTTAATGCTGAATTCGATACTTGGGGTAGCTTTACTTTAATTTTATTTTTAGGACTAATGTTCATTGGAGGCTGTGCAGGATCAACTACTTGTGGAATAAAGATATTCAGATTCCAAATATTGTATTTATTTGTAGTAAATCAATTAAAAAAAGTAATTTATCCAAAAGGTATTTTTGTTTTAAAATATGATCAAAATCCAATAGATAATAAATTCATCTCCTCCATTATTTCATTTATCTATATGTATTTAGTTATTTTTTTTATTTTAACTGCTCTATTATCATTAACTGGTCTTGATTTTGTTACATCTATTTCAGGGGCAGCAACCTCAATTTCAAATGTGGGTCCTGGTTTAGGCTCAATAATTGGTCCAAATGGAAATTTTTCATCTCTTCCAGATATTTCAAAGTGGATTTTATCGTTAGGAATGATATTGGGTAGACTTGAGTTATTTGCAATATTAGTATTGTTCTTACCTTCATTTTGGAGAAATTAAAAATGATTGAAATTAAAAAACAATCACTTTCAGAAACTTTTTCAATTTATTTTGATAAAAGAATGTTAAAAATTTTATTATTAGGATCAATATCAGGATTTCCCTGGGTATTGATTGGAAGTAGCCTAAGTTTATGGCTCAAAGAAGACGGGCTTAGTAGATCTACTATTGGGTGGGCAGGTTTAATATTTGGTGTATATGCATTTAATTATTTATGGGCTCCACTAGTAGATAGAATTCAAATTCCATACCTAACAAAAAAAATTGGTCATAGACGAGGATGGATTGTTTTAATGCAGGTTATGATTTTAGTATCTTTGGGTTTATGGAGCTTGATTAATCCAACTGAAAATTTAGCATTGGTAATTACAGTTGGACTTTTGATAGCTGTAGCTTCGGCAACACAAGATATTACAGTTGATGCTCTAAGGATAGAGCAAATAGGAGAAAATGAGGGTAAATCAATGGCAGCTGGGGCTGCTATGGCTGTAGTAGGTTGGTGGAGTGGATATAAATTAGGTGGAGTGCTTGCTTTATTTTCTGCAGAATACTTTCAAAACTTAGGCTTTCAAAATTACTGGCAAATTACTTTTTTGATATTAGGTATTTTAATTATTTTTATGAATATCGGCCTTATGTTTGTTGGAGAACAAAATTCAGATGAGAGAAAAAACAAACAAGCTTTAAATGATAAGATTATTTCTGAAAAATTAGGAAATAATAATTTTTTTACCAGTATGATAACATGGATCGGTGGCACAATAAGTGGTCCAATAATTAGTTTTTTTAAGAAAAATGGATTTTCTATAGCCCTAAGTATTTTAGCTTTTGTTTTTTTATTTAAAGTTGGAGAGGCTTTTTTAGGAAGAATGTCTATAATTTTTTACAAAGAAATTGGTTTTAGCAAATCAGATATAGCAATTTATTCTAAAACTTTAGGTTGGATTACAACTGTTATTTTTACTCTCCTTGGTGGACTTTTTGTAATTAGATCTGGTGTTTTAAAAGCAATGTTTCTAGCAGGAATTATCATGGCAAGCACAAATTTATTATTTAGCGTTCTTGCATGGAGCGATAAATCAGAACTACTATTCGCAATTGCAGTTATATTTGATGATATAGCTGCCGCTTTTGCAACAGTAGCTTTTGTTGCATTTATTTCTTTACTCGTAGACAGAGCTTATACTGCTACGCAATATGCATTACTTGCCTCTATTGGTACTGCTGGAAGGACAACACTAGCTTCTTCTTCAGGTGCGCTAGTTGATTGGTTAAACGGTAATTGGGGTTTGTTTTTTATACTAACAGCTTTAATGGTAATACCTTCCTTGATAATTTTATGGTCAATGAAAAGTAAATTAAAATTAAGTGAAAAATAGTTTTTATAATAAACCAATTGGAAATGTATATTTAAAACCATCTATTAAATCAGAGATTTCTACACAAATTTTATATGGAGAAAAATTTAGAATAATTTCTAAGAAGAAAGGCTGGATAAAAATTCAAACTAATTTTGACAGATATTCAGGTTTTATTAAAGATAAAAATTTTATAAATTATTTTAAACCCTACTATAAAATATTTTCTAAAAAAAGTTGGATTTATAAAAAGGTAAAATCTGATTTTACAAAAACAAAAAAATATTTATATTTTTCAAGTTTAATCCAAAATTTAGAAAGTAAAAAAAATTTTATAAGATTTGATAAAAATAGATGGATCAAAAAAAAAGATCTAAAAAAGTTAAATCATATAGAAAAAAATTATAAAAAAGTTTTAAAACTCTTTTTAAATACAAAATATTTATGGGGTGGAAAGAGTGCAGATGGAATTGATTGCTCGGCTCTTATTCAATTATTTTTTAAATATAATGGAAATTTCTTTCCAAGAGATACGAAAGATCAAATTAAATATTGTAAAAAAAATATAAGTAAAAATTTTAAGGATGGAGATATTATTTTTTGGAAAGGTCATGTCGGACTTTGCTTAAATAAAAAAAAATTTATTCATGCTTATGGACCACAAAAAAAAGTTTTAATCATGTCTATTAATAAAACAATATATTTAATTTCTAAAACAGCAAAACTAGAAGTAAAAAAAATTAGTAATATTAAAAAATATTAATTTCTACCAAAGTCAGGCTTATTGATATCTTGCTTTAACTTAATTATTTTTGATCTTACCTTCTTAGTTTGAATAAGTTTTTTTAAAATTGACTTATTATTTTTTGAATTAATGTCCTTTTTAAATCCTTTTAAATTTTTAATGAATAAATTTATTGCCATTGAAATATTGTTTTTGTTATTAAAAAAAATATCTCTCCACATTATCTCATTAGATGCAGCTATTCTTGAGAAATCTCTTAATCCACCAGCACTAAATTTAATTAAATCGTAGCTTTGTTTTTTTTCAAATTCTTGAGCTGACTTTACTAAGTTATAAGCAATTAAGTGTGGCAAATGACTAGTAATAGAAAAAATTTTATCATGTTTTTCAGATGTCATAACAACTATTTTTGAACCATTTTTTTTCCAGAATTTTTTTAAAATATTTAAATTAATTTTTTTTGTATCTTTTCCTTTAATCAAAATACACCACCTGCCAACAAACATATTTGTTTTCCCATTTTCAGGCCCACTGACCTCTGATCCAGCTATTGGGTGACTAGAAACCCAAGAGATTCCTTTTTTAAGGAATCTTTTAATAATTTTTGAAGACTCAATTTTTGAAGATCCAATATCTGTAATTAAACAATTTGGTGAAATATAATCATTCATTTGAAGAATAATATTTTTATATTCACTCATTGGTGTACATAAAATTATCAGATCTGCATTTATCACTCCGTCTTTAAGAGATTTTACAACTTTTCCAGGTAAATTAAGTTTTTTTATTTTTGAAATATTTTTTTTTGATTTTTCGAAAATAAATATTTTTTTAGCAATTTTTCTTCTTTTAATTGATTTAACCAAAGATGAACCAAGTAATCCACAACCTATAATTAAAATATTTTTCACTTAATCAAATATTCCTTTCACTGTATTCATAAATTTTAAATTTTCTTTAGATGACCCAATAGTTAATCTTAACCTATTATTAATGTGGTAACCATCTTTTGTTGATCTTAAAATAATTCCTTTGCTTTTTAACTTTTGATAAAAAAAATTTGATGAATATCTGCATTTTTCAAAATTTAGAAACAAAAAATTCGCAGACACAGTATTTGAAAAAATATTATATTTTTCAAGAAATTTTTTAATTTTATTTGCATAAAAGAAATTATGTTTGATGGACCTATTAACAAATTTTTTATCTTTTAGTGCCTCTACCGCAGCAAGTTGAGCAATACGATTTACATTAAATGGTGGTTTAATTAAATTTAATCTATCTATTATTTTTTTTGATCCATATCCCCATCCTACTCTTAAAGATGCTAACCCAAAAATTTTTGAAAATGTTCTAAGAATAAAAACATTATCTTTATTTTTAAATAGATTTAATCCTGAAGAATAGTCTGAGTTTTTCATGTATTCTGCATATGCATCATCAATTACAAGTAAAATATTTTTATTTAATTTTTTTCTAAGTTCTAATACCTCTTTCTTAGTCAAATAGGTGCCGGTCGGGTTATTCGGATTTGCTATAAAAACAATTTTTGTTTTCTTATTAACTTTTTTTAGAATTTCTTTGATTGAAATTTTGAAATTTATTTCCTTTGAAAATACAACTTTTGCACCAACTACTTTTGAGTAAATTCTATACATTAAAAAACTATATTCTGGTAAAACGACTTCATCTTTTGGATTTAAAAATAATTGACAAATCATCTGAATAACTTCATCAGAACCTGCTCCACAAATAATTTTTTCAAAATTGCAGTTATAAGTTTTAGATATTGCTTTTCTTAAATCTTTTGACTTTCCATCGGGATATTTATCTAAAATTAACTTTTTGTTTGAAATCAATCTTTTAACTTTTGGACTTAATCCTAAAGCAGATTCATTTGCTGACAATTTTATTACTTTTCTTAATTTTTTGACTCTTGATTTTCCAGGTTTGTAAGCTTCAATATTAAATTTTTTGAATTTTAGAGTAATCATATTTTTTTAATTTATGAGCTCTTTATAGATAAAATTACAAATTTTTATAGAGAATAAGAGGGATTTTTAAAAAATTGACATAATAAATAAGTTCTAGTAAAAAAAATATGCGCTGATTTAACTGAATTGCGAGCGCTTAAAAAAAACCGCTAAAATAGTTTTTTTTCTCACAATTCAAATAAAGCTAATTATGCATATTGAGAAAAACATAAAAACATTGATTATAAAAAAACCTCTTAAGCTAGACTGTGGTAAAACTATCAAAGATTTTCCAATTGCATATGAAACTTATGGTTCACTTAATTCAAAAAAAGATAATGCAATATTAGTTTTTCATGCATTAACAGGTGATCAGTTTGTGACTGGATTAAATCCTATAACTAAAAAAGATGGCTGGTGGAGCTATGCTGTAGGCCCAGATAAAGCTATAGATACAAATAAATATTTTGTTATTTGTTGTAATGTAATTGGAGGATGTATGGGTTCTTTTGGACCAAGCCATAAAAATCCAGATAACAATAGTGTATTCGGAACAAATTTTCCAGTCATTACAATTAATGATATAGTTAATGCACAATATAATTTACTCGAACATTTTGGTATTGATAAACTTTTTTCTATAACTGGCGGCTCTATGGGTGGAATGCAAGTTCTTCAGTTTATAACTAACTTTCCTAATAAATCTAAAACAGTAATACCTATTGCTACTACATCAAGTCATTCAGCACAAAATATTGCTCTGAATGAATTGGGAAGACAGGCAATTACTGCTGATAGCAATTGGAAAGATGGTAATTATATTTCTAACAACACTAGTCCAGGCAAAGGGTTAGCAGTAGCTAGAATGGCTGCACATATAACTTATCTGTCAAAAAAAGGTTTACAGGAAAAATTTGGAAGAAAATTACAGGAGAGAGAAGATCTCAAATTTGGTTTTGATGCAGATTTTCAAATTGAAAGTTATTTAAGATATCAAGGTTCAGTTTTTGTAGATAGATTTGATGCAAATAGTTACCTTTATATCACAAGGGCGATGGATTATTTTGATTTAACAAAGCAATTTAAAGGTAATCTTTCTGATGCATTTAAAAATACAAAGGCTAAATTTTTTATAATTTCTTTTACTTCAGATTGGCTTTATCCAACTCAAGAAAATAAAGATATTGTTATAGCATTAAATTCGATTGGAGCTGATGTTGGATTTGTTGAAATAGAGTCAGATAAGGGCCATGATTCTTTCTTATTAGATGTTCCAGATTTTTTAAACGCTCTTAAAAATTTTTTAGATAAATCTTATATAGAAAATCAAAAATGAAAAATGAATTTAAAGTAATAGCAGACTTAATTGAAAATGATAAAAAAGTTTTAGATGTAGGTTGTGCTGATGGAACATTAATGAAATATTTAAAAGATAATAAAAATACAAACATTAGAGGATTAGAAATTTCAAAAGAAAAAGTCCAGGAATGTATTGCAAAAGGTTTGACTGTGATAGAAGGCAATGCTGAAAAAGACTTAAAACAATTTCCAGATAAATCATTTGATTACGTTGTTTTAAGTCAAACCTTGCAAGCTTTTTTAAATCCTGAATTAGTGTTAAAAGAACTTTTAAGGGTTGGAAAAAAAGCAATAGTTACAATTCCTAATTTTGGTTACTGGAAAGTAAGATTTCACTTATTATTTAAAGGTACAATGCCAATTACAAAAGCTTTACCAGATGAGTGGTATAGCACACCTAATTTACATATGTGTACTATTAAAGACTTTGTTTATTTTGTTAAATCTAGAGATATTAAAATTTTTAAATCATTAGCATTAAATAATCTTAACACCTCATTAATAAATGAAAGTAATTTAGGAATGAAAAATTTATTTGCAGACTTGGGTATATTTTTAATAGAAAAATAATATGCGAGTTGAAATTATACCATGCCTTCAGGATAACTATAGCTATTTAATTATTGATGAAAACAATAATTCAGCCTGTGTTGTTGATCCAAGTGAAGCTAATCCAATAATTGATTTTTTGAAAAATAAAAATATAAACTTAAAATATATTCTTAATACACATCATCATTTTGATCATATTGGGGGTAATAAAGATTTAAAAAAAAAATTTGGATCTGTTGTTGTAGGCTTTAAAGGAGATGCTAATAGAATACCTGAAATAGATATCCTGTTAGAAGATAATCAAGTATGGAGAGCTGAAAACTTTATAGCAAAAATTTTTCATATACCAGGACATACGATAGGTCACATTTGTTTTCATTTTTTTCAAGAAAAATTAGTTTTTACTGGAGACACACTTTTCTCTCTTGGTTGTGGAAGAATATTTGAAGGTACTTATAAACAAATGTTTAATTCTTTGAACAAAATTAAATCTCTACCAGAAGAGACTAAAATTTATTGTGGTCATGAATATACTCTAAATAACTCTAAGTTTTGTATTGCGCATGATCCTAATAATCTAAATTTAAAAAATAAAATAGAAAATATAAAAAAACAAGTCAGAGATGGTATACCTACTATTCCATCTACGATAAAGGATGAATTGGATTGTAATATATTTCTTAGAACAAATGACTTAGAAAGCTTCTCAAAATTGAGAGATTTAAAGGATAATTTTTAACTTATTCAGCTTGACTATATGCAAGCTAGAACTATATTGCCATTACAAATTTTTACTACTAATACTATGTCATACGCAATAATACAAACAGGTGGAAAACAGTATAAAGTTAAGTCTGGAGAAATTTTAAAAATCGAAAAATTAACAGATTCTAAACCTGATACAAAAATAGAATTTAAAGAAATTTTAGCTTATGGAGATGACAAAACTATTGAATTAGGATCCCCTACTGTAGCTGGAGCTAAAGTTGAAGCTAATTTAATCAAAAATAGTAAAAATAGAACAATATTGATTTTTAAAAAAAGAAGAAGACATAATTCAAGAAGAAAAAATGGTCATAGGCAAGAATATTCTATGATAAAAATAAACAAAATTTTTTCAAAAGATGGTAAAGTTTTATCTGAGAGTGAAAAAAAAGTTACGCCTGTTAAAAAAGAAGACGTAGCTAAAAAAGAAAAAAAATAATTAGGTAAGTTTTATGGCAACAAAAAAAGCAGGTGGATCATCAAGAAACGGAAGAGATAGTGCTGGAAGAAGACTTGGTGTAAAAAAGTACGGTGGAGAAACCGTAATTCCTGGAAATATAATCGTTCGTCAAAGAGGTACCAAAATATTCCCTGGTGATAATGTAGGAATGGGAAAAGATCATTCTATTTTTTCTGTAATAAAGGGAAAAGTAGTCTTTAAAAAGACTAAATCAGATAGAACTTTTGTTTCTGTAAAACCCAATTAACAGTACAACTAAAAATGATGTTGTATTATGAAATTCCTAGATCAAGTAAAAATATATATTAAAGCTGGTAATGGTGGAGACGGCTCACCAAGTTTTAGAAGAGAAAAATTCATTGAATATGGTGGACCTGATGGTGGAGATGGTGGAGATGGTGGTTCAGTTATTTTGAAAGCTGAGCAAAATCTAAATACATTAATTGATTATAGATATCAACAACACCACAAAGCCAAAAGAGGCGATAATGGTGCTGGACAAAACCGTACAGGAAAAACTGGAGATAATTTGATTTTAAAGGTTCCTATGGGCACTCAAGTTTTTGAAGAAGATAATAAAACATTAATTTATGATTTTATAAAAGTTGGCGAAGAATTTGTTGCCGCAGCTGGCGGTAAAGGTGGTCTTGGAAATACCAGGTTTAAAAGTTCAACTAATAGAGCTCCAAGAAAGTTTACTAAAGGGACCGTAGGTGAAGGATTTACAATTTGGCTTCAATTAAAAACAATTGCTGATATTGGAATAATTGGTTTACCTAATGCAGGGAAGTCCAGTTTATTGGCTGCCATAACAAACGCAAATCCTAAAATTGCTAACTATCAATTTACTACATTAAATCCTAATCTTGGAGTGGCAAGTTACGACAATAGAGAAATTACTATTGCAGATATTCCCGGTTTAGTAGAAGGAGCACATAAAGGAACAGGTCTAGGTATACAATTTTTGAAACATATAGAGAGATGTAAATCGCTTTTACATATGATTGACATTACTAATGATGATCTTAAAAAAAGCTATAAACAAGTAAAAAATGAGTTAAAGAGTTACAGTTCTAAACTTTCAAAAAAAAAAGAATTGATAGTCTTAAACAAAACAGATTTAATTGACAAAAAAGAGATAAAAAAAATTATTAAGGACTTTTCAAAAAATACTAAAGCTGAAGTATTCACACTTTCAATACTTGAAAAAAAATCTATATCTCAAATTAAAGCTAAACTAATATCTTATGTATCTTAAAAATTCAAAAGTTATAGTAATAAAAATTGGATCATCTTTAATAGTTGATCAAAATAAAAAGATTAGAAAAAAATGGTTATCTAGTTTTGCTAAAGACATTCAAAAATTAAAATCAAATAACAAAAAAATTATAATCGTAAGTTCAGGAGCTATAGCTCTTGGATGTAAAAAAATGAATTATAATAAATTAAGTCTTAAACTTGATAAAAGTCAAGCTATAGCCTCTATTGGTCAAATAGAATTGATGAATTTATTTTCACAAACATTTTCTAAATATAAACTAAGTATTTCTCAAATTTTGTTAACTCTAGATGACACTGAAGAAAGAAGAAGATCAATTAATGCAAAAAGAACTTTTGAAAATTTATTTCAGCTTGATTACATACCTATCGTAAATGAAAACGATACTATTGCAACTTCAGAGATTAAATATGGAGATAATGATAGATTGGCATCTAGGGTTGCTCAAATAACTAATGCTGATACTTTAATATTATTATCAGATGTTGATGGACTTTTTACTAAGAATCCCAAAGTTTTTAAAAATGCAAAATTAATTAAAATAGTTAATAACTTAAGTAAAGACATTAAAAATATAAAGATTAAAGGGGTTACAGAATTCGGTAGAGGTGGAATGAATACAAAACTAGAAGCGGCTAAAATTTGTAATTTAGCGGGATGTAACATGGTGATTGCTAATGGATTATATTTAAACCCTATTAGTCAAATAGAATATAAAAATAATTGCACTTGGTTTATATCAAAAATATCTAAATTACAGGCTAGAAAAAAATGGATAATAAGTTCTGTTTCTCCAAGAGGAGAACTGATAATTGATGAAGGTGCAAAAAAAGCACTAATAAACGGTAAAAGTTTATTAGCTGCAGGTATAAAAAAAGTTTCAGGAAAATTTAATAAAGGTGATCATATAAAGATTTTAGATAACAAAAAAAATGAATTTGCTAGAGGTCTAAGTTCTTTTTCCTCTGAAGAGATCAATAAAATAATAGGATATCATTCAAATGAAATACAAAAAATTCTTGGCTATGTTTCGAAATCAGAAGTAGTTCATAAAGATGATATGGTAGAAGTCTAATGAAAAAATTATTAAATATAGGCAAGAAATCAAAGAAAGCATTTTTTAATCAGATAGAATCCAAAAAAAAAAATAAAATTTTAAAAGATTACTATTTACTTATAGAGAGAAATAAAAAATTAATTCTGAATGAAAATAAAAAAGATATTAACAATGCTTATAAAGAAAAATTAAAAGATAATTTGATTAAAAGACTTATTTTGGATAATAAAAAAATCTTAGATATCACTAATTCAATTAAAAAAATAATAAAACTAAAAGATCCAACTAATATTATTCTTGAAAAATGGAAAAGATCTAATGGTCTAAAAATTTCAAAAGTGTCTATCCCTATAGGAGTAATTGGTGTAATCTATGAAAGCAGACCCAATGTCACATCTGATGTAGCATCTTTGTGCTTTAAATCTGGAAATCCAGTAATTTTAAAGGGTGGTTCAGAAGCATTCTATTCAAACCAAATACTATCAAAATTATTCAGAAAATCTTTAAAAAATAATAATGTAGATGAAAATTTTGTACAATTTATAGATACTAAAAAAAGAAAAGTAGTTGATTTTCTTTTAACTAAAATGAATAATTTTATAGATGTAATTATACCAAGAGGGGGAAAAAATTTAGTAAAAAAAGTTCAAGAATTATCTTCTATACCAACAATAAGTCATTTAGAGGGTGTTTGTCATTCTTATGTCGATAAAGATGCTAGCCCAATGATTGCAAAAAAAGTTATTTATAACGCTAAATTAAGAAATACAGCTATTTGTGGAGCTACAGAAACAATTTTACTTCATGAAAAAATAATCAAAAAATTTGGAAATTTAATTTTAAAAAATTTAGAGGAAAATGGATGTAAAATTATTGGTGATAGTAAAGTTATAAAATTATATAATGGAAAAATACAAAAGGCTTCTATCAAAGATTGGTCAAAAGAATATCTATCCTCAGTAGTATCAGTAAAATCAGTTAAAAATTTAGATGAGGCGATTAATCATGTTAATAAATATGGAACAATGCATACAGATTGTATTATTACCCAAAATAAAAAATCGGCAAAAAAATTTTTACACGGGGTAAATAGTTCTATTGCTATGCATAATACTTCTACACAATTTGCTGATGGCGGTGAATTTGGTTTTGGAGGAGAAGTGGGGATTTCGACTAACACTTTACCTCCAAGAGGACCTGTAGGTTTAAACCAATTAATTTCTTATAAATATCTTGTGACAAGTAAAGGGAAAATAAGGAAATAAGTTGAGTTTTAAAAAAAATAAAATTGGAATTCTTGGAGGGTCTTTTGATCCTGCTCATAAAGGTCATTTAGCAATATCCAAAGAAGCAATAAAAAGACTTAAATTAAAAAAAATAATATGGGCGATTACAAAAAAAAATCCTTTTAAAAAACAGAGTAATATAAGTCTTTTAAATCGAATAAGTTATTGTAAAAAAATTATAGGCAAAAACAGTTCAATTAAAGTTAAGTTTTATGAGGACATTATAAAATCTAATAAAACTATAAATCTAATTAGATATCTTAATAAAAATAAAAAAGATAAGATTTATTTCTTAATGGGGGCAGATAATCTAATTAATTTTCACAAATGGCATCAATGGAAAATAATTTCACAAAAATGTAATATTATAGTCTTCGATCGTCACGGGTATAAAAAAAAATCATTAAATTCAATGACATTTAAAAGGCTAAACAACAAAAATCTTAAATTTATAGAATTTGATAAAGTCAACATTTCATCTTCTCAATTAAGAAAAATTTGATAGTCTAAATCTAACTGATGGATAAAATTCTAGATCTTAAAGACACCATAATTAAAACTTTGGATGTAAATAAAGCTCACGACATAGTAAGTATTAACTTAAAGGATAAAAGTTCAATGGCTGATTATATGATCATAGCCAGCGGAACTTCTTCAAGACACATCCAGTCTTTATCAGAGCAAGTTTTAGAAAAATTTAAAGATAATGGACTTAAAAACTTAAAAATCGAGGGCAAGGAAAGTAATGAATGGAAATTAGTAGATGGAATAGATCTTATTGTTCACATTTTTCACCCTGAGAAAAGAAAATTTTATGAAATAGAAAAAATTTGGTCTGAATTAATTCCAAAAGAAAAGGTAATAATATGAAAAAAACTTATTTATTAATAATTTTTTTTTTAAATTGTTTATTTTCAGCAAATATATCAATCTCTGCAGAAAATGATATTTACAAAAAAATTGATTTATTTGGTGAAGTCTTAGAAAAAATTAACAGAGAATATGTTGATGAAATAAATCAATCTGAAAGTATGGACTCAGCAATAAATGGATTACTACAATCTCTTGATCCCTATTCGGCTTATATGTCTCCAGAAATTTTTAATGAAATGCAAACTGAAACTAGTGGAAAATTTGGTGGTCTTGGAATTGAAGTAAGTATGGAGTCTGGATTAGTAAAAGTAATTTCTCCAATAGATGATACTCCAGCTTCTAAAGCAGGCATAAAAGCAGGAGATTATATTGTTAAAATTGAAGACACTCAAGTACAAGGTAAATCTCTTAGTGAAGCTGTTGATTTAATGCGTGGGCCTGTCGGATCTAGTATTGAGCTAACAATAAGAAGAAGAGGTGAAAAAAAAGCACTTACATTTAATATTGTAAGAGAAATTATACAAATTCAATCTGTTAAATCTGACCTCATAGAAAAAAATATTGGTTATATTAGGCTAACTTCATTTAATGAAAATAGTGGTGATCAGATAAGAAATAAAATTAAAGATTTAGAAAAAAATAAAAGTGTTAATGCCTATATTTTAGATCTTAGAAACAATCCGGGTGGCTTATTATCTCAAGCAATAAGAATATCTGATTTCTTTTTAGACAATGGCGAGATTGTCTCTACAAAAAGTAGAAAAGCTTCAGAAAATAGAAAATGGTTTGCAAAAGAAGGTGATTTAACAAATGGGAAGACACTGGTTGTATTAATTAATTATGGATCAGCATCTGCTTCAGAGATTGTTGCTGGGGCCCTAAAAGATCACAAAAGAGCAATAATCTTAGGTGAAAATAGCTATGGAAAAGGTTCAGTTCAATCAATTATACCTTTAAAAAATGAAGGGGCTATTAGGCTAACAGTAGCTAAATATTATTTACCATCTGGAAAATCTATTTCTGAGGTTGGTGTAAGCCCTGATATTGAAATTGGTGAAGAAGGAGAAAAATTTAGAATAAAAACTGAAACTGACAATCAACTAAATTACGCAATTAGACTCCTAAAAGGATAAAATGAGAGATAAGTTTAAAAATTTACCACTTCGAAGTGGTGTTGGAATTGTTGTGCTTAATAAAGATAATGAAGTTTTTGTAGCAAAAAGAATTGATAATCCAAATAATTTTTGGCAAATGCCTCAAGGAGGAGTTGATCAGGGAGAAGATTTTTTAACTGCTGCTTATCGTGAACTAGAAGAAGAAACTAGTATTAAAAATGTTAAACTTATTGATGAATTAGATGGATTTATTACATATTATTTACCTGATCACTTATTAGGTATTATTTGGAAGGGGAGATATAAAGGTCAAAAACAAAAATGGTTTGTAATGAAGTTTTTAGGAAAAGACAGTGAAATAAACATTAAAACTGAAAATCCTGAATTCTTAGATTGGAAATGGGCAAAGCTTGACCAAATCACAAAGTTAGTTGTAGATTTTAAGCTAAATGTTTACCAAGAAGTTCAAAAAAAAGTAAAAAATATATTAGTTAATAGATCTTAAAACTTCAATTTTTTGATCTACTAAATATTTAGATTGATCATCATTTTCTGATATGTTTGCTTCTTCTTCTGCTTGTTTTAGTAAATCTTGCTGCTTAGATTTATTCATTTCAGCAAGATTAAATATTGTGCTAGTTAAAATAGATAAATTATTATTTTTAAACTCAACAATACCATCTTCAACATAATAATTTTCATTGCCTGATTTTGAAAAAATTTTAATAATTCCAGGTTTTAAAAAAGAAATAATTGAAATATGATCTTTCAATATCCCCATTTCTCCCTCAAAAGCAGGAACTACTACTTCAGAAACATCTTCTTTTGCTAAAAAAGATTTTTCAGGATTTACTATTTCTAATTTAAATTCTTCACTCATTAAGCAGCAGCTTCTTTTTCCATTTTTTTTGCTTTTTCAATAGCTTCTTCTATTGTACCTACCATATAAAAAGCAGCCTCAGGTAAATGATCATATTCACCTTTGCAGATTGCATCAAAACCTTTAATAGTTGAGTCAAGATCAACTAGTTTTCCAGGTGAGCCCGTAAATACTTCTGCTACGAAAAATGGCTGAGATAAAAATCTTTGTATTTTTCTAGCTCTTGCTACAACTAATTTATCTTCTTCAGATAATTCATCCATACCTAGAATAGCAATAATATCTTGTAATGATTTATAAGATTGAAGTATTCTTTGAACATCTCTGGCTACTCTATAATGTTCATCCCCAACAATTCTTGGATCTAAAATTCTTGAAGTAGAGTCAAGAGGATCCACTGCAGGATAAATACCTATTTCAGCAATTTGTCTTGAAAGTACAGTTGTTGCATCCAAGTGAGCAAATGATGTTGCAGGTGCAGGATCAGTTAAGTCGTCTGCAGGTACATAAATTGCCTGCACTGATGTAATTGATCCTTTATTAGTAGTTGTAATTCTTTCTTGGAGGTTACCCATGTCTGTTGCTAAAGTTGGTTGATAACCAACAGCAGATGGAATTCTTCCTAAAAGAGCTGAAACCTCTGATCCTGCTTGAGTAAATCTAAAAATGTTATCTACAAAGAACAAAACATCTTGACCTTCTTGATCTCTAAAATATTCAGCGACAGTTAATCCCGTAAGTGCAACTCTTGCCCTTGCACCCGGAGGTTCATTCATTTGTCCATAAACAAGAGCAGCTTTTGAACCAGGTCCCTCTTTTTTGATAACTCCAGATTCTATCATTTCATGATAAAGATCATTTCCTTCTCTAGTTCTCTCGCCTACTCCTGCAAAAACTGAAAATCCACCATGAGCTTTTGCAACGTTATTAATTAATTCCATAATTAAAACTGTTTTTCCTACTCCAGCACCACCGAATAATCCAATCTTTCCCCCTTTTGCATAAGGTGCAAGCAAATCAATTACTTTAATACCAGTTACAAGTATTTCAGTTTCTGTTGATTGGTCATTGAATTCAGGTGCGGCTCTATGAATTGGCCAACTTTCTTTAGTTTTAACTTCACCCCTTTCATCGATTGGTTCTCCAATTACATTAATTATTCTTCCAAGAGTTTCAGGTCCTACAGGAACTTGAATTGGTGCATTTGTATTAATGACTTCATCGCCTCTTTTTAATCCTTCTGTAGCATCCATTGCGATTGTCCTAACAGTAGTTTCACCCAAATGTTGGGCAACCTCTAAAACTAATCTGTTGTCCCCATTCTTACATTCCAATGCTGATAAAATTTCTGGTAGTTCTCCATCAAACTTTACATCTACTACTGCTCCAATAACTTGTGTGATTATTCCTTTTGTCATAATTATAAACTTTCTGCCCCTGATATGATTTCTATTAATTCTTTAGTAATTGCTGCCTGACGACTTCTATTATATTCGATAGTAAGTTTATCAACCATTTCACCTGCATTTCTGGTTGCATTATCCATTGCGCTCATTCTAGAACCTTGTTCGCTAGCTGAATTTTCTAACATTGCCTTAAATATTTGAGTTGAAATATTTTTTGGCAATAAATTGCTTAAAATTTCGTCTTCATCTGGTTCAAACTCATAACTTTCATCTGAACTATTCTCATCTCCTTTATTATCTAAAGGTATAATTTGCTGTGCTTGAGGAATTTGAGTAATTACATTTTTAAATTGGTTGTAAAAAATTGTACAAATATCAAATTCTTTTGCCTCGAATTTTTGAATTACTATTTTTCCAACTTTATCAGCATCAAAATAGTTTGTATTTTTAGACTCTTTAAATGAAATATTTTCAATTATTTTATCACCATAAACTCTTTTTAATTGATCATTTCCCTTTGAACCAACAGTTATAATCTTAAGTTCTTTACCTTCTTCTAAAATTTTTGAAAAATATCTTTTAGCTTTTTTAATAATATTAGAATTAAATCCACCACATAAGCCTCTGTCAGAAGTCATCACTACACAAAGGTGTGTTTTTTCTTCGCCAGTGCCTGACAATAGTTTAGGTGCATTTTTTTTGTCAGATATTCCGTTAGATAAATTTAATATTATATTGTTCATTTTTTCAGAGTAAGGCCTTCCTTTTTCGGCATTTTCTTGGGCTCTTCTTAATTTAGCGGCAGCAACCATTTTCATAGCTTTAGTAATTTTTTGTGTAGACTTTACACTTGCTATTCTTTTTTTTAAATCGTCTAAACTTGCCATAAAATATTAAGATTTAAAATCTCCTTTTAATTGAGAAATTACTTCAACAAGTAATTTTTCTTTGTCTTCTTCAAGTTTTCCTGAACTTATTATTGACTCAATAATCTCGGGCTTATCTGACTTACATTTTCCAATAATTTTACTTTCAAATTCAGCAACATCTTTTAAATCAATGTCATCCAGATAACCTTTTACTCCACAGAAAACAGATATAACTTGTTCTGCTACAGTCATAGGAGAATATTGTTTTTGTTTTAAAAGTTCAGTTAATTTTGAGCCTCTATTCAAAAGCTGCTGTGTTGATGCATCTAAATCAGATCCAAATTGAGCAAAAGCAGCCATTTCTCTATATTGTGCGAGTTCTAATTTCATAGAGCCAGAAACTTTTTTCATTGCTTTTGTTTGAGCAGACGATCCCACTCTAGATACAGACAATCCTACGTTAATTGCTGGTCTTATACCTTGGTTAAATAGCTCTGTTTCAAGGAAAATTTGACCATCAGTAATTGAAATTACATTAGTTGGAATGAATGCAGAGACATCTCCGCCTTGTGTCTCAATTATTGGAAGCGCAGTAAGTGATCCTCCACCATGTTCATCACTTAGTTTTGCTGCTCTTTCAAGTAATCTACTATGTAAGTAAAATACATCTCCAGGATAGGCTTCACGCCCTGGGGGTCTTCTCAATAGTAAGGACATTTGTCTATAAGCAACAGCTTGTTTTGATAAATCATCATAAATAATTAATGCATGCATTCCATTATCTCTAAAATATTCACCCATAGTACATCCAGTATACGGTGCTAAAAACTGAAGTGGAGCAGAGTCTGATGCTGTTGCAGCGACAATAGTTGTGTAGTCCATGGCACCAGCTTCTTCTAATGTTTTTTGAATTTGTCTTACAGTTGATCTTTTTTGTCCAACTGCAACATATATACAATACAGTTTTTGTTTTTCATTCCCTGACTCATTGATTTTTTTTTGATTAATAATTGCATCTACAGCAACTGCTGTTTTGCCAGTTTGTCTATCTCCGATAATCAATTCCCTTTGTCCTCTTCCAATTGGTACTAAACTGTCGATTGATTTAAGACCAGTTTGCATTGGTTCACTTACTGATTGACGAGGAATAATTCCAGGTGCTTTTACTTCTACTCTACTTTTTTTAATACCTTTATCTAATGGTCCTTTACCATCAATAGGATTTCCTAAACCGTCAACCACTCTGCCTAATAATTCTTTTCCAACTGGTGTATCTACAATGTTACCAGTTCTTTTTACTACATCACCTTCTTTAACATTTCTGTCATCACCAAATATTACAACACCTACGTTTTCACTTTCTAAGTTTAGAGCCATACCTTTTGATCCATCCGCAAACTCTACCATTTCACCGGCTTGAACGTTATCTAGACCATAAATTCTAGCAATTCCATCTCCAACAGATAAAACCTGACCAACCTCTGTAACTTCTATTTTTTCACCAAAATTTTTAATTTGTTCTTTTAATATTTTTGTAACTTCTGAAGGATTTATTTCCATTTATACCTCTAACATTTTATTTTCGATTTGTTGTAACTTATTTTTAATTGAGCTATCGATCATAATGCTTCCGACTTTCACCACCAAACCTCCTATTAAACTTTCATCATGTTTATAATTCAATTTCATTTTTGAGCTAAAATTTTTTATCAACTCCTCTGTGATTTTTGTTATTTCTTCATTAGATAATTTTTTTGCTGATCTTAGTTCTGCTTTAAGTTCGCCTCTTTTTCTTGAACAAATTTCAATAAAACTTTTTAGAATACGCTCAATAAAAAAGAAGCGTCTTTTTCGAATTAAGAAACTTAAAAAATTTTTAAATAAGTTTTCAAATTTATTATTTTCCAAAATTTTATTTGTCACTTTTAATAAATCTCCCTGGCTTATGGTTGGATCTTTAATAAAATTAGAAAAATCTTTACTTTGATTAATCAAATTTAGTACTAATAGAGATTGATCTTCAATCTGGCTTAAAAGATTGTTTTCTTTTGAAAGCTCAAAAAGCGCAAGAGAATACCTTTCGGCTGAAGTTATTGAAAATCCTGTATTTTTACTCAACTTGATTCCTCTATAATGTTGAAGATTATTTTAAAAACAGCTCTGAATAGCACACGACCCCTATGTCTTCAAGTAACTGATTCCTAAAAAAGGCATTTTTTTTGTGATTAATTGAAGTTAATTGGGTCAACATCAACTGAAAGTTTTATTCCAGTAGAAAATTTATATTTTGGAATAATTTTTGCAATAGAATTTTGGAGTTTCATAGATTTTGAACCTCTTATCAAAAATCTAATTCTAAATTTTTTCTTTAATCTAAATAGTGGGGCATTTACAGGACCCAATACTTTTCCTTCAATTTTATTTTCGATAAAATTTTTAAAATTAAAAGCCTCTTTTTCTAATTTATTTTCATTATCTCCAGTTAAGATTAAAGAGATAAATCTTTGAAATGGAGGTAGTTTATTTTTTCTTCTTATTTCTAATTCTCTTTCTAAAAAAATATCTGGATTTTTATTTGTAATTTCTGAAATCATCTCAGAATTATTTTCATAGGTTTGAAAATATACAGTTGCAGGTTTTCCAGTTCTACCAGCTCGTCCCGAAAGTTGATGATAAAGCTGTAGATTTTTTTCAGCACCTCTCAAATCGTGTCCTTGAGAAGAAAGATCAATATCTACAACAACAATACAATTTAAATTTGGAAAATGGAAACCTTTAGAGATTAATTGAGTTCCAACTAAAATTTGAGTTTCATTATTAATAATTTGATCTATTTTTTCTTTAGAGCCTTTTTTATTCATAGTATCACTAGAAAAAATTTCTATTTTTTTTCCAGGAAATTTTTTTTTTACTTCTTCAGAAATTCTTTCAACTCCTGGCCCACTAAAAATAAATTCACAATTACCTTCTTTTGTGCAGTTTCTTTTTAAATCTGATTTATATCCACAATAATGACATAATAAATTACTTTTATTTTTGTGATAAACTAAATTGATACTACAATTTGGACACATAAAACTTGTAAAACATTTATTACATAAAGCATTTGGAGAAAAACCTCTTCTATTTAAAAAAAACAAAACTTGATCTTTTTTTTTCAGATGTAAGTTTACTTTTTCAACAATCTTATTTGATAACCATGATTGTTTTTCAAGTTTTACACTATTTAAATTAATTATTTCATAATTTGGTAATGCTGCGTTTTCAAATCTTTCATTTAATCTAGAAATTTCATATTTACCTTTTTTAATATTTTCAAAAGTTTCTACAGAGGGAACCGCAGTAATTAAATTTATTGGAATTTTTTCAAAAGATGCTCTAGAAATTGCCATATCTCGAGCGTTGTAAGTTATGCCTTCATCTTGTTTAAAAGATTGATCATGTTCCTCATCAACAATTATAATTCCTAATTTTTTAAATGGTAAAAATAAAGAAGATCTAGCACCAATAATAATTTTTGCTTTACCATTAGAAACACCACTCCAAATTAATTCTTTTTTTTTTTTGGAGATACCTGAATGCCAAACAGCTGGCTTAAAACCAAAATATTCTAAAAATTTTTGTTCAAACTGACTTGTTAAACCAATTTCTGGTAATAAAATTAACCCTTGAAAACCTTTTTTTATTAAGGGTTTTAGTGTCTCAAAATAAACCAGAGTTTTGCCTGAACCAGTTATACCTTGTAAAACATGAACTCTGAATTTTTTGTTTGAAATATTCATTTTTTCTAAAGAATCATTTTGATCATTTGATAGCTTAAATAGATCTTTTTTTATTTTACTTTCAAAAATTTCGTAAATTTTAGGTTCTTTATTTTCTATTGCTTTACTACTCAATAGAACAAGCTTTAATGCCATACCTTTTGGTACAAGATTGTACTCGGCAAACCAATTTAAAAAGCTTATTATATTTTTTTTTAAAGGAGTAACATCTAATTTCTTAAGAACATTTTTTATTTTAAATTTTTTATTATTATGATTTTCAAATTCATTCCAAACCACACCAGTTACTTTTGATTTTCCAAAGGGCACCAAGACGTAATCACCAACTTTAAGATTTAAACTACTTTCATAAGTAAAAGGATAATTAAAAATATTTGGTAAAAGAATCGGATATTTCATATTTTTATAAAATGAAAAAAAATTAAGAGTGTATTGCTCTTTTATCTACTGATAAAGCAGCTTCTTTAACTGCTTCAGAAAAAGTAGGGTGAGCATGACAAGTTCTAGCTATATCTTCTGCACTTGCCCCAAATTCCATTGCAACACCAATCTCTGCAATTAATTCCCCTGCATGAGCTCCAATTATATGTGCACCTAATACTCTATCTGTTTGTTCATCCGCTAAAATTTTTACAAAGCCTTCAGTATCGTCTATCGCCTTAGCTCTCGAATTAGCTATAAATGAAAATTTCCCTACTTTATATTTTTTATTTGTTTCTTTTAATTGTTCCTCAGTTTTACCAATTGACGCTACTTCAGGGGTTGTATAAATTACTCCAGGAATCGTATCGTAATTCACATGACCTGACTGACCAACAATATTTTCTGCAACTGCTATGCCTTCATCTTCAGCTTTATGAGCAAGCATTGGGCCATTAATTACATCACCTATTGCATAAATATTTTCAATATTCGTCTTAAAGTTTTTATCAGTCTTAATTCTATTTCTTTCATCAAGATTAACTCCTGCGTTCTCTAAATTTAAGCCATAAGTATTGGGTTTTCTACCAACAGCAATTAGAACAACATCGCATTCAAATTCATTTTTATTACCATCTTTATCTGTCGTTGAAACTACTGCGCCAGATGCATTTTTTTTAATTGTTTCAACTTTATTTTGCATACTAAATTTGATTCCCTGCTTTTTTAAGATTTTCATAAATTCAGATGAGATCTCTTTATCCATTCCGGGTGTAATATGATCTAAAAATTCAACAACTTTTACTTCTGCACCAAGCCTTGACCAAACAGATCCCATCTCTAAACCAATATAACCTCCACCTACAACAACCATTTTCTTAGGTACTTTTTCTAATTTTAAAGCCCCTGTTGATGAAACTATTATTTTTTCATCAATATCAATTCCTGGCAATGATACTGGAACAGATCCTGTGGCGATAACAATTTTTTCTGTTTCTATAATAGTTTCTTTATTTTTATCATCTTTGATAGAAATTTCTTTTTTAGACTTAAAACTTGCATGACCTTTGAAATAAGTAACTTTGTTTTTTCTTAAAAGAAATTCAACTCCTTTAGTTAGAACAGTTACTGCTTTGTCTTTGCTTTTCATCATTCTATCTAAATTTAATTTTATATCACTGATTTCTATTCCTTTATTTGCTAATCCTTTGACTTTATGAAATTCCTCAGAGAGATTAAGTAAGCTTTTTGATGGTATACATCCAACATTTAAACAAGTTCCACCTAATGAACCCCTAGACTCAATACAAGCAGTTTTTAATCCTAATTGAGCTAATCTAATAGCACAAACATATCCACCTGGACCTCCGCCTATTACTATTGTTTGAAATTTTTCTGACATCTATATATCTAAAAATAATCTTCTAGGGTCCTCCAAGTTTTCTTTGATCATTTTTAAAAATGAAACTGACTCTTTCCCATCAATAATTCTATGATCATAGGATAAAGCTAGATACATTACAGGTCTTATCTTAATTTCTCCATCAACAACCACTGGTCTTTCAACAATATTATGCATTCCTAAAACGCCAGATTGGGGTAAGTTTAAAATTGGTGTTGAAAGCATTGAACCATAAACTCCTCCATTACTTATAGTAAAAGTTCCACCCTGAAGGTCTTCTATAGTTAATTTTCCATCTTTAGCTTTTTCTGAAATTTCTTTAATATTTTTTTCTATATTTGCAAATGATAATTCATCTGCATTTTTTAAAACTGGAACTACTAAACCTTTTTCAGTTCCTACAGCAAAACTAATATTATAGTAATTTTTATAAACAATATCTTCACCATCTATTTCTGCGTTTAATGCTGGAAAAGATTTTAAAGCTACTATACAAGCTTTTACAAAAAAAGACATAAAGCCTAATTTAATTCCATATTTACTTATAAAGTCATCTTGATTTTCTTTTCTCATATCAATGATGCCAGACATATCCACCTCATTGAATGTGGTCAACAAGGCTGCGTTTTCTTGAGCTTGTTTTAATCTTTTTGCAATTGTTTGTCTCAATCTGGTCATCTTAATTCTTTCTTCTTGACCATATTGAGCTTTTCTCTCGGATGGTTTTGGTTTATCTCCCATCAAATTTATTAAATCGCCTTTTAAAATTCTTCCTTCTTTGCCAGAGCCTTTTACAGATTGAATATCTATATTTTTTTCAACTACAATTTTTCTAACTGCTGGTGATAAAGTTTCATTTTCATTTTTTTTATCCAAAATTTTTTCTTCTTTGATTTCATTTTTTAAAACTAATGGTTTTTCATTTGAGTAATCTCCATTTGATTTTTTATCAAAAATTTTGGGTTCCTTCTGAGATAACTCAAGATTTACAATGTTATCTTTTTGAGGTGATGGATTAGTCTTTTTAACAACTTTTTTTTTAATTTCACCAGTTCCATTTTCTGATACAGAACCTAATAAAGCACCTACTTCAACAACTGTACCATCTTTAAAATTGATTTCTGATAAAACTCCGCTTACTGGTGATGGTACCTCTAAATTTACTTTATCAGTTTCTAATTCTACTATTGGCTCATCTGCTTCAACTGCATCACCTTCTTTTTTTAACCACTTAGACACTGTCGCCTCAGTAATGCTCTCTCCAAGAACTGGAACTATAATTTTTTCACTCATTTCATTTATTCAAATACTTTTTTAATAATTTCTTTTTGCTGAGAAATATGCCTTTTTGCATAGCCTGTTGCTGGGGATGCATCTGGACTTCTTCCTATATAAGAAATTTTATTATTATTAGCTTTTATACTATCCAATGTCCATTGGATATAGTCTCTTACTGAAAACCAGGCTCCCATATTTTTTGGCTCTTCTTGACACCAATGAAATATTGCATTTTTAGCATAAGGCTTAAGTTCCTTTACAAGTGCTTTTGCTGGAAATGGATAGAGCTGCTCAATTCTGTATAAAACTACATCATCAACTTTTAATTTTTCTCTAGCTTCTAGTAAATCAAAATAAACTTTACCAGAACACAAAATTACTTTTCTCATTTTGGAGCTTTTCTTTAATTCTATAAATCCTTTAGATTTAGGGTCATTAGCATGATCCCAAAGAACACGATGGAAAGAATTTTTTTTATTAAAATCATCTAGATCGGAAACACAATATTTATTTCTTAATAATGATTTTGGTGTCATTATAACTAATGGTTTTCTAAAATCTCTATGCATTTGTCTTCTTAAAGCGTGGAAATAGTTTGCGGGAGTAGTACAATTCATAACTTGCATATTATCATTAGAACACAGTTGTAGAAATCTTTCTAATCTAGCAGAAGAATGTTCAGGTCCTTGTCCTTCATATCCATGAGGTAATAACATTACTAATCCTGAAGCTCTTGACCATTTTCTTTCTCCAGATGCAATAAATTGATCAATAACTACTTGAGCACCATTGGCAAAATCACCGAATTGAGCTTCCCATATTGTAAGTGTATTTGGTTCTACTAAACTATAGCCATATTCAAAACCCAAAACAGCTAGCTCAGATAAAAAACTATCAACTACCTCAAAATTTTTTTGTTTTTTGGATATATTATTTAAAGGTATATATCTTGAGTTATTTAATTGATTTCTTAAAACTGAATGTCTTTGGCTAAAAGTTCCTCTTCCAGTATCTTGACCAACTAATCTAATAGGATAGCCTTCCTCTAATAAGGAACCAAAGGCAAGAGCTTCTGCAGAAGACCAATCAATTCCCTTACCATTAGATACTGTTAATTTTCTATTATCTAAAATTTTTTTAATAGTTTTATGGATATTTACATCATTAGGAATTGTATTAATCTTGTCTGAAATTTCTTTCAACTTCTTTGTATCAGAGCCTGTAACACCTCTTTTATCTTTACCTCTTTCAGGTTTGTACCTAGACCAAGTACCCTCAAACCACTCAATTTTTGGTTTATAGTTTTTTGCATTTTTAAACTGGTCGTCTAATAATTCTTTAAACTTTTTAATTGACTCAGCTAAATAATTATTTGAAATTACTCCGTGATTAATTAATTTTTCACCATAAACTTTTACAGGGGATGGGTGTGAACGTATTTTTTTATACATAAGTGGTTGTGTAAAAGATGGTTCATCTCCCTCATTATGGCCAAATCTCCTATAACAAATTAGATCAATAACTACGTCTCTGTTAAACTTTAACCTAAAGTCAGTCGCAATTCTTGCTGCATAAACGACTGCCTCTGGATCATCTCCATTTACATGAATTATGGGAGCTTCAACCATTTTAGCTACATCTGATGGATAAGGTGATGATCTTGCAAACCTTGGACTGGTAGTAAAGCCTATTTGGTTATTAATGATTATATGAATAGTTCCTCCAGTGTTATGTCCTGGTAGTCCTGACATAGCAAAACACTCAGCCACAACTCCTTGACCTGCAAAAGCAGCATCTCCATGAATTAATATTGGAATTACTTTTTTTCTATCTTTATCTTGATGAAAATATTGTTTAGCTCTTGTCTGTCCTAATACTACTGGATTTACAGCTTCTAAATGAGATGGATTGTCAGTCAAACTAACATGAACGGAGTTTCCATCAAATTCCCTATTCGACGATGCTCCTAAATGATATTTAACATCTCCAGTGTCATCTTCAGATTTTGAGCTTATCTCTCCAGCAAATTCGTTAAATATTCGTTTATAAGATTTTTGCAGTACATTAGCCAAAACATTTAATCGACCTCTATGTGACATCCCAATTTTGACTTCTTTTACTTGCGATTGTCCGCCTATCTTAATTATTTGTTCAAGAGCTGGTATTAAACTTTCACCACCATCAAGACCAAATCTTTTTGTACCAACATATTTAGTATGTAAAAATTTTTCAAAACCCTCCGCCTGTATTAATTTATTCAGAATTGCTTCTTTACCATTTTTAGTAAATTTAAAGTCATCTGTTTTTTCCACCCTATCTCTAAACCATTTTCTTTCGGTAGGATTAGAAATATGCATATACTCAAAGCCTAGTGAGCCACAATATTTTTCTCTTAAAAACTCAAGTATTTCTTTGACGTTTGAATATTGTTTATTTATTACTCCATCTAAAAAAATTTTTTTTCTATAATCTTCTTTTTTAAATCCATAGGACTCTGGATGAAGTTCATCTAAATAATCTGACTTTAACATTTCTAGAGGGTCTAATTTTGCAATTAAGTGTCCTCGTTGCCTATAAGATCTAATCATTGCAACAGCCTTGATTGAATAAGCATTTGATTTAACGATACCTGGTTCATTTAAATCTAAATTTACATTTTTATCTTCAATAATTTCATTTATTGGAATTTTTTTTGAAGGTGGTCCCCATGATGGACCATTTATTTCTTTAATAACGACACTAAATTCATCACTAACTTCATTAAAATATTTTTTCCAACTATCAGGTAAAGTTGGATCATTATTTATAAACTTCAAATACATTTCTTCAATGAATGCACTATTAGTTTTTGTTAAAAATGATGTTTTTTCAAACTCTAAATTTTTTGTCAGCGACATTAATTAATAAGTATATTACTGAAATATTAATTTTCAATTAGACAATTCATCAAACAAAGTTTTTCCAATCTTAGATGGAGAGTTTGCCATTATGATACCACAATCTTCCATTTTTTTTATTTTATCTGATGCTCCGCCCTTTCCACCTGAAATAATAGCACCTGCATGACCCATTCTTCTTCCAGGAGGAGCTGTTATTCCAGCTATAAATCCTACTATAGGCTTTTTAATTTTATGATTTTTAATGAATTCTGCTGCTTCTTCTTCAGCAGAACCGCCAATTTCTCCAATCATTAAAATTGATTGCGTTTCTTCGTCATTTAAAAATAAATCCAAACAGTCTATAAAGTTTGTTCCATTAATAGGATCACCTCCTATACCAATGCAAGTTGATTGACCTAAACCATTCTCAGTTGTTTGAGCAACTGCTTCATAAGTCAAAGTTCCTGATCTAGATACAATTCCAACAGATCCTCTTTTATGAATATTACCAGGCATAATTCCAATTTTACATTCATCCGGTGTAATTATACCAGGACAATTAGGTCCTATTAATCTACTTTTTGAATTTTTTAACTTTTGTTTAACTTTGATCATATCTTGAACTGGTATCCCTTCAGTAATACAAACTATAAGTTCAACTGAAGCTTCTATAGCTTCTATAATTGCTGAAGCAGCAAATTTAGCAGGTACATAAATCATTGTAGCATCTGCT